>JBEKAT010000062.1:0-13857 GCA_050015775.1 Sedimentisphaerales bacterium | reverse complement strand
TCAACTATTATCTACCTTCGGCAACGCTATTCTGTTCACCATGTTGTGCTATTATAACAACAATCTTCGGTCTGTGCTTCTGGTTTCGCCTTCAGCGGTTACCCGTATCGCCCTTTTGCCGCTTACGGGGCATTCGTGTTCACATACGCCGCAGCCGATACATTTTCCGATATCCACACAGGGTTTTTGCAATCGCACTTGTATTTCGATTTTACCCACCGCCGTAGGCACTTTGCCTTCGGAAATCCCTACTGAAGTAGCGGTATTTGAGGAGATTTTACACCGACTGCCATCTTCAAAAAGAACATAATAATCGCCTGTGGCGAATTTGTCCGCGGGGATGCCTCTGTCAATCTCGATTGTGCGGCTTGTTACCTGCTTAATCGAAACTACGCCGTCTCTGACCGTAGTAAAAACATCCTTCGTGAAAATCGCCTTGGGGCTGACTGGGCAATTCTCCTGGCAGACAATACAGGGCTTATCCATTGACCACGGCAGACATCTGCCCTGGTCAACGAATGCTGTTCCGAGTTTGATTGGCCCGGCAGATTCAAAATCACCGAGGCCCCTTTTTTCATCGAGAGTAATGGGCCTGATTGCTGAAGTTGGGCAGACCTGTCCGCAGGCGACGCAATTCAACTGACAGCCGCTTGAGCCGATGCGATTATTCAGTATTGGCGACCATAATACTTCGAGGCCACCTTCCAGACCAGCCGGCTGAATGACATTAGTCGGGCAAACCCGCATACACTGGCCGCATTTGAGGCATCGTTTCAGGAATTCCGGCTCAGCCAAAGCCCCCGGCGGGCGAACAACACCGGTGTACCAGTTCGAGGCGACCTTGCCGCTTAGTCGAATCGCGGGCGCAGCCAATACGCCGCTAACAAACGACAACACAACCCCCCTTCTGGAAACATCAACTTGCGTCTCACCAGCAAGGGAGGGAACGGTCTGATAGGCGATGAGGTCGTGTTTGCAATCGTCCCGGCAATTGAAACAAAGAACACATTCAGCGATTTTGATATTGCCGCTCGGCTCGCAGCCGCCCTCACAGGCCCTTTCGCACATCTTGCAATTAATACATTCGCTTTTGGTCTTGCCGATACGCCAAATCGAGAACCTGCTGATAATTCCCAAAAACGCGCCGGTAGGACAAATGAACCGGCAGTAAAATCTCGGTATGGCAAGATTCAGCAGGACTGCTGTTGCAAACACGGCGAGTATCAACCAGCCAAACTCATAGTAACGCGCGTTGACCGAGGTTAAATATGTACCTCTGTCAAAAATGGGAAGCAACACAAGCTGAAACGAACGTGTTACCAGCGGGATGGGGTCAAGCAATCCTGTTTGCAAAGTGCCTGCCAGTGAGGGAAATGCCGCCATTCCCACAAAGAAAATCAAAACCAGGTATTTTATACACTGGGCCTTGCGATATATATTGAGCCGGATTTTCTCAGCGATTCTTTTCCCTCGGTTGCCTATGTAGCCGACGAATTGATGTATCGCGCCGAATGGGCAAATCCAGCCGCAGAAAAACCGTCCGAAGATTATCGTCAGGATTACAACCCCAATCGCACAGTGCAAAGGCCCGTAAAATTTGCGGGTTGATACTATAGTACCCAGCACAACAAGCGGGTCGAACTGTAAAATCCAGTTAATCGGCCAATTCCGGATTTGCCAGAACTTGTCCCCGACCGTGGCGACAATGCAAAACCACACAAACAGGGCAAAAAAGAACAACTGGTTTATTCTTCGAACCGTCGTGATTTTCATATTATTTTCAGGTTACTTCGGCCCTCAATGGTTTGAGCGATTCATAATCAACTGTCCCGACGCCTGCCTTTTCGGCGATTGCCAGATACGGCAAATCCGCCGGCTTGAGATTCAGCAGTGAACTCCCGAAGGCATCCGCCGCGACCATATCGCAACTGGCAATCATCGTATTTGTTTTTTTCAGGTCCGACACCGACCCGCCCGTAGGTCCGTTGGTCATCATCGTAACCGTGCCGTCGAGTATGACCAGCGTCGGCTTTACCAGCATCGCAAGCTCGGCGATTATGTTATTGATATCCTGATGAAACACGTTTCGCCTGCCGCCGAGAAGGCCATACCAGTTTTTCATAGTCATCGACGCCGCGCTTCTGTGATGGTTTTTCAGAGGAGCTATGCCGATGAGCTTGTCGGCTTTGGCAAACGGGGCGCAGTATATGGGCCAATCCTTAATCAGTGAGCCGCCCTTAAGCGTAAGCGGGCTGAAATACGAATCCCTTGGCATAATAACTTCCGCGCCAGCCGCTGATGCGGCTTTACTGATACCGCTTATTGTAAAGCAACTCGCGGGGTCATTTATTGAATTGTCGGTTACTATGACCTTTTTGGCTTTGCCCTTCTCGTAGCACAATTTTACGACCGCGGTGATCACATCGGGATGTGTAGTCGCACCGAGAATCGGCGGCGTCGCAAAGCCGACGTTTGGTTTTATTACGACAACGTCGCCCGGTTTTATAAACCTCTCAATACCCCCGAGAAGTTCAATCGCCTTGCTTACAGTTTTTGACCTGTCTTGGCCTTTGACGATACTTATCACCTGCCCATCTTTACGCGGCACCGAAAAATCAGGCAATCCCTTCGCTAAAGTCCCCAAAAAGCTGACTTCCTCGTTTTTCGCCCCAGGCCCTTTAGGGTCATAAAGCCAGCGAGCGACACCAACAGCAGCGGCGATTGATGCCGCCGCTTTCGCCCCGCGGACAAGCAGTTGCCTTCGACCGAGATTATTTTGGTTCTGGTCAGCCACCGATTTCTCCAGTTACCCTTTTAAGCTGGTCAATCAAAACTTCTGCACCTTTTTCCGCCGCCTGTTTGTCATCCGCCTCGTGAACGCCCCCGACAAATACGCCCGCCGGGAAAACAATCTCGAAGGCACCGTAAAAATCCACGACCGATGCGCCGGCCGACTTGAGAATTTCGTTGTCAACTGCGAGCGCCTTGGCCCCGTTGGTTACGAGAAAATCATAATAATTCTTCGCGACTGTTTTCGCCTCATCAGCGTTTTTGCGTTTGCTGAAAAATATCGAGACCGCTTTATCGCCCGATTTGTATTGTGCGGAGTAAGCGTCGGTAAGACCGTCAAAGCCGAAGGCATTATCAATCTGCAATTTCCAGCTTCCGGCCACCGTGCCTTGGGTAGGAAAATATCCCAGTTCGGCTATTCTGTCTTTGCCAGTTGGCTTAAATTTGGCGGAGAGGTCCTTAGCGATACCTTTCATCCCGTCAACCAGCTCGTTCGATTCGGCTGAGCCAATCATTTCGATATAGTTTTTGCCAAGCGACAGACAAATCGCGTTGCCCGCCACGTAACCAAACGCCAACGAACCCAGGTCGCTCAAGTCAGTAACATCCGCCCTTTTTTGTCTGCTGTAAACCGAAAAGGCGTTCTTCGCGTTGTTCATATCGTAAATGTAAAGCTCGAATCCCAATTCGGAATTACTTTTGGCGGCGAACCGCTGCGTATCGAGTTTTACAAAGCCGGCCTCTTGATACATAGGGGCCTTGCCGTCGATTTTCTCGTAAAGGTTATCGTTATTATACGTTTCGGCCTTGCCGACAAACGTAAAATCGCCTTGCGATTCCTCCTGCGACGCGATGCCGAACCGGGCCATATTAAAATCCCGCTGCACAAAATAGATGCCGACAGCTGTGGCAACCATAATAAGCAAAATCAGAACGCCAACGGCGGACTCAAATGTTCTCGCTCGCCCGGAAATCAGATGCATATTTTTTCCGCATCCCGCTTTTATCGGGATTGCCCCTAAAAACAGCCGGTTATTATACCCCCCGCCGATGCTTATGTCAAATTGCGGATAAGGAAGGGTAGCGGATGGTTGCGATTTGGAGAGGCCATGGTATCATATCGGGTTTAGAAGGCGGTAAAGTGCTAAATGGAAAACGCCGGATTCGAAACTTTCAAAATATAGGAGTCGAAACTATGTCCGCAAGAACCTTTATATTACTACTCGCTGTCGCAACAATAACAACAATCGGTTTTGTTAATACAGATGTGATTGCTGCCTTACCATCCGACTCAAACCAGCAAGCGGACGCTAACGCCAAGCCGCCCTTTCGACTCGCGATTGCCGGTCTCGTCCACGACCACGTCACCGGCCCGCTAAAGGATATCCCCCATCGCAAGGACATTACGCTTGTCGGCATCGCCGAGCCAAACGCCAAACTCGCCGCCACCTATGCCGCAAGATACCATCTTCCACAGTCGATAATTTACACAGACCTCAATAAAATGTTAGATGAAACCAAACCGCAGGCCGTGGTCGCCCATACCTCCACCTTCGACCATTTACAGGTTGTTCAGGCCTGCGCTGCGCATCATATAGATGTGATGATGGAAAAACCGCTGGCCGTCAGTATCGAGCACGCGACCGCTATGGCTGAAGCCGCAAAGAAAGCCGGCACCCGCGTCCTCGTCAACTACTCTACGACATGGGAACCCGTGAATACATTGCTCCGCGATATGGCAATCGACCAGAATGCAATAGGCGAGATTCGTAAAATCGTCTTCTACAAAGGCCACTTTGGCCCTAAGGAAATCGGCTGCACACCGGAATTTCTCAAATGGCTGACCGACCCGAACTTAAACGGCGGAGGCGCACTTTTTGATTTCGGCTGCTACGGCGCAAATCTGGCAACATGGTTTTTGAATAATCAAAAACCGCTCTCCGTAACCGCCGTCACCCGCCAGACAAAACCGGATATTTATCCGAAAGTTGACGATGACGCGACTGTCGTAATCACTTATCCAAAAGCGCAGGTCATTATTATGGCCTCGTGGTCGTGGCCATACGGCAGGGATGATATTGAAATCTACGGCACAGCCGGCTCAATTCAAACTATCGACGGTAAAACAGTGATTCTGCGCATCAATGGAAAACCCGACCAGAAAATAACCGCCAACGCAATCGAATCTCCTTACAGTGATTCTTTGACTTATCTCGCGGCGATAGTTAATGGCGGGATAAAACCGCAGGAGCTGGCGTCTCTCGAAAATAATATGACAGTAACCGAAATTCTTTGCGCCGCCCGCCGCTCAGCGAAATCACACTCGACAATTCAACTGCGATGATGAAAATCCTTGCCTTTAGCCGGCAACAGTCAAGGGAAAACCAAAGGAAGAAAAATGGTGATTGATTATTTGCCGGCAGATGGCATAATAATCGGTAATCATTTATCAATCTGGTTTGGGGAAACAAGGCGAAATGTTCAACATATTATGCACAGGCGAGGGGGTATCCGTTTGGGGCGGGCTGTTCGTGGCGATTGTCGTCATAGGCACAATCATCCACGTTATGTCCAGACGCAAAGGCCCCGGTATCGCTATGTGCCAGATAGTCATCCTCGACGGCGACAGGAGCGGCAATTTCGTCCGGATTGAAAACGCCATAGCCGAGGCCAAATCGAAAGGCGCCGAGCTAATATGCTTTCCCGAGGCGACAATGCTTGGCTGGCTCAATTCCGATGCGCACACCAGGGCCTGCACAATTCCCGGGCCGGATTCGGAGCAGCTTTGTGAACTCGCGAAAAAATACGGGACATATCTCTGTATCGGCCTTGAGGAATTTGAAATGGGAAGATTGTTCAACAGCGCCCTTCTTATCGATGACCGAGGCCAGATTCTGCTCAAATACCGCCAGGTAAACATCCCGCAAAAATTGATGTCCCCACCTTATACGCCGGGAAACGAATCCGATATCGCCACAGTGAACACCAAATTCGGTAAGATTGGCCTTCTTATATGCGCCGACACTCATCGCCAGGACATTCTCGACCGGATGGCTGCGCTGAAACCGAACCTGCTTTTAGTGCCTTATGGCTACGCGGAAGAAGAGCAAAAATGGCCTGCGCACAGCGAGGAGTTTCATAAGGTGGTTACAGAAGCCGCGAAGCGAACCGGCGCGATGGTTTTGGGGACCAATCCTGTAGGCAGGATAAGCAGAGGGCCGTGGTCGGGCAGGGTTTATGGCGGCCACAGTATCGCGGTTGACAAAACGGGCAACATAATAGATACGGCCAAAGACCGCGACAGAGACGTAAAAATCGTGCCGATAAGTGCAATAAAATAAGCACATCTGCCGGTTTGACTGCGTATTATTAAGTAATCTTAGTAGTTGATTATTGCTGATAGATGTTTTATTATACCTTGAAACTTAAATTTTACCGTGTAACCACTACGCAGATTTGTATAGGAGATTGAAATGAGCGCATATATGCAATACGTTCAGGCACTGGGTATGCCAGAGGGGTTTGAATGGCTGGTTATATTAATCATAGCCCTGTTAGTATTCGGCAAGAAATTACCAGAAGTGGCTCGTGGCCTTGGCAAAAGTGTTAGTCAGTTTAAAAAAGGGTTGGGCGAAATCGATGAGATGAAAAACGATGTTGCCAATGAGCTTAATAAGGTGAAAGACGACGTTGCCAAACAGCCCAACGAAACCACGGCACCCAAAAACTCCCAAAATAATAACTGAAATATTATACCCTAAATTGCCGCCGGGTTTTTCATTCTTCGGCACCAGATGAACCGCAAAAACAAGAAAGACGGTTTTCCTGACACTACAATGACACTTGGGGACCACCTCGAAGAGTTGCGTTTCCGGTTGATTATGGCTGTCATTGGTCTGTTCATCGGAATGACGGTTTGCCTTATATTCGGTCAGGGCATAATATCCTTTATTGTGGCCCCATATCTAAAAGCCGTTAGCCATAATCCGAATCCGACATCGAGGCTTTTAATTCTGGGGCCGGCGGAGGGTTTTATCAGCTACTGCAATATATGCTTGATATCAGGTCTAATCCTTGCCTCTCCCTGGATCTTCTATCATCTCTGGATGTTTGTGGCCGCCGGACTTTACCCGCACGAAAAAAAATACGTCTATATGACCATACCTTTTTCCATTGCTCTTTTCGTTATCGGCGCTCTTTTCTTTATGTTTTTCGTGGCGCCGCTTACTATCAAAATTCTGATAAAGTTCAACGAAGATATCTTGGCCGCTCAGTCGTCGTTTACCTTTCAGCAATATGTGTCGTTTGTTACAACTATGATGCTGACGTTCGGCCTGACGTTCCAAACGCCCCTTGTGATATTGTGCCTGAATCGCACTGGTCTCGTTTCCCTTGAGACCTTCCATCGCAGCCGAAAGTACGCCATTCTTGCTATAGTAATCATTGCCTCGATAATTATACCTAGCGGGGATGTGATTTCCATGTTCTCACTCGCTATCCCTATGTATTTCCTTTTCGAGTTAGGTATTTTCCTGAGCTGGCTCGCAGAAAAACGCGCCAAGGCACGCAAGCCACAAGACACGTAACACGACAAGATGCTGACACTAATAAATACCAATACGATGCAGCCGGCGATTGCCCCGGTCGGTCTGGATTACATCGCCGGGGCTGTCCAAAAGGCCGGTATCGAAGTTGACCTGGTCGATTTGTGTTTGGCCGATAACGCAGATGCGACTCTGCGGGATTATTTCAGCAAACACAATCCTGAACTCGTCGGGTTATCGTTTCGCAACATCGATGATTGTTTCTGGCCAAGCTGCCAGTGGTTTATTCCGAGATTGGCCGAACAGATAGCGGCTATTCGCAAACTCACCAACGCACCGATTGTCCTCGGCGGCGTAGGCTTCTCGATTTTCGCACCGCAGATTGTTGAATATACGAAAGCCGACTTCGGCATTCGCGGAGACGGCGAGCAGGCGATAATCGACCTGTATGAACAATTACAGGGGAGATGGCAATTCGACAAGGTCGCGGGACTGACCTGGTGGGAGGATGAACAGGTTCGCACCAATAAGCCGATGTGGCCTGAGCCGTTGTCGCTATCCACAAGCAGGGACACAATTGATAATGTTACTTACTTCAATCGCGGCGGACAACTCGGCATCGAGACCAAACGCGGCTGCGGCCACAATTGCATCTACTGTGCCGACCGGATAAGTAAGGGGACTTTCGTGCGTGTGCGTAAGCCGGCGGAAGTCGCAGACGAAGCAGAAACGCTGCTGGCAAAAGGAATCAACGTGCTGCACATCTGCGATTCCGAATTCAACGTTTCGCGCAACCACGCATACGCGGTCTGCGAAGAATTCGTGCGACGAGGTTTAGGCAAGCAGTTGAAATGGTATGCGTATATGGCGGTCGTACCCTTCGACGCGGAGTTGGCGGCGATTATGCGAAAGGCCGGATGCATCGGCATCGATTTTACCGGCGATTCCGGCTGCGAAGTGATGCTCAGGGTCTACCGCCAAAGGCACACGAGGCAGGACCTCGCTAATGCTGTCCGATGGTGCAAAGATAACGGAATCACCGTGATGATTGACCTGATTTTCGGCGGCCCCGGCGAGACGCCCGCATCGGTCAGGGAATCAATCGACTTTATAAAACAAATCAATCCCGATTGCGCAGGAGCGCCGCTCGGCGTGCGGGTTTACCCCGGAACCGATATGGCAATTACAGCGGCCGCAGAAGGCCCGATGGAAACAAATCCAAACATTAAACGCAAATATACCGGCCCTGTGAATTTGTTCAGGCCAACGTTTTACATATCACACCTGCTGGGCCAGAATCCGGCAAGATTGATAAAAGATTTAATCGCGGGTGACAAAAGATTCTTCGAGCCGATTGACGAAGCTGACCCACTCCTTACTGACCACAATTACAACGACAATACCGAACTGGTGAATGCCGTCAAGACCGGTGCACGGGGCGCATACTGGCATATCCTGCACAAACTCCGCAACGGTTAGTCAAGTACGACCTGGTCTTCGTAGGCGGGGATGCTGACCTGCCAGCCGGTTTTTGCCCTTAAAAAAGCACCGAATGCCTGTGCGCTCTCCGGTTCGCCGTGGACAAGAAAGATTTGTTTGGGAGGCAATTTTAATTTTTTAAGCCAGTTAAGCATCTCGTTCTTGTCGGCGTGAGCCGACAAGCCGTTTATCTGCACCACTTTCGCCTTGACTTTGTATTTCTGGCCGAGGATTCTCACATCTTTTGCACCATCGACGATTAACCTGCCCAATGTGCCAATCGCCTGATAGCCAACAAACATTATCGTGCTTTCTTTTCGTGAGATGTTATTGACTAAATGATGTTTGATCCTGCCTCCTGTGCACATACCCGCCCCGGCGATAATCATTACGGTACCCGTTATATGATTGATTGCCTTTGATTCCTCGCTTGTCGCCGTAACCTTCAATTCGGGCAGGTCAAAGGGCGAGTGATGTTCCCGGAGCATCTCCTGTGTCTCTTCATCGAACAATTCCTGATGATTCCTGAAAATCTCGGTAATCTTGGCCGCCATAGGACTATCTAAGAAAATTATCAGGTGCGGTATGGCATCTTCAAGCAGCAGTTCCTTTATGTAAAACAGGATTTCCTGCGAACGTTCCAGCGCGAAGCTGGGGACAACGATGTTGCCGCCCCTGTCTTTGGTCGCGTTGATGACGTCCGCCATCTGCTTTTTCACGTCGCAGGTATCGCAGTGAATCCTGTCGCCATAAGTCGATTCGATAATAATGTAATCCGCCTTTTCGGGAACACTGGGGTCAGGCAGAATCGGCCTGCCGGGCCTGCCTAAATCACCGGTAAACAACACTGTTCTTTTATCGCCGTTACGATTCACGTCAACCCGTATCATCGACGAGCCAAGGACGTGTCCGGCGTCGCAAAGAGTTACTGCTACACCATCAGCGATGTTTATCTGTTGGCGATATTTGACCGGCTCAAAATGCGGGAAGCAGGCCTCCGCGTCTTTTGTCGTGTAAAGAGGGGCTTCCGGATAAGGCCCCGTTTTGCCTTCTTTTTGGTGTCTTTCGAGTTTGTGTTCGGCGTCTTCTTCCTGTATCTTGGCCGAATCCAGCAGTATAATCCGAGCTATCTCAGCCGTGGCAGTCGTGCAGTAAATCTTCCCACTGAAGCCCTCGCGAACAAGTTTCGGCAGTAACCCGCAATGGTCCAAATGAGCATGCGTGAGAAACACCGCGTTTATGCCCTCAGGCGGAACCGCGAACGGTTCCCAGTTTCTCGCAAGAAACTGCCTTTCCTGATACAGCCCGCAGTCAATGAGCAGCTTTATCCCGTCAACCTCAAGAAGATGCCTTGAACCTGTTACGTTCTGTGCTGCGCCCAAAAACCTTAACCGCATCTCCATCTGTCTGCTTTCAAATCAAATTCCAAAGTTTTCTTACAAGACCTATTACTACTCCCTGGATTTGACAATTGTTTGAATAAATCGGCTCGTATGCTTCGTTTGCCGACTGCAAACGAACAAGATTATTTTCCTTGTAGAACCTTTTTAAGGTCGCGTCTTCGTTATCAACTATCGCGATAACTAATTGACCATTCGACGCAGTGGATGTTCGTTTACAGATAACGTAATCCCCCTCGCGGATATTCTCGCCCACCATACTGTCGCCTTTGACCTCAAGTGCGAATATGTCGCCGGTGTTGCCAAAGCAGGATTCGATGGAAAGGTATTCTTTGTTCTCGACCGCCTCAACGGGCAATCCGGCGGCAACTCTGCCCACAAGGGGAATTCCTCCGACTGATTCCTCGTTTTCACCTGGTTGTTGACAGGGGATTTGTTTAAGCCGTCTTCGCGCCTTTGAAGTCAAGTTCAAAGAGCGTGCCCTGCCCGGCTGGTTCAAAACAAGCTCTTTTCTTCGCAATTGCTCGATGTGCTCGAATGCGGTAGTTCGGCTTACGCCCAGCGATTCCGCCAGCTCTCCTATCGTCGGCAAATAACCCCGGCTGCTCCGAAAACCGGCGATTGCGTTTAGCAACTGAACCTGCCTCGGCGTAAGCACCTCGCCGGACGCCGGTTCTTCTTTCGTCTGCCCCATATTGTTGTATCTCCTCAGTGGCGGTCCCCTCGCCAATATCCATCGGTCCGATTATTTCGATGCTGCGCTGTGAGCCGCGAAGCATGTCCGTCATACCCGCCACAACGTCCAGCAACCTGCCAATCGCGTTTTTCGGCTGCGTCGCCTGTTCCATCCAGTCGCCCGGCCAAACCGACTCATAATCGCCGCCAGGCCCGAATTTGCACACCGGTCCTATTCTTCTTATCATATCACGCTCCATTTTGCACCTGAAACCAACATCAGTTTTTTGATTGCCTTGTGCAAGGATTTCTATCGGTAATTCGACGTGAAAAACCCTAACAAAAACCGAACAAAATCACCCTGCCGAAACAAATTTCGCAAAATCGCAGATGTTCTGTTTGACAGCGGAGATAATATGGGACAGATGCCTAAAAAATTTTTAAAAATTCTTAAAAATCCTCTTGCATTGTTTTTAGAATAACACATAATGTACTAATGATACTAATACGCTTCTACCGACAAAAATAGTAAGGGTTGCGTTAAGCGGTAAGTAGAAAGAAGGTTTTAATGGCACTTTGGATACAAATAACGCCGGGTTCTGATGAGCCGATTTACCTGCAGATTGTTGAGCAGGTCGGCGAGGCAATCGCCAAAGGCCAGTTAGCCGTCGGCGACAAGCTCCCCGCCGTAAGAAAACTCGCCTCGGAGCTTGTGATAAACCCTAACACCGTCGCACGCGCATACACAATCCTCGAACAAACCGGCTTAGTAACCACAAAGACCGGCTCGGGAACATTTGTCGCCGACCCTGCGCTGCGAGGCAAAGACGCCGCGGATATAAATATGCTGGCGGACAGAATAGACGGCATTATCTCAAGAGGACTTAACCTCGGTCTCGAATCACAGGACATAATCGCGATGTTCAAAGACAGATTGGAAAAATTCATCAAAACACGTCAGGGCGGGAGGCGAAAAAATGACTGAGTTCGTATTAGAAACACAGGGCCTGACCAAATATTACGGCGATAAGCTTGCGGTGGACCATATCGATTTGAAGATTCCGCGAGGATGCATCTGCGGCTTCGTCGGCAGAAACGGTTCGGGCAAAACTACGGCGATAAAACTTTTGCTGGGATTCCTGAAGCCGACAGCCGGCTCATCACGATTGCTCGGCTGCGATTCTCAGAATCTCACTCCAGCGATTCGCCAGCGTATCGGCTATGTCGCGGAGGGCCATCGCCTGATTCGCTGGATGACAATCGCTGAGATTGCGAAATTCCAAAGCGCGTTTTTCCACGAACAACTCGCCTCGGCGAAGCAAGGCGAAGCCGGATGGGACAGCAGATTCTTTTGGGATATGATTGAGTACTTCGGCCTGCCGAAAAAACAAAAGATAAAACATCTCTCGAACGGCCAACGGGCACAGGTATCGCTTGCCCTTACCCTTGCGCCAAACCCGGAACTATTGATAATGGATGACCCGACGCTGGGGCTTGACGCCGCGATAAGACGGCAATTCCTTGAGGGAATAATTGAGCTGATTATGCGCCAGGGCAGGACGATTCTTTTCTCAAGCCATATCCTCGGCGATATAGAGCGGGTCGCCGACAAAATCGCCGTAATAGACAAAGGAGTAATCAGGGCGGATTGTTCCCTTGAGCAATTCAGGACGGCGGTAAAAAAAGTCAGATTCGTTTTTGGCCAGGCCTCGCCTGAAACCGTCGATATCGAGGGTCTTCTTCACTCCAGGCGTTCTGATAAAGAGCTTGAAATGATTCTGGTCGGGACGACCGATGAAAAAATAGCCGAATGGGCAAAATCCAGCGGAGCTACGGACTATCAGACCATAAATATGAACCTCGAAGACCAGTTCATCGAATATACCGTCCCTGCCGGCCGAAACAAACCATTTGCCTGGGAGGAAAAGTAAAATGAGATTCTTCGCATTACTTAAAAAAGAGCTTCGTGAGTGCCTGCCCTGGATGGCTACAGCAGCGGCAATCCTGCTGCTTTTCGGCAGTCTCAGGCTTATAGACAGCAAACAACGACAAATAGGAGACCAATATCGCGTTTTCGAACGTTATTCGGAAGTTGGGGGTTACGAATTACTAAGACACCCGATTAGTGATTTCAGTGTATTTGTGTTTATGTCGGCTGTAGGGCTCGGCCTGGCGCTTGGTGTGCGCCAGTTCTGGGCCGATGACTTTATGGGGACGTGGGGTTTTATAGTTCATCGTTCAACATGCAGAACAACAATACTTGCGGCAAAAATATGCGCAGGTCTTATCTCTATTGCGGCCATTGGGCTGGTCTGGTGTTATCTGTTCTGGCGTGCGAATTCGTCCGGTTATTTTGTATTTCCGCTGCCCGAACGATGTTTTATCGGAGGATGGCTGATTTGTGGCATGGGTCTGCTGTTCTACCTCGGGACGGGTCTTGTGGGTTTGAGCAAAACACGGTGGTACACGACTAAGCTGATGGGACTCGGTTTTGCGCTCTGGATGTTTATTACCCTCACACAGCAATGGACGCTTTGGTGGGGCTTTGGCACACTTGTTATCGGCACGATTGTTTTGCTCTTTTTGATTTGTGAGACATTCTTAAACAGGGAGTTTTAGTAAAGGGGACCCAACAATGGCAAAAACGAAGGGCTTGGAACAGATTGCTCGACTCAGCGGGGCTGCTATCACGCTGGTTCTGTTAATGTTCGTTGTGCTGTTTGCTCAGCTTATTGTTGTGGAGTTAGCGTGGATATATACGTTCAAAAAACAGCCGTTACCCGTATCGCCGGATAGCCCGGAGTGGAGGATATCAAAAGCAAGCAAGCTGTTCCTTCCTGATGGAACGATACATCTTGTGAACAAGGCAGATACTCAGCGTAATGACAGCTACGCAAAAGAGGAAATAACTGATGTAAACGGACTTGTTTTGTGGCAGGGTATTCAAAAAGACCGCCCTTCCAAGTATC
>JBEKAT010000061.1:0-13886 GCA_050015775.1 Sedimentisphaerales bacterium | reverse complement strand
GACGCCGCGAAAATGCACAAGGTCGCAATCCGCATCGGCGTCAACGAAGCGAGCATAAGAGACCTGAGAAAACCGGATGTCGTTTCCGGCAGACGGGTTGCGCTGATGCTGAAGGAGTTGAAAGGATACGTCCGGCTTTTTGAAGGGCGGGGTTTTTCGCAAATCGTCCTTAGCGCAAAAAGCAGCGACACGATTCGCACAATCGAAATCAACAGGCGCATCGCCGAGACATTCGATTACCCAATTCACCTGGGCCTGACGCACGCCGGGCTGCCTGAAGATGCCTGTGTGCCATCTGCTGTTACGCTCGGCACACTTCTCGCGGAAGGCATCGGCGATACTATACGCGTTAGTGCGGCAGGCGACCCTGTTATCGAAACCGGAATCGCCAAACAGATTCTCATTTCGCTGGGGCTCTACCCTGTGCCCAAATTGCAACTGATAGTTTGTCCGACCTGCGCCCGGACTGAGATTGATATAGCAGGGCTTGCTCGCAAGGTGAAAAAAGCGGTGAGTGGTATCGATAAATCGGTGCGAATTGCGGTAATGGGATGTATTGTCAACGGGCCGGGCGAGGCGGCAGACGCGAACTTGGCCGTATGTGCCGCGAAAAACAAGGCGTTCATTTACCGCAAAGGGGAAAAAATCGCGACCGTCGCAGAAAACGGGATTATACCTATGCTCCTGCGACTCCTGAACAACCTATGACCATTTCACCAACACTCCCCAAAACAGCGATAAGCCGTTTCTGGCTCGTCATAATACTGGCAATTGCCTTTGGCTATATCGAGGCGGCGGTGGTCGTTTATCTTCGGCAAATTTTTCATCCCGCCGGCTTTGTCTTTCCCCTCACGTCATTTCCTCTTATGGCCGAGTCCAATCGTATTCTACTGGTTGAGGTTGCCAGAGAGGCCGCGACAATTGTCCTGATATTTGCCGCGTGTTTTCTCGCCGGGCAAAATCGCCGGCAGCGGCTCGCGTACTTTATGATAATCTTTGCCGTTTGGGATATATTCTATTACGTCTGGCTAAAAGTCATATTGGATTGGCCGGCTTCAATTATGGAGTGGGACGTTCTCTTCCTGATACCCTGCCCATGGGCAGGCCCCATCCTGGCACCTGTGCTTGTGTCGCTGACAATGTTTGTTTTTGCGACGCTGATTTTTTACCGCGATTGCGTCGGCAAACCAATCAGGGTATCACGTCGGGTCTGGCTCGGCTTTTTGCTCTCCAGCGTTATCATAGTCATACCATTTTGTATCGCCGGGCAATATATGCAATTGTCTGACTACGCCGGGCACTTCTCGTGGCCGCTTTTCACCATCGGTCTGTTGGGCGTGATTATGCTGTCGGTAAAATGTCTTTTAAGAAGGCAATAACCCCACGATCCGCCTTCGTTAAAACTTAGGCGAGAATGGCGGGGGCCAAATGTTAATTGTATCCTTCCGGCGGCTATTGTTCGGTGTATCCTTCGAATTTGCCAAAAATCATTTTTCCGGCGGACGTCTGAAGCGAGCTTGTTACCGCAATGACAATATCTTTGCCGATTTTGCCGCGGGCCTCCTCGACAACCACCATCGTGCCGTCGTCGAGATATCCGATACCCTGCTGAGGTTCTTCGCCCGGCTTTATGATGCGAACCTTCATGTTTTCTCCGGGCAGGGCAATGGTCTTGAGCGAGTTGGCCAGGTCGTTTATATTCAGGACGTCCACCTCTCGCACGGCCGCGACCTTGCTGAGGTTATAATCCGTTGTTACGAGTCGTCCGCCGCAGTTTTTGGTAAAGGGAATCAGCTTCTGGTCAACGCCCTTTACGCCTTCGATGTCCGGCACAACGGTGTCGTCGATGGTTATATCAATCGTGGGATTCGTCTGCATCTCCTTTAGTATATCCAGGCCTCGTCTGCCGCGGTTGCGTTTCAGTTTGTCCGCCGAATCGGAAATCAACTGTATCTCGTTCAAAACGAATCTTGGGACAATCAGCGGCGAGTCGAACAATTTGCTTTTATACAGGTCAGCAATCCTGCCGTCGATAATCGCCGAGGTATCCAGCACGAAGGGTCTCGCTCCTTTGGTCTGCTTTGTAAACTCGACGTATGGAATCACGAAGCGCACGTCGTCCTTTGTGCGTATGACAATAGTGATAATGATAAAGCAAATACATATTCCGAGCATCCATTTTATGGCCGTGGTTGCCGTCGGGCTAAGCGCTATCCGATAGATATCGATAACCATATCAAGCACCTGGGTCAGCGCCCAACTGACCACTATCCCGACGAGCAACCCGAAGAAGATGCCCGCCAGGGCCGCCAAAGATTTCTTGGGTGTCAGGATATCCACGAAGAATGCCGCTAACACCAGGACGAGGCCGCTCCAGAGTATGGCGTAGAAATTGGCCCGGCCCTGCTCGATCGAAATCTCCGGCACCGTCAGATTTACAAGAAGAACGGCAACAATTATGACGATAAAAAACGCTCTCATAGTCCATAGCAACATACCTGCAACCTCCAAATTTTATAATGTATTTTTATATTAGAATTTGCCTGTGAACAATTATGTCTGTCCTTTGCTTTTCAATTTTGCCGTTTGTCGCGTATCCGCTAATCGCCCAGTGCCTTTTGCGCCCGGTCTGCGTCTTTGGCGTTGACCACCACAAACAAGTGGTACCGATTGTCGCAGACCATTGCGGCACCGGCAATTCCGCGAATGTCCTTTTCGGCAAGACCTTTTAACACATTCGCCGCCGCACCCGCGCGGTCTTCGCCGCCGACAATGAAGCCGGTCGCCTCAGTTATTTTTATCCCGGCTTCTTTCGCAAAGGCCTCAAAACTTTTGGGGTCCTTTGCGCTTACATAGACACGGCTGCGATTGTCGCTGCACGAAAACGCCGATAAGCACAGGTAATCCACGCCTGACAAACTGCTTTGCGTCAGAAATTTCTGTAAACTGCCGGGTTTGTCCTCGATATCAACGCAGTGGACGGCGATTCGCTTAACGCTCATTTTCGTGCCCTTTCATTCCGAAAAGATTTCGCCTGAACAGCATCATCCTAATCATCGTCTCTGCACTGTCAACATCAAAAACTTTTACCTGCCGCTCGACCTTAACCACATTACCTCCATATCATCCGGAATTATCCAATTTACTCCCTGGTTTTCATAATAACCTTCATGCCGAACGAAAGCTCACTCTTGAGGTTTTCAGGCGAGAGGTCCCTTGCTGCTCGAACGGCCTCTGAAGGCCCTTTGATGGTGAATGCTATGTTGTTGTTCTTTGTTTCCCAGTCAGCGACGTATTCGCCCAGGTAAGTAAAGCCGTCGAGGGTCGTTTTGCTTATGACCGCGCGGTTGCCAAGCGGCAGATAAGTTGGGAAGGCGGGGACGCCTATGCGTCCATCGCGGGGATTAAACCAGTATCCTTCCCGCCGGCCGGATTCAACATCTGTAAGGACAAGCAAATAATCTCCCGGTTTGAGTGAGTACACTTTGGCGGAAATCAGCGGTTTGCCTGGGACATTAACGTCGTAGGGCGACAAAGTGACGATAATGGGGTTATGCCCCCACATATACAGGAAGAGCCAGGACACTAAAAACGAGAGTATAAACGCCGCGACCAGGATGACTATTTTTCCTAATTTCATTTTTTATCCCGCCGTTTTTCTTTTCAAATAGAATTTCGCCCGTCGAGCACCGCCTCGGCAATCTTTTTAGCGGCGTTTTTTCGAGCTATTGTTTTGCAGGCGTTTTTCATTTGCAGGCGTTTTTTTTCGTCTTTCAGCAACGGCTCAAGCTCCTCCCAGAGCCATTCCCGCCGGTCATTTTCATCGCCGATGTCATCCACGATAACCGCCGCGCCCGCATCGACGAGCTTGCCGGCGTTGAGGTATTGGTGCATATCCTTATGATACGGGTAGGGCATACAGATGCTGGGCACACCCGCCGCGGCATATTCGGCGACGCTGACGGCGCCGCTTCTACCGATGACGATGTCTGCTGCGGCGAGCAGGTCCGCCATATCGTCATAGTAATCGACGACTTTGTTCCTTACAGGGGCGTTGGCGTAGCCGGCCTCGACCTGGTCGAAGTTTGCCCTGCCCGTTAAATGGACTATCTGCCAACTATCCGCATAATCCGCTAATTTGTCGAGCAGCGAGCATACGGTTCGGTTTATGTTTTGCGAGCCGGTTGACGCGCCTGTTATGAGCAGAATTTTCTTTTTGCCGTCGAGGCTGAGCGTTTCTTTTGCCCTTTGCGGATTCGGTTTTTCAAAACTGTTTCGCAGGGGACAGCCGGCGACGGTTACTTTTGTTTTTTGCCTGCCGAAGTATTCGGTGGTTTCCTCGAACTGCACAAAGATTCGTTGTGCCCATCGCCCGATGAGTTTATTGGCCTTGCCGGGAATGATATCCACGTTGAGCAGGAAGAGGGGTGTTTTTGATTTGTAGGCCGCCCGGCAGACGGGCGCGGCGACGAATCCGCCGACGCCAATGACAATTGGATTATTGCATTTGGTTAAGGCGTCGGCTGCGATTTTATAACTCGACAGGAACATTTTGCAGAAATTGAAAAATCTGTCCGGTCTTATTGAAAGCCCGACCGCGGGCAGGGTTGTGTATTCAAAACTGGTTTTAGACAGGACGTGCTTGTCGATGTCGCGGGTGCTGATGAAGAAATGAATTTTTGCAGTTGAGTCGAGTTCGGCAATCTTCTCCGCTACCGCCAATGCGGGGTAAATATGCCCGCCCGTTCCTCCGCCGGCGAAGAAGATACTTTTGCCAGCCATTACGCGTCCTCCCTGAGCTGCGTTTTTTCGCACTGCGATGCGATATTCAACAGCACGCCTACGGCCGCGGCGGACAGGAGCATACTTGTTCCGCCTGCGCTCACGAAAGGCAGGGGCAGGCCCTTTGTCGGCAGGACCACCGTTACCACGCCGATATTAAGTGCGGCCTGAAAGCCGATAGCCAGGACGATGCTTGTCGCGAGCAGCTTGCCAAACGGTTCTTTGCAGCGATTTATTACCATAACACCAAGCACGATAAACAGGATGAATAGCGCAATAACCGTTAACGTTCCGACCAGGCCCATTTCTTCGCCGATAATCGAGAAGATAAAATCGGTTGTGTCTTCAGGAAGATGGCCATACTTGCAGACGCCCATACCAAGCCCTTTGCCGAAAAATCCTCCGGAGCCAATTGCGATGAGCGACTGACTGGCCTGATAGTTTGATGAGCCGGTCCACTGGTCGGGGTGCAGGAAAGCCAGTATCCGCATCCTTCTGGTTGGCGAGGCAAGTATCGCGGCGGCAAAACCAATCGCAGCGACAGGCAGTGGGGCAACGAGGTATCGCCAGTTGGCCCCGCCTATGAGCAATATGAAAAAGGCGAGCATTGCAATCAGGGCTGCTGAGCCGAAGTCCTCGATGATGATGAGTCCCACCACCAGCCCCAGCGTCATACAAACCGGCAAAAATCCCTGTTTGAAGGATTTGAGCCGGTCGCCGTATTTCACGCAGAAAGCCGACAGCGAGAAAATGACCGCCCACTTTGCCAGTTCCGAGGGCTGGAAGCTGATTGTGGCAAAGCCCAGCGGAATCCGGAGCCAGCGTCTGGCTTGGTTGATTTGCGAGCCGATATGGGGCACTAATACTAACGCCAGCAAAATCACGCTGATACCGAATAAGTAGGTCATCGGCGAACGCCATAGTCCATTGTCAAAACCGAGCCGACGATAATCGATTCGGGATACCACCAGCATAACCGCGACGGCCAAGGGGAAAAACAGGGCTTTTCGCAGGTTGGCTGACTCGTAAAACTGCGACAGATTGACGCCTTTGGCAACCTCAACTCCCGCCGAAAAGACAAATACCGTGCCGATTGCCATAAGGGTAATGACGACCGCGCCGATTCGCCAGCCCAGGTTCTCTTTATAATCCAATTCAACCAATGTCGTTGCCATTTCAGCCATCGCAGACCGCCACCTTGAAAAAACAGGATATTCCTCTTCTATTGTCGGCTTGCCTGCCCGAATCGCACCAAAAAATTGCTTCTGCTTTGAATACCCGGCTTTTTACCGGAATTTCCCTTGACATTTCTCCCATGGCTGGGTACCCTTATATTCAGCCCGCAAAGAAGGGGCTAGAAGGACGACTGTAGCTCAATAGATTGTTTTTCTGACAATATAGAGAGCAGGAGAGACAGTGATGAGAGGGAAAAACGCACTTTTTTCGGCAGCGGTAATTCTATTGATTCTGGGCAGCCCCGTTTTTGCATATCGCCAGGTTATCGACCTCGGCACTCTCGGCGGAACGTCCAGTCGTGCCTCATCTATAAATGACAGCGGTCAAATTGTTGGCTGTGCCACGAATAGTTCCGGATATAAACGCGCCTGTCTTTTTGATTCCACGGGCGGGGGTGCCAATACAGACCTTGGAACGCTTGGCGGCTCGCAAAGTTGCGCTTATTCAATCAACAACAACGGCAAGATTGTCGGCTATGCTATTGATAATTACGGCTCGACCTACGCTTGTCTTTTTAACTCTACAGGCGGTGGAAACAATAAAAACCTTGGAACACTCGATAGCGTACCTACTTCACCTACTTACGGAGGAGGTAATTACGGAAGCGCTTATTGCATCAATGATAATGGTTATATTGTAGGACAGGCGCGCAAAGATGTTCAATCGGGAGGCTCCATTTTGTCTTATTTACACGCGTGTTCTTTTGACCAGACAATACCTTGGAGTAATTATGATCTCGGGTTTTTTGTTGGCACAACAAGCTTAGCTTACTCCATTAACAATAATAATCAGATTGTCGGTTATGACAGCACCTCCGGTTTTTCCCGTGCCTGCCTTTTTGGCTATCCTAACGGCACGCATAATATAGACCTCGGAACCCTCGGCGGTCATAGCAGTATCGCCTATTCCATCAATGATTCAGACCTGATTGTTGGCCTGGTCGGCTATTCAACAGCCTTGCCCCCTTCTTGGTATTATCATGCCTGTCTTTTCGATTCCTCAGGCGGCGGGGATAATATCGACCTCGGCACTCTCGGCGGTTTAAGTAGTGTGGCTTATTTTGTTAATAGCGCGAATCAGATAGTGGGATATGCTACTGACAGTTCCGGTCAGCAAAAAGCATGCCTTTTTGACTCTACAGGCCAGGGAAATAATATAAACCTGAACACTCTAATAGACCCAACTTCCGGCTGGATACTAAAAGAAGCCAGTTGCATAAATAACAACGGTTGGATTGTAGGTTACGGAACTCATAATGGCATAGACCAGGCTTTTCTGCTTACGCCTGAGCCCGCCTCCGCATTGATAATGGCTGTTGGCGCTGTAATCGCGGCTTCTCGCAGAAGACGAAAATAATTTGATGTCGGATGTTTGCTTCGGCGGGTAAACCCGCATCCTCGCTATTGTTGGTCATAGGTGCGGCATTGCTGCGAAGAAAGAAATAGGAATCACAGGTATCCACCTTTATTTCCCAAACGTATCAATATAAGAACCTCTAATGGGTTTGACCTGCATTTTTAATTTTTGTTGAGGAGGCGATAAGGGTATAATCCTTTGTTCTCTGTGGGTTTTTATTCGTTATTATGGCAGGAGTTGCCAAATAGATGTTTGAAATTGTGGACAAACAGACGCTGGGGCCGAATGTGACCCGGTATGAGATAAAGGCGCCGCGAGTCGCCAAGTCGCGGCTGTGCGGGCAATTTGTAATCGTCCGGGGCCTGGAACATTCCGAACGCATACCGCTGACGATAGCAGACGTCAATACCAAAACGGGAACTATTACGCTGATTGTGCAGACGGTTGGCAAAAGCACTTTAGAGATGTCAAAGCTGAACAAGGGCGATTCATTTTGTGACGTGGCGGGGCCATTGGGGCAGCCAAGTCATATCGCCAAATATGGAACAGTGGCGGTAATCGGAGGCGGACTGGGGACCGCGGTTGTATATCCGCAGGCGGTTGCTCTGCGGCAGGCGGGGAACAGAATAGTCAGCATAATCGGCGCACGCACCAAAGAATTAGTCATTCTCGAACAACTGCTCGGCTCGGTAAGCGACCAGTTGATTGTCATAACTGACGATGGCTCATCGGGCAAAAAAGGACTCGTAACCGATGCGCTGCGGGAACTTGTCGAAAATCCCCAGACAAAAGTGGATGCTGTTTACTGCGCGGGACCTGTAATAATGATGAAGGCGGTAGCGGAGCTGACCCGGCCATTGAATATCCCGACGGTTGTGAGTTTGAATCCTGTTATGGTTGACGGGACGGGGATGTGCGGGGGCTGCCGGGTAACTATCGACGGCAAACGCAAGTTCGCCTGTGTGGATGGCCCCGAATTCGACGGCCACAAGGTTGATTTCAATGAGTTGATGGACCGGCTGAAAACCTATAAGGGACACGAAAACAAAAAATACGAAGAGCATAAATGTAAGCTTTTACAAGGTAACACGTGAGCAGCGAACCGAACAAATTGACCGCGAAAGAACGGATGGCGATACCGCGACAGCAGATGCCTCAGCGTGACGGCGTTGAACGCAGCAGGGACTTCAAGGAGGTCAACCTGGGTCTTGCGGAGCAGGTCGCAATCCGCGAGGCGCAGCGATGCCTTCAGTGTAAAAATCCAAAGTGCGTCGAGGGCTGTCCCGTCGGTATCGATATACCAGGTTTTGCCAAACTTATCGCAGAAGGCGATTTCCTCGCAGCTGCGGAGCTGGTTCGCAGGGATAACGACCTGCCCGCAGTTACGGGTCGGGTTTGCCCGCAGGAAATTCAGTGCGAGGCGTGCTGTGTGCGATGCAAAAGTGATGCACCTGTCGCCATCGGCTGGCTCGAACGATTTGTCGCGGATTACCAGATGCAAAAGCAGAAGACAGAAGACAGAGGACAGAAGGCAGAGATTAAGAAAACAGGCAAGAAAGTCGCGTGTGTCGGTTCCGGCCCGGCAGGTATTACCTGTGCGGGTCAGTTGGCCAAACTTGGTTATGAGGTAACTGTTTTCGAGGCGTTTCATAAGGCGGGCGGGGTGCTTGTTTATGGCATACCCGAATTCCGTATGCCCAAGAAAATCGTCGATGCGGAGATTCACAATCTCAAGGCACAGGGCGTAAATATCGAGACAAACGTCATCGTGGGCAGGACGGTAACAATACCGCAACTTATGAATGACGAAAAATTCGACGCGGTTTTTGTGGCAGTCGGGGCGGGGCTGCCTGAGTTTATGAATATCCCCGGTGAGAACTTCAAGGGGGTTTACTCCGCCAACGAATACCTCACCCGCGCCAATCTTATGGAGGCATACAACCCGGAATCGGATACGCCGATTATCCGGGGCAAACGAGTTTGCGTTATCGGCGGCGGCAATACCGCTATGGACGCGGTGCGGACGAGCAAGCGATTAGGCGCGGAGGAAAGCATAATTGTTTACCGCAGAAGCCGGAAGGAAATGCCCGCGCGGGTCGAGGAAGTTCACCACGCGGAAGAGGAAACAATCAGGTTCGAGATGCTGACCGCGCCGCTGGAAGCCCTCGGCGACAAAGACGGCTGGGTTGCAGGGCTAAAGTGTATCAGGATGCAATTGGGCGAGCCGGATGCTTCGGGCAGACGGCGGCCTGTGCCAATCCCCGGCTCGGAATTCGTAATCGACTGCGACCTTGTGATTGTAGCGATAGGCATCGGCGCAAACCCGCTGCTGACCAAGACGACGCCGGGCCTGAAACTCAACAAGTGGGGCTATATCGAAACCGATGAAAATCTTATGACGAGCATCCCCGGCGTATTCGCGGGCGGCGATATTGTTCGCGGCTCGGCGACGGTCATATTGGCGATGGGCGACGGCAAAAAGGCCGCACAGAATATTCACAAACACCTGTCCCGCTAATCAGCAAAGGGCTTGTCCTGAGCTTGTCGAAAGGCAGCCAACTCTTGACCAAACGCCTTATTCCTGCTAATCCTTATTATATGTCAGTGAATTTTAGCCAGATACCGGAAGTGCTTGACGAGCTTCGCGCGGGCAAAATGATTATCCTTGTGGATGATGAGGACCGCGAGAACGAGGGCGACCTTGTTTGCGCCGCGGAAAAGGTCACGCCGCAGATTATCAATTTTATGGCGAAATTCGGGCGTGGGCTAATCTGCCTGCCTTTGACGGGCGAGAAATGCGACGCCCTCGCGCTTCATCCGCAGGTCCAAGACAACACCGCACGAATGCATACTGCTTTCACCGTGAGTATCGATGCGGCTGAAGGTATTACCACTGGTATCAGTGCGGCGGACAGGGCGCACACAATACAGACGGCGATTGCCGATAAAACGAGGCCCGCAGATTTTGCCCGGCCGGGACATATTTTCCCGCTTCGAGCCCGTGAGGGCGGGGTGCTGGTTCGCGCGGGGCAGACCGAAGGGGCGATTGACCTGATGCGATTAGCGGGGATGAAGCCGGCGGCGGTGATTTGCGAGATTATGAACGACGACGGGTCGATGGCACGTGTGCCGCAACTGCTTGAATTTTGCAAAAAGCACAACCTGAAAATTACCTCGATTGCCAAGCTGATTGAGTATCGCCTTCAGCGTGAGACGCAGGTGAAGCGGGTCGAGGCGGTTCATTTGCCGACCGATTTTGGGGATTTCAAACTCATTGCTTACGAATCGCTTTCGTCTCCTGAGCCGCATCTTGCGATTTGCAAAGGCGGCGTAGGCGAACTGGATGAATCGGGCAAACCAATCCAGCACGATGAGCCGGTTCTTGTCCGGGTGCACTCGGAATGTATGACGGGGGACTTGTTCCGTTCGCAGCGATGCGAATGCGGCAAGCAGTTGGAAGCCGCGTTACAGATGATTGAAAAGGCGGGCAAAGGCGCATTAGTTTATCTCAGGCAGGAAGGCAGGGGAATTGGCCTGACAAATAAACTGCACGCGTATAAGCTCCAGGAGCAGGGATTTGATACAGTGGATGCGAATATCGAGCTGGGCTTTTCGCCCGACAAACGCGACTACGGCATAGGCGCACAGATTCTTCGCGACCTGGGCCTCAAGCAGATTAAAATTCTCACCAACAACCCGAAGAAAATCAATCGGCTCGAAGTTTACGGCATAAAAATCGTCGAGCAGGTTCCTCTTCAGGCGGTCCCAACGCCCCACAATATCGACTATTTACGCACCAAGAAATATCGCTTCGGCCACATCTTGGACAACGACTTGTGACCCTTCGCCTTCAGGCAATACAAAGATTAAAATTCAGCTGATTCAAATATGTTACGATTGATTTACAGGGCTTCCGCTCCGGGGCGATGAATGAGGCACTTTCGGACAAGGAGAGGCAAAAGCACGATAAGTAAAATGCTGCCCCCAGATTTCCTCACCCAGTGCCGCGCCGAACATATGCGCTCACCATCATCGGCGGAGCGCAGCATAACTGGCACAGTGGTGCAACGAACTGTTGGGCTAAGTTATCCTCCTGACGTAGCTCGACCTTTGAATCGGTCTTTGGGGAGTCTGCCCACCCAGGCTTGGTAGGTCGGAGAGCATTCATCGCAAGGACACCAACCGAGTTGCTGTTTAGCACCAAGCGAGTGCATTGTGCTTCGGACAATTGTCCAAATCGGGTCATGCGACTCGGCCTTCTTTTGCTTCAAGGATATCGCCAAGAGACGGAGTGCGGCTTTCTTGGATCCCATCTCGACGAGAATCGTTAGGGGTATCATAGCCATGTGCCCCAGTTCAATCTCCTGGGTGGCCAGCGTAAGGAGTTCCTCATCTGTTTTGTGATTAGAGTGGTAGTTCTCGATCACGTGGACAAACGCATTCCAGTATATGTGGAATACGCCGTCGGTACGTCTTTGAAAATAGAACTCCTTTAGCATCAAGGACTGCTCTCTGCTCGAAAAGACCGAGAGATTCAGTCTGTGCTCGGCGAGTCTGCACAAGTATTCACGGCATTTCGATGCGATTGAAGGCATGGTTGATCGAGCAAGTGGATCGTTCCAGTTAATGGGGCCATCCGTTGCCACCCGCAAATATTCGTCCCACGGACCGTTATCGCTCCATGTTGTCACGCGGGCTTGGAGTAACGATCCTTCGGAATCGTACCAGTATTCTCGTGCAAAGATCGGCTCTTTGTTCCATGCGATGCCTAAGGGGACGCCGTAAAACACCACTTCGCCTGGGCCACGACCGGTGCCTATGAATTCAGAGTTCCATCGCGCGTTTCGATAGGGACGGCTGATCAAGCGCAAATATGGTTTAAGAAGGTCGATGGTCGAGATGCACTGGTCGGGATTACTATGGTCCACAGAAAGAGAAGCCCTCAAATGCGACAGCAATCTCTGGTTGTCCTCCATAGAAGGTAAGCATTTCTCAATTCCACCTGGGGTCTCAAACTTGTGCTCGCATATCTTGCATGTTCTTATGCTCTCTCGCCTCTCAGCATCGGTGATGGGATAGCCGCAGGATATGCACGTGGATGGTTTGTCAAAGCTTATGGATGGGATCATCTTCACATCCTCTTTTCTATCGGCCTAACTATGTATTATATGGTTCCATATAAGGTGTCGGCAAGACAGAAGCCAGCAACGACAAATATAAATCAAAGATGGAGGGCCGCTGTTTTGTGTATTATTATGTGGATTGTCGGGAAAGGCAAGAAGATTTTCAATTTCATATTTATCATTTTCGATTTATGGTCGGTCTTCTATTATTTGTTCAATTCTTCCCGGATACTCTGTGGCAGTGACGTTTCGAGTTGCGGGAATTTTTCAATGATGCGGAAGATATCGGCCAAGTCCTTTTGCCGTTTGCTTTTGCGCCGGGTTTTATCCGAATATGCCCAGACCTTGCCCTGTAACACGTCTTCAATTCTTGCGACTCTCATCGTATAACCCAACACGTTTCTGCCATCGGCAGTTGAAACAAACTTTTGATAACGCGGGTCCGACTGAAGCTGAATCCGCAAGTCGGAGTTGACGCTTGTGAGATTGACACTATGCTCGAATTGCTCGATTTTCAGGCCCTGCTCTTTGGCTGCCTTGCAGATAGCCCCGACATCTTCATTGACAGCGACGACGTCCATATCCAAACTTACGACCGGCTCAACATAAGCGTTTACGGCAAGTCCCCCAATCAGGCAATACCGCGAACCTGTTTTGGAAAGGATGTCCAGAAAAACCTGTATGATATCGGATTTTCCGTTTGCCATCCGGTTGATGAATTCTTTGCCAGTCATAGCATTTGTCCTTACGCCGAAGATTTAAGTTCTCCTGCTCCTTATTATTATAAGTATAAGCGGGAAAAGCAAGGAAAAGTGAGGTTTTGGGTCTTGCGTTCTGGGTCTGAGGTCTGGTTCAATTTGTTAATCCTGCTATTGCCGCGCCGATGAGGGTGGCGTTATCGACGCTGATAATCTCGTAATAAATACCGAGTTTGTTTTCGAGGTATTGTTTGAGGTAGAACTCGACGCGATTCTTTAAGCCCTTCATCTGGTAAAACGTTGTGCCTTCGGCGACGATGCAGATTGGGCGTGAGGGGTCTATCCCAGAGCCGGATTTGATTGCCATAGCGGAGAGGTTAATCGCGGTGAGTTTGGCGGCGCGTTCGGTGAGGCGGTCGGCTATATAATATAAGGTAAGAGAATCATCGGCGTTGCCCTGTTTGGCGGCGTCGGCGAGGGGGTTGTTGCCATAGGGATACAGCAGGAAGGCATTCATATCTTTTGTGTCAAGCTCGGCGATTTGCCAAAGGGCGTTTGCGACGCCTGTTGAGAACAGGCCGTCATCGCAGGCCTTGTGAATTGTGGCCAGACACAGGGGGCCGAGGTATGCGCCGGAAATCATCTTCTCGAATTTGTGGACGCCGGGGTTGACGGTTGATTTGTCGAATGC
>JBEKAT010000060.1:0-15232 GCA_050015775.1 Sedimentisphaerales bacterium | reverse complement strand
GGGCTGCTATGAGGTCAGCCGTCAACGGTTATGATCTATTTTTCTTACGTTTTATTTCATAGGCATACTTCCCCTGCATGCAACAGTTTTAGGCTCAGTCTGCTATTCGTGCTCAAGGCACAGGTTAACCATCCATTCTTAACCATCAGGACGCTGCAATCTAAAATATCGTGCTCTAAGCACAAGCCCGGCATCGCAGCAGCCCAGACGGATTCAAGCCATATACTGTTGTCAGCAGTAACTAAAGGTCATCGTTCGTAAGCAATACTTTTGACATATCGAATCAAGCAGCGGAGTTGTAAGGTTTATTATCACGGGCCATCATCCAAAGATGCACGGCGAGTTTTCTGGCCATAGCGGTTATGGCCTTGTTTTTGTGGCCCGTGTTGTGAATAAGCCGGCAAAAGGTTTTGTGGGCATCGCGGTCTTTTTGAACCCATATCCAGGCGCCCTGGATGAGCGAACAGCGAAGCTGAGGTCGACCTGTTTTGAGAATTGGGCCATATCGAGATGTCTGGCCTGATTGATGAATAGATGGGGCAAGGCCCACGTACTTGGCAAGCTGGGTTTTATCACTGAACCGCTTAGGGTTGAAGATTTCCGCGGCGAACTGCGTGGCGATGATTTGGCCTACGCCCGGATGTGTAGTGAGAAGTTTGACGGTATCGCAGATTGGTTTTTCACTGAAGGCGTCTTTGATTTTCTGCTCGGCAGATTTTAGCTGTTCGGCTATGAAGCGAAGTTCTTCGATGAGCATGTCGAGGCAGTAACGAAGATGCTCAGACAAGCGGATGCCTTTAAGATTTTCGATGGCCGGACAGGACCAGCGTGAAAGTCCGTTCGGCTGGTCGATACCGTGCTGTAAGAGAAAACCCTTAATCTGGAGTTTGACGCGAGTTTGCTTTTCGACGAGCTGCTGACGAAGACGAGTAAGCTGACGCTGGGCCTCCTGGTGTTTGGTGGGGATTGTAATGTGTCGCAGAAGACCTTTGGCAGCGTATTCGGCGAGCTTGCGGGCGTCGAGGGAGTCGGTCTTGGAATCAGGCGCGGATTGCCGAGGTGTTTTTGAAGGGGCAACCACGCTGACGGAAATATCGACCTGCTGAAGCGCTCTTGCCAGCGAGTAACCGGTCGGACCCGCTTCGTAAACAACCTGACGAAGGGCAACGCGAATCTTGTTGAGGGTGTCGATGAGTTTGGCGGTGTCCGGCGGCATAACGAAGTCGATCGCAGGAGCATCGTTTAGCCAGAGTGCGACGTGAAGAGATTTTTTGTGGGCGTCGATGCCGACGTGAACCATCTCTGTTTGTTTGATACTGTTGTCATAGGTCATTCCTTTCAATTAGGTTAGATTTGTTTGTTGTGCAACGCTCAAATCATAATCGTTGGAAGGATGACCTTCATATTATCTAAATATCTCAAGTAAACAAATTAGGTTCGCAGCCAGTTTTCGATACGGTCGATGCCGGCTTACCAGTTTTGGGTCAAGGCGGCGAAATCCACAAAATTGACTGTGCCGCCGTGATTGGTGTCCATACCTTCGCACCACGACGGTGATGAGCAAGCCAGGAGCCAGTTATCCGCGAATGCCGCCAGAATATTAATTTTTTCCAGATTCAGCGCGGCGTATGCGTCAACGAGGCCATAGCCGAAAATATCGTCTCTGCCGGGCGTGCCAAGGTCCTGGGCGGAATCGAAAAGAATATTAGAAACCTCCGAAGGGGTTATATTGTAATGGGCAGCGGAGAAAACAAGAGCCGCGACGCCCGCGACATGGGGACATGCCATTGAGGTTCCGCTGTAATAGGCATACGGATTCCCATTGACGGAAACTGTGCCCGTTATGCCCGATGGTATCAGCGAATGAAGCGCAGTTCCGTCGGATTGCGAAATTGATACAACGACAAGAGGCGTTCCGTCAGCGAGGGTACCGTTGAAATTGCCGGAAACATTGTTGTAGATGATTGTGCCGATGGCGCCTTTGGACCGGGCGTGCGCTACTTTAGCGGCGAAAGTTGTGGTGCCTCTGAGGATAAGGGCGATGTTTCCAGCGACATTATCGGGGCAGGTATTGGCCGGGGAGGAGCTGTCAGCAAGACCGCAATCGCAGATTAGCCCGCTGACTGTGCCGGGGGCCGTGCCGGTTAGCATATTTGACTGATGGCTGGTGCTGCTCCATACCGCGTTGGCAGTGGCACTGGTATCAGTGGAGATTGGGACAGTCGAGTAAACAGACACTCCCGGGGCGGCAAGCGCGATAGTCGGACCATAATTTGAGAAACTCGCCTTGTTTTTGTTCTGGTCAACTGCCGCGACGGAAATTACCGAAGACAGAGAAGCCGGGTAGAAAGGCGTGTTTACGTTGTCATTACCCGCTGCGGCGACCAGTAGCGTGCCGGCCGCGAGCGCATTGCTGCAGGCAGTATCCAAAGCCGACGAGTAATCAGAGCCGCCCAAGCTCATGCTGATTACTTTAGCGTTGTTATTGACGGCCCACTCAATACCTGAAATCAGCCAACTGTCTTGACCAGAGCCGTTATTGTCCATTACCTTGGCGATGAGTAAATCGGCCTGCGGGGCGACACCAACAACCCCAATATCGTTATCCGCTGCCGCGATAGTGCCGGAAGTATGGGTGCCATGGCCGTAAAAATCCTCCACGGGTATTATTGCACCGGTTGAGTCGGTCGCGAAACTCACAGAACCGACCACATTGCCTCTGTCCGGATGATACATACTTATGCCGGTATCCATAAGAGCAACTCGCACGCCTGCGCCGCTGGTTCGGGGCCATACAGCCGGGGCGTTCACCATAGTGATGCCGTAAGGAATGGTCTGGGACGAAGACGAAGCATTAATGCCTGATGATGAATAAGCATTAGTATCGGGGCCGCCGAGCGCGTAAATTTTGTAGTCCGGCTCGACGTACGCAACTTCGGGATTTGCCAGAAGTTGTTTGACCTGGTTGGCGTCGAGATTAGCTGCTACAGCGGGAATAATATTGAAGCTGTGCGATACGGGGAACGTCGGACGGTTGAGCATATTTTGTTTTTGTGAATGGCTCTTGTAAACAACTATATAATCATCTGATTGCGCTTTGACGGGCTGGACGATTAGCGATAATACCGTAAAAAGTACAGTCAGCAGGATATTTGTGCGGGTTATCGCCGGCCTTGAATATCTTGTCATAAATAAACCGTGCGTATTTTACCTTTCCTATTACAACCAGGCATTATCGTTTTAAAGTCCTACCACGCTATAGGTTATTATACAGGATAATCAGAAATATTGTTCAGCAGGCAAATAATTAATAGTAAAAAAAAGCCCCCGAAGTGCAGGACTTCGGGGGTTAAATTTTAAGCAATTTGAGTTGAATTTACGACTTGAGCCAGTTTTCGATACGGTTGATGCCTTCGGTAATGTTTTGCATTGAGGTAGCGAAGCTGAGGCGAATATTTTTGTCGCAACCGAAGGGCAGGCCCGGGACGACGGCGACGTTGGCCTGCTCCAAAAGCGCTTTGGCGAAATCCAAACTGCCCTTCAATTCGATTCCGCCTTTGGTTTTGCCGAACCAGGCGGAGACATCGGGAAAGCAGTAGAATGCGCCGGTTGGCTGGGTGCATTTGACGCCTTTGATGGCGTTGAGACGGTCAACCATATATTTGGCGCGTTTTTCGAATTCGACGCGCATTTTTTCGACTTCGTTATTGGGGTCTTTCAAGGCGGTGATGGCAGCATCCTGTGCGAAGGTTACGGGGTTGCTTGTGGAGTGATCCTGGAGGCGGCCCATCGCTTTGATGACGTCAACGGGGCCTGCGGTGTAGCCGAGGCGCCAGCCGGTCATCGAATAGGTTTTGCTGAAGCCATTGATGGTGAGGGTGCGGTCATAGGCGTCTTTGCTGAGTGCGGCGAAACTGATGAATTTTGTGCCGGCGTAAACGAGGCGTTCGTAGATTTCATCGGAGAGGACTGTAACGTCGGTGCCTTCGAGGACTTTGGCGAGCGCGGCCAGTTCGTCGGGGGTGTAGGTGAAGCCGCCGGGGTTATTCGGCGAGTTGAGGACGAACATCCAGGTTTTGGGGCCGATGGCTTTTTTCAACTGTTCGGGGGTAATCTTGTAGCTGTTCCGGCGGCTGGTCTTGACGACCCTCACTTTTGCGCCAGCCAACTTTATCGCTTCGGTATATGTGAGCCAGTAAGGCGTCGGGAGAATCACGACGTCGCCGGGGTCGAGAACCGCCTGCATCGCGTTATAGACAGAATGCTTTGCGCCGATATTGACGACTATCTGCTCCGGTTTGTAATCGAGGCCATTGTCTTTTTTGAGTTTTTCCGCGATTGCCTTTCTCAACTCGACGGCACCTTCGGAGGGGGTGTACTTGGTTTTGCCCGCGTTGATGGCCGCGATTGCCGCCTGCTTGATATATTGCGGGGTGTCGAAATCGGGCTCACCAGCGCCGAAGCCGATTACGTTAATGCCCTGTGCCTTGAGTTCTTTCGCCCTTGCGGTTACGGCCAACGTGGCTGACGGGGGAACCGCTTGTGCCCTTTTGCTGACTTTCATAATCATATCAGTCATCCTTATAATAAGTTCGTAAAGAGTGATATTTATAACCTGACGTGGAATAATTCGTCAATATCTAAATCAATTGAGATTTGACGGCGTCGAGGATGAGTTTTTTGGCGTTGTCGAGTGGGCCTGGAAGGTAAGCGCCTGCGGCGGAGGTGTGGCCGCCACCATCGAATTGACGGGCGATTTTGCAGACATCGACAGCCCCTCTGCTTCGGAGTGAGCAGCGGATTCGGCCGTCTTTTAATTCGACGAATAACGCGGCGACCTCGACTGAGCCGACGCGCTGGCACTGGTCGATGAGGTTTTCGGTGTCTTCGTATTTGGCGCCGGTGGTTTTGAAATCTTGCAGGGTGAGGAACTGCGAGGCGTATCGGCCATCGAAATGCAATTCGAGCGTATCCTGCATCGCGGTCATCAATTTGAATCGCTGGGGAGTAAAGGTCTGGTAGATGTGACGGTAAATATCGACTAGGCTTGCGCCGGCATCGATAAGGTCAGCGCAGTCGCGGAGGCATCGGCTAGTGGTGTTGCCAAAGTGGAACCAGCCGGTGTCGGTGGCGATGCCGACAAAAAGGGCTTGGGCGATTTTGGGGGTGATGGGCCAGCGGGCGAACCGGAATAGGTCGAGGACGACGGAACTCGCGGCGGCAGCGGTCGAGTCGACGAGCTCGACATCGCCAAGACCGTCTGAAGTCGCGTGATGGTCGATAACGAGGACGGGGATATCGGCCTGTTTTAGATATTCCTCAAAACCGGGTAACTGGCTGGAGCTATTGGTATCGACGATGATGATGAGGTCGAATTTGTTTTGGGATAGCTGGTCTTTTGATAGGTCTTTGCCGAGAACGGGAACGGGTTTGTCGAAGAGAAAGCCATACCAGTCGGGCAATGGGGACAGGAAGAGAACCTGAGTTTTTTTGCCCAGCGTCGAGAGCGTTTCGGATATCGCGACGCAGCAGCCGGCGGCATCGCCGTCACCCTTGGTGTGGGTGATAATCAGGACGCTGGTCGATTTGTTTATGAGTTCGACTGCTTTTTGAAAATTCTGGTTATTCATACGATTCGACATTATAGCCCTACCTGCCCAGTATTTGAAATAGTATATCGAGATGTTTTGCGGCAAGAGAAACAGGCATTAGTGGTTTGGCCTTGCCCGCGAGACAATCGAGGAAGTGATTTATGAGGGCAAGGTCGTCGCCGGGATGCTTTGACATATCGACCTTATAGACAGTGCGTTTTTCGACGCGATTTTTATTTACCCAGAACCGCTCGATTTGCGGCGAATCCCATGTGGCAAAGGAAAACCGCAGCGAGCCCTTTGTGCCGAAGATGCGAGTTTCGTTGGCGACTTCGCAGTGGACGCCCGCGCCGCGTTCGTAGTAGTACGTGAGGCCGGTGTCGAATTTCATAAAAGCGGCACCGTGCTCCTCGACATCGGATTTGATTTTGGGGTTGGAGAAGATTTTGATACCGTTTCTGACGAAGCATTTGATTCCGGCAAGTTTTGGGCGGTCGTTGAGGAGGCCGAGGTGGAAAGAGAGGTCATAGACACCCCAGTCGAGGAACGGGCCGCCACCAGCGAGGGATTTTTTTAATGACCAGACGCCGCGTGGGTTGTACTCGATAAATGTTCTTCGCATCAGGTGATTGTGGTGGATGTGATAGACCTCGCCAATGTCACCGTTGTCCAGCATTTTTTTGACGAAATGGAATTTGGGCTGGAGGCGGGTATGTCTGGCGGAACATTCGAGGATAACGAGGTTTTTGTGTCTTGTGGTTTCTTTTACGAGCCGATTTATTTGTGAACGATTTATCACAAGCGGCTTTTCGATAAGGACATTTTTGTCAGCACGCATCACAGAGACGGCGGCGTCGAAATGCTCAAAGGGCGGCGCGGCGACAATAACAGCATCGATATTGTTGTCCCGCAGGATGTCACGATAATTCGTTGTGCCATTGGGGACATTATATTTTTTTTGTTTTTCAGCAAGGACCCGCTTATCAACGTCCGCGAGCCATAGGACATTCGCCCTGTGCGTGTTGAGGATAGCATCGAGATGTATGCCGGCAATCATGCCAGCGCCAATAATGCTTATGTTCGGTTTGTATTTCATTTCGCGTTCCTTATGGCTATGAAGAGATAACGGAGACAATAGCTTCCTGGAGTTTTTTGCGGCGGAATTTTCTGGGGACTACCCGCAAGCCGTCGGATTCGATAGTTTCGCCGCCTTTGAGAGGCGAGCCGAGGGTTTGATTGCACCATTCGGCAAGGGTGGGGACGCGGCCGGTGAATTTTTCTGACCAGTCGAGACCGAGGTTTGAGGCGACGGTGGTCATCAGGACGCCACCGCCCATAATCCAGCCAACGCCGGCGGGATGAATATGCGTTGGGAGGCGGTCGAATTCATCTTCTATTTCGCCGACAAGCTCTTCGATTATGTCTTCCAGGGTAATCATACCGAGGACGACGTTTTCGGCGGAAACGACGATAACGATGTGGGTTTTTTCCTGTATCATCATTTCGAGCAGTTTCGAGAGAGGCATGTCTTCTTTGACCCTGGTAATGGGACGGGAAATACCTTTGATGGTCGGGTCGGAGGGGTTTACTCGCATCGCAGAGACGATATCCTTGAAGTTGAGATACCGTTCGATTGACTGCGGGTCGTTTTCGACCATGCAAATTGGAAAACGCGTGTGCATATCGAGGTGCGCCTTGACGAGGGCATGAGATAAAGTGCTGCCGACGTAAATCATAGATATGTCCTGCGCGGGAAGCATAATGTCGCGGACGAGGTGGCTGGAGAGGTGGGCAGCGGCGAGAACGATTTTTTCCTCGCGTTCGCCCATAAGTTTGGACGTGCGCGCCAGCGAGACGGCGGCGCGAAGCTCGTGGAGCCAGGGTATCTGGGCGTCGCGGGTTTCGGGCTGCATCCTGGCAATCGCGGCGACCATTTTTTTGACGACAAACTCAATGACAGAGACAAATGGGTCGATGATTTTCGCCAGGATTTTAATATAAGGCGAAAGCCGCAGGACAATCCATTCCTTGTTGCTAAGGGCAAACATCTTTGGAACAAGCTCAACAAAGATGATGGTAACAAGCGTCAGCGGGATAATAACAAATGTAACGGCGGTGACCTTTGCCAGCGTCATCGAGATATGCCAGTTCTGGGCAAGATAAGGAGCAAAGGCGTCCTGCGCACCAACGCCACCAGCGGCGGCGGCAATAGTAGTAAACAAGGTAACGCCGAGCTGGATGACAGCCAAACTGGCCTCCATGCGGTCCTTCATAAAGGCGGCGGCGTCGGCGCCCTTCTTGTGCTCATTGACAAGAATGGCGATCCTGGAACGCGAGATGGTGGCGAGGCCCATTTCATACGCGGTAAATATCGCGTTCAAAATAAGCATTAAAATTATTACGCCAAGTTCATAATTGAACATATTTGTTCACCTAAGTTCAGTGCTGTTTAGCCAAAATTTGTTTCGCTGAATCGCAATCTTTGGCGATTTGAGCAGCGAGGACTTCTGGGGATTCGAAACGCTGCTGCGGCCTGATACGGTCAAGGAAATCCATAGCGAGCCATTTGCCAGACATAACGCCGATATTCGCATCGAGGACGTGCGCTTCGATGAGCTGGGCGTGCTGGTCGCTGAAGGTTACTGCGTGGCCTATGCTGAAGACGGAGGGCAGGCGGTTATCTGAGCGACAGACTTCATCTTCGTCGGCACCGATGAGACAGTAGCCGGCGTAAACGCCTTCCTGCGGGATAATCTGTGAAGGCATTTGCATATTGAGGGTAGGGAAGCCGAGTTGTCTGCCTTTGCCTCTGCCGGAGATTATTTTGCCTATGAGACGATAGGGCCTGCCGAAAAGAAAGGCGGCGTCGGCAACGTGGCCCGACTGGAGCATATAACGGATGGTGGTGCTCGAGACACGAACGGATTGGCCGGTGTGGAGTTTTACGAGTTTTGATGGGACGACAACGACGCTAAAACCATCGGGTTCGGCCATTTGCTTGAGAGTATCGATATTGCCCGCGCGATTGGCGCCGAAGTTGAAGTCGTCGCCCTCGACGAGAACTTTCGGGCGGACATCTTTGAGGAGGAATTTATCCACGAAATCGGTCGGTGAGAGACGAAGCAAGCTGGTTGTGTCTCTGAGAATGATGAGGTAATCGACACCGCAGTTTTGAAGCAGATGAATTTTGAGAGGCAACGGCGTGAGGACACCGGGGGCTTTTTCGGGGTGCAGAATAGCGACAGGATGGGGCTCAAAGGTCATCACGGCCAGAGAAACGCGTTCAAGGGTGGCGATATCACGGGCGACTTTTATATTCTGCTGATGGCCAATGTGGACACCGTCGAAGTTGCCGATAGTGAGGACACAGCCATCGGGCAACTGACCAAGCTCGGATACAGTTTTCAGAACTTTCATAATGAGATGCTATCATATCTGGTTCGAGAAAAAAGTGAATAGTAAAATTTTGATGCACCCCTTCGATGCGCTGCGATTGCTCAGGGCAGGCGAGCACACCCTGCAAAAAAAGAGATTGCTATTTTGCGGTTTGGATTTGGAGCAGGTCGTCGTCTTTTGAACAGCCGGGGTGGGTCCTGGCGAGGTCTTTGAGGATATCCTGTATTTTGTCGGGTTTGTCTGTTTTTTCGTAACAGAGAGACAGCATTACGAGCGAGGCACGATAGTATGAGAAGGGGTCGCAGGCGAACGAGGCGGGCGATTCGGGACCGAGGATTCTAATCAGTTCAAAATGAGGGATGGCCCTGTGATAATCCTTTTCGAGGGCAAATATCATCGCGACCCTGAAATGCGCAACTTTATTGGCAGGATTGGCATTAATGGCATTGAGGTAGGTATTGACGGCGTTCTGGATATCGCCCTGGCTTTTGTAGGCGCCGCCGAGCAGGTTCCAGGCGCGGGCGTTGTTGCCATCGAGGAAAATGGCCTTTTGGCACTGCCTTTCGGCATTATTGAACATACGATTTGAGGAATAGGCCTCTGCGCGGGAAATGAGGCGGTCGACAATAATTGGTTTGAGGGCAAAAAGAGCGACCAGAACAAACAGGATACTTAAAGGCCATCTGGTCCCGGGCTTCGCGAGCCAGGGGTCGGCGAGCATACTTTCAAGTTTGTCGTCTTCAGACATCATAGGTAAACCACTCAGGCGATAACAAGATAATAGATTCCGAGCGTAATCAGCATATTGCCCGCGATAAAATCAATGCGGTCTTCGATGCGCTGGATTTTCATTATCAGGAACATAATCACGTCGGTTTTGACCAAATTTGCGGACAGCGCAACGGCGAGAACGGGCAAACTCTGGCCGATGGCAAAACTGACAAATATCAACACGGAATACTGTGCGAGATTATGTGTAACGACCAAACTGGCAAGCATAAGGAGCAGGCCGGCACTTGTCGGGCAGGTTGGCATTTCAGTAAGGGCGAAGAATGTTCCGAAGAAAAACGCGCGGAAAAATGTAACGTGTTTGAAACTTTCGCGGAACTGGAGGATACTCGGGAGGCATTTGATTTTGAGCAGACCGGCGATAAACAGTCCAAAGACGAAAAGCAGGAAGCCGAGCAGATAGAATATGTATTTATTGCACTGGATAATCGTGAAGGCGACACGACCGACCATTCCAAGAAACATTCCCAAAACGGTGCAGGCAACGACAAGGCCGAAGATAAAAAGGAAAGTAACGAACAGGGCTTTTTTCTTCGATTCAGTCGCCCCGGCGATGAAACCGAGCGCCACAGGGACACGCACAATTGTGCTTGAGCTAAGCGAGGTGAGAACTCCCGTCACAAAGACGACAGAAACAATCAATAGCGGCGTATCAGCAATTAATTTTTGAATACCGGGAACCATCCAAAACCCTTTATTCGCACTAACAAAACACCAATGGAACAACGGTGTTTTCGGACTAATATGACTCTCACTTAAGCAAAGAGCGTTTAATCGGAGGGTTATTTGGGATACATGTTATTAGCGACATTGACGCATAACTCCTTCATTGGCAAGAGGTTGTAAAAAAGGACAGATATTTTTCAAAGGCAGTTGCAACTTAGTTGCATTTGGTTATAATGGCTAGCAAGGTCAGAAAAGATTTTTCGGATTTCAGATTTAGAAGCGGTTGGAATGACGTTTTGTATTTTGAGATAGTTTCTTATCTATCGAGGAGCTTGCGAATTTATGGAAGCTGTTATATTTTCAATCGCAACGTTTTTCTCCACTTTTCTCGGCGGACTGTTCTCGATCAAATTCAAGGACAAACTGCATGCCATTATGTGTTTCACCGCCGGGGTACTTGTCGGCGTTTTCAGCTTTGACATTATGCCGGAAATAATAAACGAGGTCAAAGAGCACAATTTTGCCCCGACAGGGGCGATGATTGCTTTTGTGGCCGGCTATATGATTTTCCACATCCTTGAAAAAAGCATCCTGATTCACCACGCCCACGAAGAAGAATACGCCGACCACAAGCATCCACAGGTAGGAATCCTTTCCGCCCTTGCACTTGCAGGCCATAGTTTTATGGACGGCGTTGGCATAGGTCTGGGCTTTCAAACTAATACAAAAGTCGGCATCCTGGTTGCAATCGCGGTCATTTCCCACGATTTCACGGACGGTATGAACACCGTCACTTTAATGTTGATAAATAAAAATACCCCTCGAAGGGCCAAATGGTTTTTACTACTTGATTCCCTGACCCCGATTCTGGGGGCTGCTTCGACACTGCTTTTCACCCTGCCGCCTTATTTCCTCGTTCTATATCTGGGTTTTTTCGGGGGTTTCCTGATGTATATTGGCGCAAGCGACATCCTGCCACAGGCGCACAGCAAACATTCTTCCCTGAAAATGATTGGCCTTACCGCATTAGGGCTGTTATTCGTTTTCCTTGTTAGCAAATTCGTTTAAGCCGACTTTTGCCCGACCAGTTGATAATTTGAACGGCGTAGAAAGAAACAATGAAATCGCAGTTAAAAGAAAGAATAGACAATCTTCTTGATTCGGCAAACTTGAAGCGAACGGGGCCGAGGAGGACGATTCTGGAGATTTTGCTGGCCGGCAACAGGCCGCAGACGGCGGATGAGATTGTTTCGGCAATGGGTAACACAAGGCCGAATAAGGTAACGGTATATCGCACGCTGGAAAGTATGGTCGAAGGAGGGATTGTTCATAAGGCGTTTGTCGAGGAGCGGAGTCAGCATTATGAACTGGCGGATAAATGCACCGAGCATCAGTGTCATCCGCACTTTGTGTGCACCGGCTGCGGCAGGACAAGTTGTATGCACGATGTATCGGTAGCGATGTTGACAAGCCCCCCTATCGGTTTTATGGTACAAAGACAGCAGGTGCGATTAGAAGGTTTGTGCCCGGAGTGCGCATAGGGACATCTGTAATGAGCAAAACAACAAGAAAAATACTGATATTGACGGCGACGCTGCTCTTCTCGCTGCTTGCGACACAGGCCCTGCTGTTCATACATCTCTTATGTGAAAAGCACGACGCCGGGCACGATTCACACGAATGCCCGGTTTGCCAGCAGTTGCTTTCGCTGCCTCACAGCACAACGGTCGAAAAACAAACAGCGATTATTCAGTATCCTGTTTGCGAACAGAGTTTGACATTTCATATAGAAGTCGCGCCCGCGATTTCAATACCGGGTCTCTTAGGCCCGCGTGCCCCGCCGGTTGTCTCCTAATCCAGGCTAATACCACATTTATTTTTCCCGCCAAAACCATTATCGGTCAGCAGCGGGGACTTTCTATTATCCAATGGATTTACGGAGACAGACAAATGAATATACGAGCCATCAAGTATGGTTTCTATTTTTTGACAATCCTGTTATTTGCCGGCGCAGGCCGAGCAGAACAGGTAAATGCGGCTGACAGTGAAATGCAGTCATTGCGAGGGCAGGTGGCCGAGCTTCAACAGCAAATGAAGGACGCAAATGAAAGGCACACCGAAGAGATAAAATTGCTCAGAGAAGAAATCGAGCTTTTGAAACAAAACCAGACCGGTACCGCAAAAGAAACAAAGACAATTGAGCCAAGCCAGCCACCTACGGCGGCTGCTGGGTATATTGAAAAACCGCAGGCCGCGGCCTCGTCGGGCTTTCAGAGCTCTAATCCTGATATTTCGGCAATAGGCGATTTTATTTTTCATGGAGGGCCGACGCCCAGAGGCGAAACGCCTGATACTATCGCAGCCAGCAAGACCGCAAAGGCCCAACTCAGGGAAGTCGAGTTCGGGTTTTCCAATCCTGTTGACCCATACGGGCGCGCGGATTTAATTCTAAGCATAGAGAGGCAGGATAACGGCGAATATAAACCTGATATTGAAGAAGGATATTTCACATACACAGACCTTCCATACGACCTGCAGGCAAGGTTCGGTAAATTCTACTCAGTTTTCGGAAAGGCCAATATGTTTCATACTCATGCAATGCCGTGGGTTGACAGGCCCAACGTAATCAGGAAATTTTTTGGCGACGAAGGATTGAACGACGGCGGCGGTGAAATTTCGTGGTTGGTGCCTAACCCGTGGGACAATTATATGCAGCTAACGTTTGACGTACAAAACAACGGGAACGAAGCAGTTTTTGCGGGAGACCAAGCCCATAGCCTGATGTATGTTACGCACTTGAAGAATTTCTTCGACATAGACAAAGCATCCAGCATCGAACTCGGAGAAAGTTTCGCGACAGGCGATAATGCAAACACCGACGGAGGGCACCGGTCAAACGTGGAAGGGCTGGATTTAACCTACAAATGGCGTGACCCGCAATACGGCCTTTACAAATCGCTGACGTGGATGAATGAAATCTTGTTCAGCCAGAAGGAAGAAGGGGCCGAGGATACAGTGAACTCACACGGGATGTACAGCTCGATGGAATACCAGTTCAACAGGGAATGGAGCGTATTCGGACGATACGATTATACACAGTTTCCTGACAACAGCGGTTTACATGAAACTTCTTACACGACCGGCCTGACGTTTCACCAGAGCGAATTTATGTTCTGGCGCGTGCAGTTTGAGCATACGTACGGAGAGAATTACGCGGGCAATGTAAACAGAAATGAGATATGGCTTCAGGCTGACTTCCTAATCGGACTGCATCCGGCACATCAATACTAATAAAAGGAGACAAATTATGAATTCGATTAAATTTCAATGGGCACTTTTATCCTGCTTCATTTTGAGTGTCTTGTTTATCCAGTCCCTCTGCCGATGTTTTGGCGCGGACAAATTAAATGTTGTAACAACGACCCCAAATCTTGCGTCAATAGCAGAGTCGGTCGGCAGCGAACACGTGTCAGTTACTTCAATCGGTTCCGGCGATGAAGACCCGCATTTTATCCAGGCCAAACCAAGTTATATGATGAAGGCTAGGAAAGCAGACCTTTGGATACGAGTGGGCCTGGAACTGGAAATCGGTTATGAAGGTTTGATTCTTCAGGGTTCGCGTAACCCGCGAATACAAATCAATACGCCGGGTCATTTGGATGCTTCCGAAGGAATTTTGAAACTTGAGGTTCCCACCGGAAAAATAGACCGTTCTATGGGCGACGTTCATCCTATGGGCAATCCCCATTACTGGCTCGACCCTTACAACGGCAAAATCATAGCGAAAAACATCTGCCAACGTCTCAAACAGCTTGACTCCGAGCACGCGGGAGATTATGACCGTAATCTGGCGGCGTTTAATTCGAAGCTGGATACCGCTATGGCTGGCTGGGTTGCCAAACTCAAGCCATTTGAACATTCAAAAATTGTCACCTATCATCGCAGTTGGCCTTATTTCGCCAATCGATTCAACCTTGACGTGGTCGCGGAGCTTGAGCCGAAACCGGGAATTCCACCGGGACCGGGGCATATCCTCGAGGTGATAAACACAATGAAATCGGAAAAGGCCGGGGTTATTTTAATGGAGCCGTTTTATAACCGCGATGACGCAGAGGCAGTGGCAAAAAAGACCGGCGCAAAAGTGGTCGTTGTTCCCAACGCTGTCAATGAACAGGTTAAGGATTATATAGCGATGCTGGACAATGTAGTTACACGCCTCAGCGACGCATTAAGCGAGGCATCAAAATGAATGGGATGATTGAATTGCTGTTATTGCCGTTCGTGGCGTGCCTGATACTTACGGGGATACACTGCTACCTGGGCATCCATATTGTATCTCGCGGCGTGATATTCGTGGATTTGGCTTTGGCGCAAGTGGCAGCACTTGGCAGCACAGCGGCGTTATTGGCCGGATACGAACTGCATAGCACAGAGGCGTATCTGATTGCCCTTGGCTTTACCTTTGTTGGCGCTGGGTTGTTCGCTTTGGGACGGATTCGTGATGAATCCGTCCCACAGGAGGCAATCATCGGGATTGTGTATGCCGTAAGCTCCGCCGCGGCAATTCTTGTTCTCGACAAGGCCCCCCACGGCGAGGAGGCGATAAAGGATATGCTGGTCGGAAGCATTCTTTTTGTAACGTGGCCCCAGATATTAAAAATTTCAGTGATATATCTGGCTGTGGGGTTATTGCATTTTCTGTTAAGAAAAAAATTCCTGCTAATCTCAATGAATCCGTCACTGGCCCGTGAGAGCGGCCTGTGGATTCGTTTCTGGGATTTTATTTTCTA
>JBEKAT010000059.1:0-14033 GCA_050015775.1 Sedimentisphaerales bacterium | reverse complement strand
AAAAAGTCGTTGCTTTCGGGCGATGAGGCCCTTGCTTTTGGGGCATACGAGGCCGGATTGAAGGTCGCCTGTGCATACCCCGGAACCCCCTCAACCGAGATACTTGAAACCTTAGCCACTTTCCCGGAGCTTGACGTTCAGTGGTCAGTCAATGAAAAGGTGGCTTATGAAGTTGCGCTTGGCGCAGCCATAAGCGGCGTCCGCAGTTTGTTCGCCTGCAAACACGTCGGCTTAAACGTCGCGATGGATCCGCTGATGACGTCTTCCTATACGGGGATACTCGCGGGTTTTGTGGTTGTTGTCTGCGATGACCCGGGTATGCATTCGTCTCAAAATGAACAGGATACCAGGTGGGTAAGCATTTACGCCAAATTGCCTATGCTCGAGCCGGCAAGCCCGAGAGAGGCGAAAGAATATGTCAAGCAGGCCTTCGAGATAAGCGAGAAATTCGATACGCCCGTCATTTTGCGAATGACTACGCGTGTCGCACATACAAAAGAAGACGTAACGCTTGGCGACAGGGTCGTGCCCCAACAGCCGCTCTTCGAAAGAAATATAGCGAAATACGTAATGGTTCCGGGAAACGCATACGGCAGGCACATCCTTGTCGAACAACGCCTCAATAAACTCAAGGCCCTGTCCGAAAAGACAAAATTCAACCGTATCGAGCCGGGCGACAAAAAAATCGGATTCATCACATCCGGCGTCCCCTACCAGTACCTTAAGGAAACCTATCCTGATGCTTCTTATCTTAAACTGGGTATGACGTATCCTTTCTGCGACGACAAAATTAGCGCCTTCGCCAAAACCGTCAAAAAGCTTTACGTGGTCGAGGAGCTTGACCCGTTCCTCGAAGAACACGTTAAGGCGCTGGGGCTGAAATGCCACGCCAAAGACCCATCTTTCAGAATCGGTGAACTGCTGCCGGAATTAATTCCAGCGGTTGTCAAGGGCGAGATAAAACAGGAGATAAAATCCGCAAAGAGAAAACCGCGACTCTGCCCGGAATGTCCCCACTGGGCGACTTTCGCGACGCTTAAAAAACTCGATTTTTACGTCGCCGGCGACATCGGCTGCTACACACTTGCCTGCCTGCCGCCCACTTCCGCGCTTCACTCGTGCCTGTGCATGGGGGCTGGAGTAACCTTCAACGAGGGCTGGAGAAAAGGCGCGCCGGACAAGAAAATTGTCGGTGTCGTTGGCGATTCCACGTTTGTGCATTCGGGAATAACGGGCCTTATCAACGCCGCTTACAACAAGGCAAAAGGCGTCATATTCATCCTTGATAATTCCACTACCGCTATGACCGGCGGCCAGCAGCACCCCGCCACGGGATTAACCATACGAGATGAGCCGACAAAGAAACTCATCCTCGAAGATCTTTGCAAAGCATGCGGTGCGGACAACGTCGATGTCATTGACCCGAAGAACAGGGCCGAGTTTGATGCTCTTGTCGAAAAACGTATTAACGAAAACGCATTATCGGTTATAATTTCAAGACATCCATGTAAACTGCTCAGGCAATAGCGCTGTGAGAGAACAATGGCAGAAAAGACCTACAACATAACCTTTGGCGGGACGGGAGGACAGGGGATTTTGAAGGCCGCGGAAATCTGCGGCTGGGCGGCGATGTACGCGGGCTACCACGTCAAGAAATCCGAGGTTCACGGAATGGCCCAGCGAGGCGGCTCTGTTGAATCTCATGTACGGTTCGGCAAAAAGATTTTTTCACCTATTGTTCAGCAGGGCGGAGCGGACATTTTGTTATGTTTTCACCCGGAAGAGCATGACCGGCTAAAGACGTTTCTCAAGGCCGATGGCAAAGACCTCACCGAGTATCTCGAAAAAGCCAAAACAGCAATCGAAAATCCGCGCCACCTAAATGTTTTCCTTGTCGGCGTGCTTTCGGCATACCTGCCGATTAAAGTGGAATGCTGGCAAAAAGCGATAGAAGCGGTTTTTAAAAAGAAATATGTTGAAGAAAACAAGGGGGTATTTCTTAAAGGAAGGGAAATGGGCCAATTATGATTTGGAAAAAAGAAATCGAGTGTATGCAGCCGGCGGAACTCAAGAAGCTGCAATCGGATTACCTCAAAAAACTCATACCTTACATATACAACAACTGTGCAGTATATAAAAAGAAAATCGACGACGCGGGCGTAAAGCCGGACAGCATCAAGAGCATCGACGACATCAAACGATTGCCTTTCACCACCAAGATAGATATGAGGGACAATTACCCTTACGGGCTTTTCTCGGGTAAAGACAAGGATGTAGTCGAAATACATATCTCAAGCGGCACAACGGGCAACCCCACTCTCGTCGGCTATACCAGGTACGATGTCTCGCTGTGGTCGGAGGTTATGGCAAGAACAATTTGCTGCGCAGGCGGTGAACCCGGTGACACAATCCAAATCGCTTATGGTTACGGCCTGTTTACCGGCGGACTGGGCTTTCATTACGGCGCTCTCGAAATGGGTATGAGAATAATACCAACTTCGGCGGGACAAACTGCTCGCCAGCTCAAAATTATGCAGGATTTCAAGCCGAAAGTCATCGCCTGCACCCCAAGCTACGTGCTTTATATGGCTGAAGAGGCCAAGGCAATGGGAATCGACCCCGCCAAGGGCAACTGGAAAATCGGCATATTCGGCGCTGAACCCTGGAGCGAGTCGATGCGCAAGGAAATCGAGCAGATCTGGAATATGTCGGCGACCGACGTTTACGGGCTGTCGGAAATCATCGGGCCGGGCGTCGCGCAGGAATGTACCCATAAAGACGGCCTGCACATATACAGCGACGTGTTTTACCCCGAGATAATCGACCCAAAGACGGACCAGGAAGTTGAGGCCGGCCAGTCCGGGGAGCTTGTTATCACCACGCTCACAAAACAGGCAATCCCGCTCATCAGATACCGCACAAGGGACATCGTCAGCATCCGCTATGACAAATGCAAATGCGGAAGGACAAGCCCGCGAATCAGCAAAATCAAGGGCAGGACCGACGATATGATTATCGTCCGCGGCATAAACGTCTTCCCGTCGCAGATAGAGCACGTCCTGCTGGGCATCAAGGGCACTCAGCCGCATTACCAGATTATCGTCGATAGAAAAGCACACCAGCTCGATGAGGTCGAGGTCTTAGTCGAGGTCGAGGAAAAGATTTTCTCCGACGAGGTCAAAAAGCTAAACGAGTTGTCACAGAAAATCAAAAAGGAAATAGAGGCGGCCCTGTCCATCGGCGTCAAGGTTACGCTTGTTGAGCCGAAGACCATCCAGCGAAGCGAGGGCAAAGCCAAACGAATTATTGACAAGAGAATAATATAAAGGGGACGCCAATGAAGCTAACACAGATATCGGTGTTTTTGGAAAACAGGAAGGGTCGGCTCTACGACGTTTGCTCGCTGCTGGGAAAAAACAATATAAACATCCGCGCTTTGACAATCGCCGAGACCGAGAGCTTCGGCGTATTGAGAATCGTCGTGGATAAATCGGACCTCGCCATCCAGACCCTTCGCAAAAACAGTTTTGTGGCGAATCTCACCGACGTCGTCGCGATTGAAGTAGGCGATAAGCCCGGCGGACTCGCGGAAATTCTCAAGGTCTTCGCCGACAACGATGTAAACGTCGAGTATATGTACGGCTTCGTCGAAAAGTTCAGCGATAATGCGCTATTGGTCTTCAGGTTCGAAGATACCGACAATGCCACGAAGATTCTCGCGGATAAGGGCGTAAAAGTTGTTACCCGCAGGGAAATCGAAGGCCTGTAACACGGACCAACACTGACTTTTCAGGCACTGACTGACACTGACTTACGTGGTAATAAAAAAACAGTGTTAATCCGTGTAAATCCGTGTCTAAGTTTAAAACCGAAGGATACTTGATGGATGTGCCTTTCTGGAACAGGGAAATTGAAACAGCCGACAGGTCTCGGCTGGAAACGATACAGCTCGAACGCCTGCGGGAAACAATCGGCTGGGCGTTAAAGACCCCCCTCTACCAAAAGCAGTTTCGCTATGCGAAAATTTCCTCGCCGGATTGTTTACGCTCGCTTGCCGACCTGCGCAAAATTCCGTTCACCACAAAAGACGACCTGCGGCTTAACTTTCCTCGCGGACTGCTCGCCGTCGATATGAAAGACGTGGTGCGAATTCATTCTTCGAGCGGCACAACCGGAATCCCCACGGTCATTTACTATTCAAAAGAAGATGTTAACAACTGGGCGGACCTGATGGCAAGGTGCATATTCGCAACAGGCGCAACAAGCGCGGACGTCTTTCAGAATATGATGACTTACGGAATGTTCACGGGCGGCTTGGGAATGCACTACGGTGCGGAAAAAGTCGGGATGGCGGTAATACCCATAGGTGGGGGCAACACCAAACGGCAGATTAAAACGATGAAGGATTTTCGCACAACCGTCGTGCACGTTACGCCGAGCTACCTCCTGCACGTTCATACCAAGCTCGAAGAAGCCGAAGTCAAACGCGAGGAGCTTGTTCTCAAAAAAGCGTTCACAGGCGCGGAACCCCATTCGGAAGATATCCGCAAAAAAATCGAGCGTATCTGGAATATCGACGCTTATAATTCCTATGGCCTAAGCGAGCTTAACGGGCCGGGCGTCGCCTTTGAGTGCGTTTATAAAAACGATATGCATCTCTGGGAGGATGGCTATATCGTCGAAATCATCGACCCCGAAACCGGCGAACTCGTCAGGGACGGCGATTCGGGCGAGGTCGTCCTGACTAATCTCATTCGCCGGGCAACGCCGATGCTGCGATACCGCACGCGAGATTTGGCGTACCTGCATACCGACCCGTGTCCCTGCGGCAGGACGCATCGCCGCCTGTCGCGCATAATGGGACGCACCGACGATATGCTCATAATCAACGGGATTAACCTCTTCCCGTCGCAGATTGAAGAAGTTGTGATGCGAATACCCGAAGTCGCCACCAACTACATCATACAGGTTGAAAAACGCGGCGACCTCGACCACCTTACCGTCAAAGTCGAAATCTACCCGAAACTGTTCCTCGGCGACCCGTCGCAGCTCGAAGCCCTCAAAGGACGCATCACCGAAGAATTGCGTTCGGCGATAATCCTGCATCCCTCTGTCGAACTGCACGAGCCGAATTCCCTTCCCGTCTCGGAAGGCAAAGCCAAACGCGTAATTGACCTGAGACCGAAAGAATAGATAAATGAGAAAATTTACCGCAGAGAACGCGAAGCACGCAAAGGTTATTTTTTCTCTGCGGTCTCAGCGTGCTCCGCGGTGAAAAAGTAAGGAGTAAATTATGGCAAAGCAACTGACCATCTTCCTCGAAAACAGACCCGGCCGACTTAGCGCCGTGGCCAAAAGCTTGATTGATAACAATATCGACATCCGGGCCTTTACCATTCAGGACAGGGGCGACTATGGCCTTGTCAAACTCATCGTCAATAATCCCAGCCAGGCCTACCTAGCGCTTGCCAATCTCGGCTGCGCCTGCGCGTTGAAGGATATCATCGCAATCTCAATCCCCGACAAAATCGGCAATTTCGAATTGCTCACCTCGGCCCTTGCCGAAAACAACATAAACGTCAAAGACGCTTATGGCTTCGTCCTCCAGACGAACCTCAAAGGCGTTTGCTGTCTTGAGATTGAGGAATCCCAGTCCGCCGCCGCCCAAAAAGTTATCCAATCCGCCGGCTTCACCATCCTAAAAGACGACGAACTATATAATCTCTGAGTTTTTAGCCACAGAGAACATGGAGAATCAATTTTTATGATGAACAAAAACACTTCCAGAATACCTTTAGCAGGAGTCTACGATGGATATAATTAGCCCCATCTTGAAATATCTTTATTTTCTCGGCCTTTTCTTAGACTCTCTCGGTCGTTTCTTGGTACCGTGGGCAACAGTAATTGGAATTATAGTTGCCTGTTGGACGTTTAGAAGAAATACTTTGCTAAAAAGGATGGAATTGATAAACAAAATATACGGCAGATTCTTGGAAGATGAATTATATGGTTTCTATACCATAATTCGCAAGAAAGAAGTTATTGATTGGCAACACGATAAAAAAGATGAGCGGCTATTAAATGAGTCTTTAACTCTTTTTGATGAAGTAAATTATTTGCAAACCCAGGGATTGGCATGGGAATACATAGCTAGTGAAATTCAATATTTTGCCTCTAACGACACTGTATGGGATTATATGATCCAGAGGATTCAAGAGTGTAAGGAGAGAAGATTTCCAGAAGATATTATGCCTTTCACTGGTTTCCCTGAACTACTTAAGAAAATGCCGAAAGAATTTAGGGCGAATCCTTTTCCAAACACTCCCGACAGGTATAATGCCCTTTTTAATCCGTAATCTTCTTCCTAATCATCGTCTCGTGTGAAAACCGGTGACCGCAACCGTTTTCCAACTTTGCTTGCCTCGGCGTAGTCAGCAGACGAAGCCGGGCACGTCACAAAAACTACCGCATACAACCACACGCTTTGATTTTCAGCGTAAAAACCGCATTTTTTACCACTCCCGATCCCGGAAGAGACGCCCTACGGCGGAGAGGGGTGGCCAAGCCTATTGCCCGGAAGACCATAATTGTTTTTCTTGTATTTAATTTGTGGATGTCTAAAATGTAATTCTGACAGGATAAAATCTGAGGAGAAATATTTATGACACAATCTCAAAAGGTTGCATGCCGGTTGCGATGGGGTTTGTTGGTTCTTTGGATTTTGTGTCTTGCCGGCGGCTGTTTGTATGTATTTGGAGTGATTGGTAAGGTGGGGATTATGGGCACCCCCGCGATAGCCATATTCGGACTTTTTCTCCCTTCTGATGGAAACGTCGATAAATTATTTTATGTTTTTAGTTTAATATACATAGGTTTGTTTGTGATGACACAGTGGCTGTTTTTGAGTCCCCGGCAAATGTGGAAAATTAAAGTTAAGCCCTCCGGGCGGCCTATGAAACGAGCAGCGGTGGGTGCGGCTTTTGCGGTGACGCTGTTATCAGTTGGATTGTTATACTCCGTTATGGATTTATTTAGCGGTAAAGCTGTTGTCGATATGAACCCGCCGCTCTTGAGGTATGCGTTTTTGCTGATTCCTTTGGCTTTGTGGTGTTTTTGGTCGGTCATCTTTTGTGTCTACTGGCGTCAGTCGGACAGCTACACCTGGGCAGGGCGTGTAATTCGTGGCTTAATTGCAGGAAGCGTTTTAGAGTTGTTCGTGGCAGTTCCTATTTATGCGACCCGTCAGGAAGAGTGCTATTGTGCAAGGGGTTCATATGCTGGTTTAGTATTCGGAGGGACAGTTCTTCTGTGGGCCTTTGGACCAGGTATTCTTATCCTGTTTGTCAGGGAAAAACAACGACGTGAAAAATTGTTAGAACAGCAAAAGTCCGAGTAGATAGCATAAATGAACGGAAAACCGGGGCCAGCAACCGTTTTACCCAACTTTGCCTGTCACCAAAAGTAACCGTAAGTATCAGATACAATGCCAAAGTACGTTTTTTAGCTTAAAAATCAGCGTAAATCTGCGCAATCAGCGTCTAAACCTTTGATGGCAGAGTGACCGTAACAGTCGTTCCTTTATCCGGCTGGCTCGCTAACGAAAGTGTGCCGTGATTTATCTCTATCAGCCGTTGCGCGTGAGCAAGGCCCATCCCGCGTTTTCTGCCCGCCGGCCTCGCGGAAAAGAACGGGTGCGTCGCCCTGGCGAGCGTTTGTCCATCCATACCCCGCCCCGAATCAATTACCTGCATACTTACAGTTCGGTTCACTTTGTTGGCTGTAACCTCTATTGCTATCGCGCCGGCTCCGGATGCGTACGCCTCAAGACCGTTGCAGATGATGTTTGAAATGGCGCAGGAAATCTGTGCCGAGTCAACGAAGACCACTGGCGTATCAGGCGCAATGTCGATTTTGATATCGAGCTGATTCATTTGCTTTCTCTGTTTTGTCAAATCGACCGCGTCATTGATTATTTGTCCTATGGCGGTTTCAGTGGGCCTCGGCTGTTCCGGGTTCGCGTAGCTCATCAAATCGTCGATGATACCGGAAAGCTCGCCCGCGTTTTGCTGAATCTGCTCTAAGATGCGTTTCCTGTCCGGGTCATTTTCACTTTTAGCGAGTAATTGCGCCCGGCCCGATATGACCGACAGCGGATTATTCAATTCGTGTGCCGCTCCCGCCGCCATTTCCGCTAATTCTTCGACATCCGCCCTCCCTGCTTGCACCCGTATGTCTTTGGCGGGTGTCCCCGAGTGGTTGCTTACTTGGTTGGCAGCAGGGGATCCAGACGTTCCGCCCTCTGTCTTCGGCTCCCTGCTTGCCACGGCGTAGTTCTTTAACGAAGCCGGGTCTTCCGTTCTCTGTCCTCTGTCCTCTGTCTTCTGTCCTCCGGTCGCCATAACCTGTGCAAACCGCTCCGCGTACCACTGCTGGCTGCCGATTGTCTCAAGCATATCGAGGACTGTGCCCCCAAATTCTGCAGCAGGCCTGAATCGTTCAGCGATATCGTTTCCAGCGGGATGACGAAGCTCGAATACGATTACGCCAACCGTCCGTCCGGCTGCCTGAAGCGGAGCGATTTTGGTACGGGTAAGGTCGAATTTGACCTCGCACTGCTCGAATAGCCAGTCAACATTATCTCCCGCGTCCGATACGACGAATTTTTCCTGCATCGGCTGCGGGACTAATTCCGCGTCCGCGGGCACTTCCAGCACAACCGTCTTTGCTTTGCCCTGTTCCTCAACGATTGCCCCCTCGACCATATTTTCTTCGAGCTGGTCGGTAAGATAAACACAGACGGGCCCCGTATGGAAATAATTCTGCCAGACGACCGCGTAATTTTTCGCCAGCTCAATCGCCGACATTGATGAGTTGATTTTGGGTATCAGCTCTTTAATAAAATCGAAATAGCTCGCGCTGCTTTGCAGCCGGACGCTTTCCTCGAATAGTTTCGAACTGTCGCAAGCCAACTGCCCCGCCGTAGCTCGCAATGCGTCGCAATATGCCCACCCCGGCTTCAGGATGTTCAGCCCCGCCGCCTCGCTTTTGCTGCCGACCATATCGGGCAACTGCTGCTCAACCTGCTTTATTTGTTCGGCTGTCAGCCCCAGTGTCCCCGCGATTGTTTCAGGCGTGATTTGCTCGTCGTAACTGCCCGATTCGCCGATACCCGCCCGGCGAACAATAATATCCGCAAGCTCCACAACCGCCGCTATCCTCGCCTGCGGTATTTGTGATATCGCCCCCGTGTGGCTGTGATGCAGCCAAAGCCCAAGTATGATGTCACTGGGCAGCCGAAGCTTCTGTGCGAATCGCTTTGCCAGTATCGTGTGGTCAAGACCGAGATTGGCCTGCTCAACTTTGTAGAAACTTGTCTTGTCTGCCCGGGCCTGTTCGAGCAGCGAGTCGAAACTCTTTGGCATCACCTCATCGAGCATGAACTTGCCTATATCGTGCAGCAGGGCCGCCAAATATGCGGTATCGCCGTCGATGGGTGGGGATATGAATTTCGTGAGCAGTTTAGCGCAGCAGGCCGACGCCAGCGAGTGACGGCTAAGCTCTTTTCTAAAATCGGTCCCTGCGTCGTCTGAAAGTCCCCCGCAGATTTTGGCCGACAATACCGCGTCCCGAATCTCCCGCAGCGATATGTTTTCCATCACCTGCAGGAGCCATGTGTCGCATTGTTTTATTATGATTCCTTTGTTGTGGCAGAGGCGCAGCACCAATGCCGTAATCGCCGGGTCGGACTCGACCAGTTCTGCCAGCGACGCGGGAGTCAGTTCCATTCGGCCAAGTTGTGTTAGAAACCGAGCGGCCACCGCGGGCAGAATTGAAATCGATTCACACTGGCCCACCGCAAGCTCAACCCTGCGGGCGGCAGAATTGTCCGGATTCTGTCCCGGCATATTACCCATCCTCACTTATCAGCTATCGTTGCTGTTTTTACAATCGTTTGTGCCCCGGCGTCGGGTGTGGCCGACAACCCGACCGGTTTTACGCGGTCTTTTGCAGCATCTCAAGCGTAGCACAAATCCTGTTGATTAAGTCATTAATATCGAACGGCTTCTTTATGAAATCCTGTGCCCCGGACTTCAAAAGCTGGTCTATTTCTTCCTGCTTTATCACGCCGCTTACAATAATAATCCGGATGTTCTCGAACTCCGGGTTTTTCCTTATAGTATGGCAGACAACATTCCCATTGACGTCAGGCAGCATATAATCCAGCAATATACAATCCGGCCTGAACCGCTGCGTCTGTATCCCCGCCTCATACCCGCTCGTTGCCGTCTTGACGTCGAATCTGCCGTCACGCGTCAGCACTTCTACCATCAAATCCACGATTTCAGCATCGTCATCGACTACCAGTATCTTCTTTTTACCCGTTTCCAGCCCATCCAAGGGTATGGAATTGCTCTTCATAAACTTCATTAAGCTTTCGCGGGGTATTCTTCTGAACCGCGAGCCGGGTACGCGAAATCCCTCCAGCCGGCCGGAATCGAAACACCTGATTATTGTCTGTTGGCTGACCCGGCAGATTTCCGCTGCTTCTCCAGTTGTGAATAGCTCCTTCATTTCACACTCTCCTGTTTTCTCAACCCTTTCCTCACCGGTCTATCTAAATTACCTCATTGACCTAATTTAACTGTCGGACACGGGGTTTGTCAAGCATAAAAAATTTATTCCGAAAACCCGTTTTTTAGTGTAGTTGCGCAGTATTTTATAGGCGGTATCGGTATCCCCTGCGGTTTGCCATCGATAAGGCCACATTGTTTCGATGGTTACGCTGTTATTATAAGACGTTTTGAGGTTCTGTCGTGTTTAACAGGAGTAGTTTGTGCATAGGGTGGCGAAATTCAGTCGCTGCCCGGCCCGCCTATGGCGGGTAAACTTCGTTAAAGAACATGCCCCCGCCGTTTTGCTTTGCCCCACAAGGTGTGGCTTCGTAAAACGAGACGCGGGGGTCTGCGCTTCGCTCCGACGCTACGAGTAGAGGCAAAGGTAGGATGTATCCTCGTCGGCTTTTACCTTGAATTTTTTGTTGGCGGGGACTGTGAATGACTTGCCCGGGCCGAAGTCGGCCCATTTTGCGCTATCCGGCAGCATGGCGGAGAGTTTGCCGGTGATAACGGTCATAATTTCGACGGTGGATGTGCCGAACTCGTATTCGCCCGGGGCAATAACGCCGACGGTGGCGGGGCATTGAGCGGTCTTGAAAGCGATGGATTTTACGTTGCCGCCGAAGTACTCGTTTGTCTTGAACATTTGCATCTCCGTTGTGTTAATTCAGTATTTTGTGTTTTTCCTACTCATAAAATAATATGTGGGCGAGCATCAATAATCAATTGTTTTTCTTTGCCACTAAGACACAAAGACACAAAGTTATTTTTGATTTATGATGTGAAATATAGAAGCCGGCTGAAAGAAAGGATGAAGCCGAGGAAAGGAAATTGGATGCTGATGTCTGTCCGCTGAACGCTATACGTTAATTAAACAACCGGATACCCCAGTATCCTCTCATAGGCGGCGAGATAGCCGGCCATCATGTTATTTAGTCCCCAGTTATTCCGTGCGTCTTTCATAATTCTTTTGGCCTGCTTTTCCCATTCCTGCTGGTCTTTCCTGAAGAACCTGTGATTCTGCACGGTCAACTCCAGCCCATACCACAGGCCCGCCGCGTCGTAATTTTCGAAAAGGATTCCATTGCCCTGGTCCTCGTCGGCGCCCATTTTTTTCAGGTGCAAGGGGACGATTTTGTCATGAAAGCCGCCTGTATCGCGATTGGTGGCTGTCGCGCCATAGAGGTTTCCCACCAGGTCAATCTGGCCGAACGGCTCATATAGGGACGCGCCGAAGACGTCACTTGCCGCAGCGTAACCGAGCGTGCTGAGGTCGTCATTGAAAGGCCAATAGGTGATTTTGCCGCCAGATGCGCAGGCGATTTTCCCCAGGGTATCGGCGTCGGTTCTGTCGTCGCCAACGGGATTGCCGACAATAGCGATTTGAACGTCGGGATGCTCAATCACAAATTTAAAAGCGATATCCTCAAGCAGTTCGATACCCTTCTGGATACGGTCCAGACGACTGGGCCAGAAAAGCATAATCGCTTCGGGATTGACGAGCAGCCCCGTTTTCTTCTGGAATTTTATTAGATTAAGTTTTTTCGCTTCGATAACATGGTCGCCTGGCCCGAATGTTTTCGCGAGTCCCGGCTTATCAACATCGGGGTTTTCTTCCTGGTTTTCGGGATATACTGAGGGCGATATGCCGTTGGGGATTGAAAGTGCGCCGCCGTAACGGTATTTGGCTTTGGTTTCTTTCCTGACGCTGAAGGGTATGAAGTTCCTGTCGAGGAAGTAATCCTGGATTGTTTCCTGAAGGAACCTGTCGCCGACGTAGTTGACGAGCGCGGCGTTTTTAATGGCAGTGGCCTGGCAATCAACACATTCGCGGCCGAAGTCGCTGGAGATGTATAAGTTGCTCCACAGCTCGCTCAGGTTCACCCCGCCAAACATCTCGAGAGGAATATGGCCGGTGTGGGAGTTATGGACGGTATGAAGTACGGGGATGCTGCGGAATTTGGCGAAGGCGGTGATGATGCCGCCAGCCATCCAGTCGTGAGAATGAATGATGCCCCTGCCCTCGTGCTTGGAGAGGATTTCGCCGATGAGGAAACGTTTAATCTGCCTCTGGAATTCGGCGGCGGTTGCACGGGGGTCGCCATCGTAGGCGCTCATATAATTTTCGAAGAGTGAGGAATCGACGATTTTTATTTTGTCGCGCGGGAGGTGGTATAAGTTCTCGATGTACTCCTCCCTGCTCGTCCCCGACTGCGCCATAAACTTTCTCTGGAGATTGAGCGTGATAATGTAGGTCTTAACGCCCCTGTTCGAAAGCCCCCTGCATAAGGCGGCGACGACCTCGCCCATACCGCCTGATTTACCGGAGACGTATTTGGCGAAATCGCCCAGACCCTTGGTGGGCAGGCGGTCGGTTTCGGGACTGATGATAATGACGGGGGTCCGGGTATGTTTTTTGAGGATAGTGAATTTTTCGAGAGACCTCGTGAGCATCCAGAGCTTGTCGGCGATAGTTCGGACAGTTTCGCTGATTGTGCCGTAAGGGCTGAAATAGGAATGGACTGCCTGGTCAGAGCCGGTGCTTTCGTGGAGAAAATAAAGATGGTCTGAGGTGGTGAGGTGTCGCCATTTGATTAGTAACTCACCGCCTGCGGTTTTGGCTTTTTTTTCGAGGTATTGAATGCGGGAGAAGAATTCCTGCTGGGTTTTATTTCCGAGCCAGCCAAAGGTGTCCCTTGCGGCGTCGGCCCAGGAAGAGGTCGATAAGCCGTGGATATCGACGGTGGGGCAATCGGCGTTTTTGAACAGTTCGGCAACCTCGGTGGGGTTTGCCATTCTGATGCTTTCGTATTTTGCCAGCTCACTGGGAAGCTTTTTCCAGAATTCGAAGATGCCTTTGTCTTCCCAGATATGTTCGCCGATATGTTCATAGTCGTAGCCGAGGAGGACGGCTTCACCGTCGATTTCGGCGATGTTCCTGGCGTAGAGTTCGGCGGGGACGGGCGTGTGGGGGAATCTGAACGCGATGTCGTCCGAGAGTTCCCTGTTTCTGGGGATGACTATGAGATTGCCGGATTTTGCGCGGAAGACGGCGTTGGGGGAGACAAGTTTGCCGTCTTTGCGGCCGAACATATCGGCTCGTTTTTCGCAGAGCATCGCCTTATATCCCATATCGGCGACGACGTAAGCGATATCATTATTGAACATTAGTTCGGTGTTTCTGAAAGACGCGGGCTTAATGCCGAAGAGGTCTTCCATTTTGCCCCTGTGCAGGGCGACCTGGTCTCTGAATTCCTGCCTGTGCACGTCTGAGAATAAGCCGGCGAGGGAGTGATAATAAGTTTCTTCGAGAAATTCGACCTGGTTTTTGCCTTTGCCGGCGGCGAGCAACTGCTGGAGGCAGGTGATTACTTCGGGCTTATACATTTGTGCTTGTTCGAGGAAAGTGCCCGACAT
>JBEKAT010000058.1:0-15302 GCA_050015775.1 Sedimentisphaerales bacterium | reverse complement strand
GCAAATAACCAAAAACAAAAAAGTGAAAACGAACAAGCGTCGAAACAAGGAAAATACTACCAATGCACGTTCGACAAAAACGTCAGGATTGAAACGCCGAATGAACAACTCCTCGCCGACGCTCTTTTGATAAACGATATCTTCATACCGGGCGGCTCGGCTGAACAGGCCGGAAAAGAAACATCGCCCGACGACAATAACACCCCCATACCGAGCAGTAACAAGCCCCGGGCCACAGTATCGACTGAATCGCCCAGTGATGTCTCAATCACCTGCGACGGCGGCATCATTGTCACCCCGATGAGCACTCAGGCCGAAAAGAAACCGCCCAAACAGCAAACAACTTACGCCGAGATTATCGCCCAACAGGACGCCAACACCTCCCCCGTAGGCAAAACCACATTCCGCGGCGGAAATGTCACCTACAGCGCGACAACCGGCGAAGCGGTTGCAATGGGGCTTTCAAGCATCGCTTTTGACGTGAACGAAAAAACAAAGGACGGCGGGGGCAAACCCGCGACGGTCAGAATGACCTCCCGCCGACAGGCCGCGTTTTCGCCTGCCTCAAACAAGAGCACATTCGAAGGCGACTGCCGCTGCACCGTATCACAGAAACAAGACGAAATACTTCAACAGTATATAGTTCTGGCCGACAAGCTCGAAATCGACATGGCTAAGAAAAATACGGACAAGGTCTCCGGCTCGTCGCTTAACGCCAATCGCATGATTGCTTCCGGTCCAAATACGCACTTAGCCAGCACAAAAAAAACGGGCGACAAACTACTTGTAGGTATCGAGCTTAAATGCGCCTCGATTGATTATAATACAACCGACGACAATTTCTTCGCGGCGGGACCCGGCCTGATAAAAGTGGACAACTCGCAGACCGATGAGCCGCAGGAAAAACTGGCTAAGTTCAGCTTGCAGCGAAAATGCTACGCCCTCCTGCGAAATTTCGATTCGCTTGCGTATGCGGGCCAAAGCAAACACTTAATCGCCGATTCAAAAGGCGGCTCGCTTTTAGTTGATTATTTCCCGCTGGTTGAAGGCCGCGGCAACGAAAAGGTCTCCGTAACCTCCTCGCACGTCGAAGCGGACATCGCCGAAACACTGACGGGACGAATGGAGCTGAAAGACCTCCTGGCCAAAGGTGCCGTAACTTATGAGGACAAGGACACGCAGGTCGTCGGCAGCGAATTTATCTACGACGCCAACACCGCCTTAATCGATATCCGCAGCGACAAATATAGACCCTGCAATTTCAACGGCGCTATCATCGACGCCGTGCGATACGATACAAAAACCGGCAAGTGGAACACACGCATAAAAGGCCCTGGGGCGATAAGGTAATTGTGGTCAGGCGCAGATATCGTGAAGGTCGGAGAGAGCAAGGTCATTCAGATGAGCGATAACTTTATCCGCGGGTTTCAAATGTTCCGCGGCGTAGGTATTGGTAATGGCAACGGCTCGCATCCCCGCGGCCTTGGCGGCTTCAAGGCCCCAGTGCGAATCCTCAATCACAACACAATCCTCCGGCTTGATTGATTTGTGCAGCTTTTTATTGAGCAGTTTCAAAGCCAGCAGAAAACCTTCGGGGTCGGGCTTGCCTTTTTCAACCTGTTCGGCTGAAACAATCACCTCAAAATAACTGCGCAGGCCCGCGCCTTCGAGAATCGTCTCGATTTCCGGCTGCAAGGCACCTGAGAATATCGCCATCGGAATCTTGCCGTCGGAGAGCATATTGAGAAACTTCGGCACGCCCTCGATTATTCCCGCCTCGGTCGCCGCCATCTCTTTGAACAAATTCGCTTTTTCACTAAGCAACTGTCCGAACTGCTGATTGGACAGGGACAAATGCCTCTCCTTATCAACTATTCGCAGAAGCTCTTCGTCGGACAATCCCAAGAACCTGTCGTAGTATTCATGGCTGGACAACTGGTAATGAAACTTTGCCAGGACGCGATTGAACGCCTTATGGTGAATCTGCTCGGAATCCACAAGGACGCCATCGAAGTCAAATATAACAGCACCGAGCATAGCTTGTCCTCATTCGGCAACGACGGGGCCGACAAGTGCGGAGAAATCCGCCAGGGTTGATTTGTCGCCTGAGCAGATTAGCTGGCCGAGGGCGTCGATTTTTATCGCATTTTTGGTGATGAATCGTCGCGCGACAATCGCCTTGCGTTTTTTCATCGGCATCTTCTGCTCTTTTGATTCGCCGGCCGAGCTATCGACGGGGACATCCATACTGACCCTCGAGCTTGCGTAATCGCAAAACAAATAGCCGACGATTAAATCAATCGCGATATCGACCAATGGCCTGCCGTAAAGGTCCATATATTCCGTTCCCTGGTGTTTGACGAATACCACAGCGTGTTTAAGCTGCTTCGTCCCTTCAGCCAGTTTTGCCAGCAGGTCTTCAAGCTGGGGGTCGTAATTTTGCTGTGCGAGTTCCGTCAGGTATTTTTCGGCAGTACTGCTGCACACGCCCCGGACGGCGGCGACGATTTGCAGTTGAGAAGTGCCTTCGTAAATTGTGGTGATTCTCGCGTCGCGTGCGTGGCGCTCTACGGCGTAATCCCGCATATAGCCGGAGCCGCCGAGTACCTGGATTGAGTCGTAGGCGACGCGGTTTGCCATCTCCGAGCAGAAGTATTTGCTCATCGGCGTCAGTATCGAGGCGAGCCGGTCAAGCCGACGTGCCTGTTCCTTGATGGGCTTCAACTGCTCTTTGTCGGCGGACGGGTCAAGCTCAAGCTGTTTTTGATAAGCGATGTTGAGGTCAACAACACGGGACGTTTCATACAGCAGCGCACGCCCCGCCTCCAGCGATATTTTCATGTCAATGAGCAGGTCGCGGACGGCAGGCATCCTCTCGATTGCGACGCCGAACTGTTTCCTGCTCGATGCGTAATCCCGCGCGACGCGATATGCCGCCTCGGCGATACCGAGCGATTGCCCCGCGATGCCGATGCGGGCGCCGTTCATCAGCGCCATAACATAGGTAACTAATCCTCGCTGCCGTTCGCCTATCAGTTGACAGGGGGTGTTATCAAAAAATATTTCGCAGGTCGGGCTGCCGTGTATGCCGAGCTTGTCTTCGAGCCGGCGGATATGCACCGTAGGCCCTCTGTCGCAGACGAACAAGCTAAGTCCAAGCCCGCCGGAGCGGTCCGGCTCGCTGCGAGAAAGCACAAGCAGAACTTCGCCGCAGCCGTTGGTGATAAACCGCTTCACGCCGTGCAAAAACCAGTTCCCCGTGTTGTCCTGGAACGCGCGGAGCTTGATTGCCTGCAAATCCGAACCGGCGTCCGGCTCCGTGAGCACCATTGCGCCGGTAACCTTGCCCGCGGCGAAATCGTGCAGGTATTTCTGCTTGATTTCCTCGGACGCGAAGGCGTTGATGGTCTCCGCGATACCCTGCAAACCGAATATGTTCATAAGCGACGCGTCGGCGCGCGACACAATTTCAATCGCCATCGAATAGACAAGATTCGGGAAGTTCAGCCCGCCGAAACGATATGGCAGCGTAAAACCCATCACCTCTGCCTTGGCCAATTTGTCCAGTGACTCCGCGATTCCATCCGCGTAGCTGACTGAGCCGTCGGCGTTGAGCGTATTGCCCTGGCGGTCAACCGATTCGGCACGCGGCGCGATAAATTCGCCGCTTAATTGGCCTATAGAATCAAGGACCATTTCATAATTACGTATCGCCTCCCCGGCGTCGGCGGGCGCGTAATCAAATTGCGAAGCGAATTTGAAATCCTCTTCGCAGAATTTGGCAAGCTCGCCCAGGTCGAAGTGCTTAAACAAAAATTGTATGTCGTCGTTATCCGTGTAGAAATTTGGCATCGTTATTTACTTTCGGCTGAAGAGGTTTCCTTGAATCCTTTTTCCTTGATGGCCTTTATCATTCTCGGAACGACCTCGTTGAGGTCGCCGACAATTTTATAATGTGCGACGTCAAAGATGGGCGCCTGCGGGTCGTTGTTTATCGCCACGATTTTCTGGCTCTGGCTCATACCCGCCTGATGCTGTATCGCCCCGCTGATTCCCACCGCGATATAAAGCGAAGGCCTCACGGTAGTGCCCGTCTGGCCCACCTGGTGGTCGTGGTCGATGAAGCCCAGGTCAATCGCGGCCCTTGTTGCCGCCGGTGCGCCGCCGAGACAATTGGCCAGGTCCCAGATTAGCCGGAAGTTTTCTTTGCTGCCCAGGCCCGCGCCGCCAGCGACAATAATCCTCGCCGCTTTAAGGTCAACCTTTTTGGCCCTAGTATGCTCTTCGAGAATCTCAATTGGCAGTTCCTGCGGAGACAATTGAACCTTTTCAGTTATTACCTGGCCCTTCCTCGCGGTATTGGGCATCGGCATCGCCATAACGCCCTCGCGGACGGTCGCCATCTGGGGCCAGCGGTCATAATTGATAATCGTCGCGATGATGTTGCCGCCAAACGCGGGCCGAATCTGAAACAGCAGGTTTTTATGCATCTGCCCGTCGGTTGTCTTGTGGTCGCCGATTTGCAAATCGGTGCAGTCAGCCGTCAATCCCGCCTTAGTTGCGCTTGCGATTCGAGGCCCCAAATCTCTGCCCACAGCCGTCGCACCATACACCACAATCTGCGGCTTGTATTTGTGAATCAGGTCGTAAAAAACTTTGGCGTAGCTGTTCGCCTGGTAATGCTCCAGCAGCGGATGCTCCGCCAGATAAACCTTGTCCGCCCCATAATGAATCAGCTTCGTCGCAAGCCCTTTTACATTATCACCCAGCAGCACCGCACTAAGTTGGACACCAAGAATGTCCGCCAGATGCCGACCCTTGCTCATCAGCTCAATCGGCGTATCTTCCAGCAGGCCCCCGTGCTGTTCCGCGAATACCCACACTTCACCCCGTCTGTTTACGTCTATCATTTCTTTCGTGTCTCGTGGTTCCTTATGCGATGATTTTATCTTCGAGAAGTTCGCGAATCATACCGGACAACCCCTCGTCCGTCGGCTCAACCGATTTTGTCTCTTTGGAGGCCAGCACCACGCTTTGAATCCTGTGGACTTTTGTGGGCGAGCCGCTTCTGCCGCACCAGGTCAAATCCGCCTTGAGAAAATCAAGGTTCCACTGCTCTATGAGCAGCCCCTTCTTGTCCATCTCGCTGCATTTTTGCACGGCCAGTTCCTTTATCTCGTCGGCGCTGGCGTGAGAATTTTCGGTTTTTATCTTCTGCTCGACTCCGGCGGGCGTCATAGCAGCCTTGTATTTCATCATCTTTTTCGCAGCCGCAACCCTCGGCACGTTGGCCTCACCCGTTACCGTCAGCAAAACGGGCAGCTCCGCCTTGACCTTTTGCCAGCCGTTGCCTGCGTTCCGCTGAACCGTTATCGTTCGCCCCTTGATTTCAACGGGTTTCTCAACATAAGTAATTTGCGGCACTCCCAGTTTCTCCGCCAATTGAGGCCCCACCTGCGCGGTATCGCCGTCGATGGCCTGCCTGCCGCAAAGAACAATGTCATACTTAATCCGTTTTACCGCGCAACTGAGTATGTAACTCGTTGCCAGAGTATCACTTGCGGCACATCGGGTGTCTGTAACTAAAATCGCCTCGTCGGCCCCGCGATAAAGAGCATCCTTTAACGTCGTTACCGCCGCGGGCAGCCCCATCGTTATAACAGTAACCGTCCCCCCGAACCGGTCTTTGATGTCCAATGCCGCCTCAAGGGCGTTGAGGTCCTCGGGATTAAATATCGCGGGCAGGGCCGCACGATTGACCGTCCCGTCATCGTTCATCGCCTTGCCTGTTATCCTTTTCGTATCAGGTACCTGTTTTACCAATACCACACAATTATATGCCACCGTTTGGCCTCCTTACTGGTTCGGTCATGGTTGCGGCCATCATCAAAAGAAGGGCAGTGTAGCAGGATTTGCAGCTAAGTCAATGGCCCAGAAAGCGTTAAACTGGGAAAGCAATTTGGCCGATGCTGTTATTGGACCACGGGTAGATTTTATTTTTATTTTGACAATGGTCTGATATAACTAATAATAACAGGACTAAATCTGGAAGAACGCCTCCTTCTGAACCGGTAAACAGATAGATGTCAAGAGCAGACGAGAGTACCAATTACGATACGATATTCGGCAAAATGGCCCTCGACCAGGGACTTTGCACCAATGAGGAGCTGCGACACTGCCTTGAGGAATCCGAGGCCAGGCGAGCTACTAATCCCACTCTGCTCAAAGACCTCCTCGTTGAGAGGGGCTTCCTTACAAAAACACAGGCGCACCGCGTAGTCAACGCAATCAAAGAGGCACGCGGCTCAACCGCCGCCCATCAGATACCCGGATACCTGATTCTCGGCAAACTCGGCGCCGGCGCTATGGCCGTCGTTTACAAAGCCAGGCAGCTCAGCTTAGACCGAATAGTCGCCATTAAGATCCTGCCAAAACGCTTCACCGAAAACAAGGAATACGTCGAGCGTTTTTATAAAGAGGGTAAGGCCGCGGGCAAGCTCAATCACGCGAACATCGTCCAGGCCGTGGACGTCGGCGAGGCCGGCGGATACCACTACTTCGTGATGGAATACGTCGAAGGCAAAACCCTCTACGACGATTTGGCGGCAGGCAAGGTTTACGGCGAAAAGGAGGCCCTCGACGTCATCATCCAGGTCGCCGAGGCCCTCAGGCACGCCCACTCCGTGGGCCTTATTCACCGCGACGTAAAACCCAAGAACATAATGATTAACAAGGAGGGGATAGTAAAGCTGGCGGATATGGGTCTTGCCAGAGAAACCACGGACTTCGAGGCGGCCAAGATGGAGAAGGGCAAGGCATACGGCACGCCTTATTATATCTCTCCCGAACAAATACGCGGCGAAATGGACGTTGATGGCAGGGCCGACATCTACAGCCTCGGTGCAACGTTCTATCACCTGGTAACCGGGCGGGTCCCCTTTATGGCCGACGACCCGGCGGAGGTGATGCGAAAACATCTGAAAGAGCCGCTCGTCCCCCCCGACCACATAAACACCTCGCTTTCCGCCGGCGTATCTGAGGTCATCGAAGTTATGATGGCCAAAAACAAAAAAGACCGATACAGTAGCGTCGAGGAACTCCTGATTGATTTGAAGGCGGTCCGGGCCGGCGAGGCCCCCATGCGGGCGCACAGGCGAATGGACATATCCGAACTTGAGCAGCTGGAGGACGGCGAACCGGTCGAGGCCTCAGAAAACGTTGACCTCGAACAGTCCGTTACGCGGTACAAAACCGCCCTCGTGATTCTGGGCGCCGCGGCGGGATTCCTGCTGCTGATTGTCGTCCTGATGCTGCTCCACAAATGATTCCTTTCGGGCTGATTCAAACTCCTGTTTAACCGTTAATAATTGATCGTATCTATTTATGGCGACAGGCGCGCGTTTCACATCAGAAGAGCTGGCTGAAGTCCTCAGCCGCTACGATATCGGAAAAATCCGCAAGGTTATGCGCCTTGTCGGAGGAAGCAAACACGCGCCAAAACTCGTCGTAACAACCACCCGGGGCAGGTTTCTTCTCAAACGCCGATTGCAGGATAAAGACGACGTATATCGGGTCGCATTCGCACACGCCGTGCAGTCACACCTGGCCAAACGATATTTCCCCGTCGCACCGCTGGTCGCCGCACGGGATGAATTTGGAACCATACTGCAGCTTAGCAGCAATATATATGAGCTTTTCAAATTCGTGGGCGGTACCCGTTACTCCGGCTCAGCAGAAGCAACCATCGACACGGGAAGACAACTCGCTAAATTTCACCAGTACCTGACCAATTTCAAATTCGAGTGGGAGCCGTTAAAGGCGAGTTTTCACAATTCGACGATGGTGAGGAGGCATCTTAAAACCATCGCCTCGGACATTTTACAAAGCAGCGAAAGGAAGATTCACCGCTGCGGGGAAGAGCTGATGTCTCTTTACAACAGCGCCAGCGTGCAGGTTAACCAGCTCGGCTTCGACTCCTGGCCCAAACAGGTCGTCCACGGCGACTGGCACCCGGGCAATATGCTTTTCGACAAGGACAAGCTCGTTGCAGTGTTAGATTTCGATTCAGTGAAAATCGCCCAGCCGGTTACTGATTTGGCCAACGCTATGCTTCAGTTTTCATTAGTCGGTTATCATCCCAATCCCGCTGACTGGCCTGATTATCTCGACCAGGCAAAACTCGTCCAGGTTTTAGAGGGCTATCGCGAGGTTATCAAGCTTGATAAAGACCACCTCGAATCGCTTCTGGATTTAATGGTTGAGACAATGATAGCCGAGGCGGTTTTGCCTATCGCCGCGACCGGATTTTTCGGCAATCTTAAGGGGGCGGATTTTCTGAATATGATTGTTCGCAAGGCCAAGTGGATTAATAGCAACCGGCGCACCCTCACCGCGGCGCTCGAATCCTCAAAATTCTGAGGGGTATGCCCGCCGGATTTAATTTCACATAAACAAAAACCCCCGGCAAAACCAAACCGGGGGTTGGATGCTCAGGCATAACTAAATTTCTTTATTCCGCGGTATGTTTTGGCTTGGCGTATTGTGCGACGACCTGCATCTGGATATTCGGCGGAACGGCTTCATAATGACTCAGTGACATAGAGTAGCTCCCCCTGCCGCCGGTTACCGATTTTAACTGGCTGTTATACTGCGTCACTTCAGACAACGGCACCTGCGCCTTAATGAGAAGCATATTGCCCGGCAGCATATCCTGCCCCAAAACCCTGCCCCGTTTGCCCGCCAGGTCGCCCGCGATATCGCCAATGTTCTCCGCGGGGGCGGTAACTTCGATATTGACTATGGGTTCAAGCAGGACCGGCTTTGCCTTTTCGAGTGCGTCAAGAAAAGCGCCTTTGCCTGCCGCGCGGAACGCTACTTCCTTTGAATCAACGGGGTGATGCTTGCCATCGTAAACGGAGACCTTGACGTCCTGAAGCGGGAAACCCGCAACGAAACCGTTTTCCATAATCTCGTTGACGCCTTTCAACACCGCCGGCTCGTACTGGCCCGGAATCGAACCACCGAATATATCCCAGCTATACTGCAGCGGCGGGTCGGAGTTTCGCTCGGCTGGTTCGATACGGAGATAAACTTCCCCGAACTGGCCCGCGCCGCCCGTCTGCTTCTTGTGCCGGTAATGCCCCTCCGCCTTGAGGGTAATCGTCTCGCGATACGGAATTTTCGGCTCTTTGGTGTTCACCTTGAGCTTCGAACGGCTCTCCATTTTTTCGAGCATCACGCGAAGGTGCAGGTCGCCGAGGCCGTTTAGAACAAGCTCTTTGGTCTGGGCGTCCCTGGTAACTTTCAGGCACGGGTCTTCCTCGCAAAGCTTTTCCAGCGCCGTGCCGATTTTCTGCTCGTCGCCTCTCGCCGCCGGCTCAAGAGCCAGAGCGAACATCGGCTCAGGGGCCACGGGCAAATCGAATTTCCCCGCGACTCGGCCATCGTGAATCAGGTCGCCTATCCTGAGGTCCTCAATTTTGGCAAGCGTTATAATGTCGCCCGCTACGCCTAAGGGGATTTCCTGCGTTTCGCCGCCCTGCGATTTCAAAATATGGCCTGGGCGAACACCCTTCTTCTCGTCGTTGCGAATCATATTCGTGTCGGATTTCAACGTCCCGCTGAATATGCGTATGGATGAGAATTTCATATTCGACCTCGGGTCGAATGAAACGCGGAACACAAGCCCTGCCAGCGGGCCGGCCGGGTCGGGCTGCAACACCGTCTGCTTGTCCCCCGCCTTTAATTGTGTCGGCTGGGCCTGAAGCGGCGACGGCGTGTATTTCGCGATGATATTCAAAAGCCCCTCAACGCCAATTTCTTTTCTGGCGTTTGTAAACACAATCGGAACAACCGTTCCCGCCCTGAGCGCCTCGACGAAAACAGCGGAAACCTTCTCGGGCGGTATCTGCTCGCCGCCCAAGTAGCTCTCCATAAGTTTGTCATCGACCTCGATTATGGTCTCGATAAGCTCCGTATGCGCCTGGGCAACGTCCATAACAGGCGAATCGCCTGTGCTGTTCTCGATGCAGTCGATTACGGATAATTTGTCCGCCGACGGCAGATTCGCGCAGCGGCACTGCATCCCGAAACATTCCTGTATATCTTTAATCAGTCGCGGCAGCTCCGCGTTTTCCGCGTCCATTTTGTTGATTACAATCAGCTTGGCCTTGTTGGTTTTTGTCGCCGTCTCAAATACCTTTCGCGTCACGGTCTCAACCCCCGACATCGCGTTGACGACTATCACAACCGTCTCCGCACCGGCAATCGCCTTGACGGATGGCCCGATGAAATCGGGATAGCCGGGAGTGTCGATTATGTTTATCTGCTTGCCGCCGTACTGGGTATGCGTTACCGAGGATTTTATGGAATGGCCATGAATCTTTTCCTCATCGTAGTAATCGCAAATACTGGTTTTGTCATCGACGCTGCCCAATCGATTTGTCGCCCCTGTCTTGTGCAGTATCGCCTCAGTCAGCGAGGTCTTGCCCGCGCCGCCGTGACCCATTATCACTATGTTGCGTATATCGCCGGTACTTGCCACTTTCAGCTCTCCAAATTATGGTTTTTACGGTCTGTCCGCTATAAAAGCCCTGAAACCAACTAGTATAGGGGAAAAACGCTAACAGAACAAGCCCCCTGCACGGAAAAATTCCCCCCAGCGCACTGCTCCAAAACCCTGCGTTTTCGAACAGATGCCGTTCTTAACCGTTGTTACTTCTAACGGAAAAAAATTTCCGCTACTACAAATTTTTCTTGCGCCTCTGGTTAGACACCTCCCGCCGATTTTATTGGACATTGACGGGCGATTTGGGACCCCTCTCCCATATGTTGTATATGAGGCCTTCGTAATCCCGCATATCGTGGTTTTGGTTATGGGGCGTTGCCGGCGTGCGCGTCGCAGGGGCTAAAGAAAAATCGCAAGCTGTGTCGATACTGCGAACAGCCATTAAAAATTTTTATTGAAGGATTTGGTGATATGAGCAAAAGGGAATTGATTGACTGCATCTGCGAGATAAACAAGTCCGCAAAACCGGAATTTCTGGCAGGGTTCGCTGAAGATGAATTAAAGAACTATCTCGAACACCTGATGGAGCTGGACCTCGAAGAATTGCTCGTCTGTGCCTGACGATCCCAACGGAGGCAGGAAACATCGCTGGCCTGAACACTCCCTGGAGGGGAGCTATAAAACACCGAATCAAAAAAACTTACGTGCCTTCAGTCAATCGGTTTTAACTGACTGGTTAATATATTCTCATCATGATTATTTAGCAGCATTTGCGTCTTTTGGCGTGGCCGGCTTTTCAGAAACAGGATTTGATTCTTTAGGCGCCTGATCGGCCGCAACCATCGGCGGCACCTCCGCAATAGCGTTCGTCTTCAGGCCCACCACCACCGGCTCATAATCCTTCGGAACATAACATACAAAATTCATCGGCACCACGCCGTTCTGGGCGTTCTGCGGGTTAAGAGTTATCTTCTCGTTGATGCCGACGGTTTTGACCTGGCTGGTGCTCTGGAGATAACCGATAGGATAAACACTTACGGCGCTGCCCTGCAAACGGGACTTCTCGCCCTTTTTCTTACATTGAAATCGTAACTGGCTTGTAGTTAAGTCGCCCGAAAGCATCCTGCCTGTAAACCCGACACGGGCAACTATCAGGTCGTAGCCGGTCCTGGGTTGCACCAATTTGCCTTCAGTGTCCTTTAGTCCCTCAGGAGCAGGCCATACAGATTTCGCAGGCATCGTTACCGTGCCGGCATCGGTAAGTACTTTCACTTTTTGGCTGATTGGCAGCCGGTTCAATGACAACTCATCAACAAATCCGGCATGAAGAACCGCGAAACTCTGTGTTCCGCTGACGCTGCCGCCGCTTATAATCCCAAAAAATCCGCCTAAAAATCCGTCCGGATTCAGCAACGCCCTCCTGGGGCTCTTCGGGTCAGCCCTGTTGCCGTCAAATCGCAGGTAAGGATACTCACTGGGCAGCGGCGCCATCGACACGCCTATCAGCAAAACGCCTGAAATAACATACCCCAGCAAAAGACCAAATACTACTCGCCCGATGAGCTCGGGCTTATCGCCAAAGTCGATTTTCTGTTTACTAATCGCCATAGCGGCCGTCTGCAAAATCGCGAAACTTATCAAAAATAACATCCCAAAGCAGGCCGGCTGCGCAAAATCAATTATAATCTCCTGCTTGACTACTATCACCGACGCCTGCTCATACCACCACAACGCCACAAAACTCGCTAATAACGCCGAAATTAAAGTCAGAAATGATTTTACCAAACCGCCCTTGAGATACTGGGCCACGGCACACCCAACCATAATTAGTAGTATCGCTGCACTTGCCATTACAACCTCGTCTCCACGTTAATCCTGTCACTGCTCGTTGTGGCACGGGCTTCCAGGCCCGCCAAACCACGCGCAACCGTTTAACAAAACAATAATTACTGCTCTTCTGCTGTCGGCTTGTGCTCCTTCAACTTCGAAAGAACCCTCACCATCTCATTAACCGACGTAATACCCGCGATAACACGCATCAAACCCTGCTCCTGAAGATACAGCATCTTGGCACGCCTTAACTCCGTCCCAACATCAGACAGCGACTTCGCCTGCTTGATGGCGTTGCGCAAATGCTCGTTCAACATAATCGTCTCAAAAATGCACATCCTGCCGAAATAGCCCGTCTCCTGACAATTATCGCACGGCGATGCCTTGCCTCGCTTGTCATAAACCACCTTGCCCGTGCGATGAAAAACCTTCGCCTTATCGGCGGGTATATTGAACTTACGCAGCAAATCGCTGTTCGGCTCGTATGCCTGCTTGCACTGCTCGCATAACTTGCGAAGCAACCGCTGGTTGCTCATTCCCAGAAGATTGTCCACCGCCTTGTTCTTGTCGCCGACCAGCTTTATCCACTTGGCAAGCGCCCTCAGAACGCTTTCCTCCTCGATAACAACGTAAATGAGCTTGCTTTCCGCCGCCGTACAGGCCATTTGCGCCGTCTCCGAATCCCCACAGTCCGCGACGCCCACGATGTCCGGGTCCATCCTTATAATTGACTGGAGCATCTTGGCATAGGTGGTTATGCCGCTGTCGCCTAGCGCAAAGGTGTTCTGCGTTATATTCGGCAACTTGCCCGATATTTGTTTCTCCAGCGTCGTGATTCCGTTTAGAAATGCGTCGTGATTCCTCAACAGCGTGTAAAGAGTCGTCGTCACTCCGCTGTTCTTCGGTCCTGAAACGATAAACACGCCTTTCTTGGTGTTACGCAATGTTCCGAACTGGTCAAGTTGCTCAGCCGTCAGACCCAGGTCGCTAAGCTTGGTAATGTTCTGCTGAGTCACCAGCTTCGCCCGCATCTGCTCCCCGACGTTCGAACCGGCGGTCGTCAGCTCCCAGTCTATTCTTTTGCCCTGTTTGAAAATCGTGAACTTGCCCTTCTGCGGCCTGCGCTTCTCCTCCATATCCAGATTCGCCAAACTCTTCAAAAATCGAATCAGGTAATCCATCTGGTCCTTCGCAATCGCCGGCTGCTTCAGGGCCGTCCCGTCCACGTAATACGCAACATCGTAATTCTGCGGCGTTGGTATGCATACGACGTCGTACGCCCTGCGATACAATGCGTCATTAAACAAGCTGTATGCCGCCTTGTACCCGAAATAGTCCGGCGTCTTTGCCTCAGGCACCGGAACCTCGTTGTTGTTCGCAGAAATGAAAACGTATGCCGCGACCGGCTCCTTCTTCTTTATGATGCCGCCCAAAAGCATGTCCTTGATGTAGCCAACGGTAAACACCCGCTGAAACTCAGGCACAACCGAATTGCGGTGCATAATGTAGCTTATCGTCGCCGCGCCCGCCGCGACAAGATAAAACGCCAGCCCGATGATAAAGACCGGAATCAGAAGCCACACCACCCCCGACGCCGCCCATACCCCGAAAACAACCGCCGTCCAGAAAATGTACTTTGTCCCAACCGCCTCCGCGTCCCTGTGGACCCAGTCGATAATGAATAACCAGCCGAAATATAAAATCAAAAATATGGCGAACTTTATCGGCGATACGTACCCGCCGTATCCTGCCACTGCTAAAAAATCAGGCATAACATACTCCATTACGGTATCAGCTCCGCTCTCACAGGATGCCGCCCTTCTCCGCGCGAATACCTTTGAGAACCATTTTCAGTTCATCAGGGTTGGGCGCATACTTGTACGCGTCCTTCGGCTCAACGGAGCCATCCCTTATCAGCGCCACCAAACTGTCGGTGATGTCTATCATCCCGTCCTGGGTGCAACTTCGAATCAGGTTCGGTATCTCGGATTCGCGCTTCTCGCTGATTAGCTTGCGCGCTTCAGTCTGCCTCGCAAGGTCACGCTCAACCTGCGGGAACAAATCCACTAATCGCTGAACCGCCTGCGCCGCGTTGGTCGCGTGAACCGTCCCGAAAACCAGATGCCCCGTCTCGGAAGCCCGCATCGCCGCACTAACCGTCTTGGCGTCGCGGAGTTCCCCGATAAAAACGACATCCGGGTCCTCTCGCATCAGGTACGTCAGCGCCTGGTCGTAATCAGGAACATCAATACCCACCTCTCGCTGTGAAACCAGCGCCTTTTTATCTTTGATGTAATACTCGATTGGGTCTTCGATTGTAACAATATGGCATGAACGGGTACTGTTGATGTAATCTATCATTGATACCGCCGTCGTCGTTTTGCCGCTGCCCGTAGGCCCCACCACCAGCACAAGCCCCTGGCTGCCGTCGGCTATCTTCTTCAGCGTCGCGGGCAGATAAAGCTGCTCAATCGTCGGGACGTCCGTATTAACCCGTCTCGCCACCAGGCTCACCATTCCCCGCTGCCGGAAGATATTTACGCGAAACCGGTCTTCCTCCGTTACCCCGTATGAAAAATCCAGCGTCCCGTTCCTGGCGAAAAACTGCTTCTGCTCCTCGCTTAATATCTCAAAAATCAACCGCTCAAGACGCTCTTCAGTTAACGTCTCGCCCGTCGTGCTGCGAAGCTCATCCTGTATCCGCAATCTGGCCGGCTGTCCCGCCTTAAGGTGCAAATCACTGGCACGCGTTTTTATCGCCGCCCGGAAAAACTTGTTTATCTCCGGCTCTCGGCTTTGCGATACGTCCTGCTCAGCAGATTGTCCCGAATCCACCATAATCAAACCGAATTTCGCAGTGATTATACTGTTTCTCCCCGGCTTCCGCGCCCGACGGGGGGCATAAACCCACGCTATTATAGATTATTTAATATAGGACATTACCAGCTATTTGTCAACCGCACCA
>JBEKAT010000057.1:0-14736 GCA_050015775.1 Sedimentisphaerales bacterium | reverse complement strand
CCTCTGCTACCGCCTCTATGATACCCTGTGTGATTTCCATATTGTTGACGTTGAACGCCCCAACCGCGTAGCCGTGCTTATAGGCCATCTCAAACATCTTCTTCGTCGTTACCAATGGCATAAAAATCTCCTTAGTTTTAAGTTTCAAGTTCTTGGTTTTGAGTTCGGTAGTATAACGCTACCTTATGCTAATTTCAAACCAATTCGTAACTCCGAGAGGGGGAAGATTTTTTGTTTTAACCACTCCCGTAAGGGACGCCTTTCGGCGGGATTTGGCCACAAACCCTGGCAAGCTATAGGCCGGGGGTGTCTTAGCGGCGGAAAATTCTAATTAAAATTCTCTGTGCTCTTTGTGCCCTCTGTGGCTAAAATAAAGAAGTTGTTTGTTCTCAGTGGCAAAAAGAAAGCTATGTGGCAAAGATAAATCGAATGGGCAAGGGATGCTGAAGATATTTTTGTGGCTGCGATACCTTAGGAAGAGGAGGGTAGTGCTGCTGAGTATCGCGGCGGTTGCGCTTTCAACGGCACTTCTGATAGTAGTCGCCAGCTTATTCGACGGGTTCATAAACGCATTCGAGCAGAGTGCGGTTGACGGTATGGGAGACGTTGTTTTGTCGCCTGGGAAGAATTTCGCGGGGTACGCGGAGCTTGAGAGGCGATTGGAGGAGATAAAGCAGGTAGAGGTGACGACGGCGATGTTGTCTGTGCAGGGGCTTTTGCATCTGGGCAGGGGCAACGTTCGGGCGGTTGAGATTTGGGGTATTGAGCCGGCGAAATTCGGCAAGGTGACGGCGTTTGACAGGTCGCTGCTAAAAACAAAGCAGGCAGGTTCTGCCGGTAGCGGGGACATTACAGGTTATGTCGGAATAGGGGTATTGGCTGAGCCGAATGAGAAGACCGATGAGTATGATGTTAACAGCGCGGAAAGAATGATTGGACAACAGTTCGTAATTACGACTGGTTCGACTTCAAGTGGTTCGGCGATTGAAGGAAAGGACAAAGAACAGAAATTCAGGCGCAGGACGATACAGTTTGCGATGGCGGACGCTGTATTTACGGGGATTTATTATTTTGACAGCCGGCTGGTGTATTTGCCAATAGAGCAGTTGAGCAGGACGATTTTCCCGGATTCGCAGGAGGCGGTTGCGGGACGGATTCAGATTAAACTTCGCAAGGGGGCTGACGCGGAGGTTGCGATAACGGAGATTCGCGGCGTGTGGAAGGTTTTCGCATCGGAGAAACTTGGGTGGGAGGATTACCAGATAGAGTCAACGATAACAGAGACATCGAGGCAGATGCAGAGCAGGTTCGTGGCGGAGATTCGCAAGCAGATGGGGGTTTTGCTTTTGATATTCGGGGTGGTGAGCTTGAGCGCGGTGCTTTTGATATTCTGCATATTTTACATGATTGTCGAGACACGCCGGAAGGACATCGCGATAATGAAAAGCTGCGGCGCCGACAGCGGGTCTATCGCATTGATATTTGTCGGGTTCGGCGCATTTGTCGGCGTACTTGGTACGCTGTTGGGGACCGCAGCTGGGTACATAATTACGAAGAACATCAACGAGGTCGAGGGCTGGATAAGGGTCGCGTTCGGCCTGAAGCTGTGGAAGGCGAGCGTTTATATGTTCAGCAGGATACCGAGTGAGGTCTATTGGCAGGCGGTATGGTGGATAGTTTTGTCGGCTATACTTGGCGCGGCGATTGGCGCGGTTATACCGGCGTTGTCCGCGGCGCTGACGCGGCCGGTCAAAGTTCTAAGGTACGAATAGAAAAAGAATGTCCAATGTCCAATATTAAATAATAAATGTCCAAGTAAAAAGAAGTTACAGATAATGGAAAACGAAAAGAGCAAAGGGACACAAAAGTTTGATTTGGAAGGCCGATTGATTGATTTCTCTTTGTGTGTAATTGATGTTGTTGAAAGTTTACCGAACAGCCGCGTGGGAAGCCATATTGCCAATCAATTGGTTCGCAGCGGTACTTCACCGGCCGCCAATTACGGAGAAGCACTAAGCGCAGAATCTCGAAGCTATTTTATTCATAAGATGCGTGTGTCCTTGAAAGAGTTGCGTGAAACTCGAATATGGCTTTTAATTATTCAGAGAAAGGGACTGGTTAAGCCAGAGGCGGTATTACGTGTATTGAAAGAGAACTGTGAACTTATCGCTATTTTTGCGGCGAGTATTAACACTGCAAAAAAGAAAAGTAAAATGGCCGGTTAGTTATATGGGTATTGGAAATTCGGTATTCGACATTGGACATTTACGGAATGTATAAGCTGATATTGGCATTTCGTTATCTTTATCGCAGGCGGATAAGTTATCTTGCGCTTGCGGCGGTTGCGCTATGCGTTTTCATCGTCGTCGTAGTTATGACGGTGATGGACGGGCTGGTCGGGGATTTCAAGCGGAAGAACCATAATTACACGGGCGACTGCGTTGTGGGGACGGAGTCACTTGTCGGGTTTACGTATTACGAGGACTTCGCTAAGATTGCGGAGAAAGCAAGTTACGTTGAGGCGGTGACGCCTGTGATTAAGAGTTATGCCCTTGTTGGCGTGGAGGGTTCAGGGCGTAATATTGGCGTGGAATTGATGGGTGTTGAGGCGGGGAGCTACAGCAGGGTAACGGGTTTTGGGCGAACGCTGTATTATCATGAAGGCGACGCATCGAAGGCGTTTGAGGCGGGAAGCGATTCAAATCTTCCCGGTTTTGTAATCGGCGCGGACCTGTGGGGTGGGCGGAATGAAAAGGGCGAGTATTATTATGCCCCAAACCCTGATGCGACGGCGTTGTCTGTAACCTGTTTTCCGCTGACGGCAAAGGGGGCGCTCGCCAAGGCGGGGACGGACGTGGTGAACACGAAAACGTTTTATTTCAGTGATTGTTCGCAGAGCGGGCTGGCGAGGGTGGATGGGTCGATTATATATCTGCCTTTTGCAGAGGCACAGGTTCTTTGCGGGATGGCTGAGCCGGTGGCGAGGGCGTCGTGGATTCATATCAAGTTCAAGCAGGGGACAAACATCGAAGAAGGATGCCGGCAGGTTCGCCAGATGTTGGCGAAGTTCTACAATGAACATAAAGGGAGGGATAATGCGGATTTGCTTTCGCAGGTGAGCGTGCGGAGCTGGAAGGAGCACAGGCGAGAAAGCATCGCGGGGATGGAAAAGGAACAGGAGATGCTGATGATGATGTTCGGGCTGGTGGGGCTGACGACGGTGTTTATAGTTTACGTGGTCTTCTATATGATTATCAGTCACAAGACCAAAGACATCGGCATTCTCAAGAGCATAGGGGCATCGTGCGGCGACGTGATTGTTTTGTTTTTGGGTTTCGCGGCGGGGCTCGGCGTTGCGGGTTCGGCGGTCGGGGTCGCGGGCGGGATACTTTTCCTGCGGAATATAAACAGGGTAGAAGGTTGGCTTTATGAGCGATTCGGTTTCCAGTTGTGGGACCGGACAATTTACGCGATAGGCGAGATACCGCATCGATTAGATTTGACTATGTTGGTAGTAGTGACAGGTTGTGCGGTTTTGGCGTGTTTGGCGGGCGCGGTATTGCCGAGCGTGAGCGCGGCGAGGGCCAGGCCGGCGGATGTTTTACAGGTGAGCCAGTTATGAGCAAAGATGGATTTATAATAGAGGCACAGGGTATTCATAAAACGTACCGGATGGGAGCGGCGCAGGTGCAGGTTTTGAAGGGGGCCGACATTGCGGTCAAAAAGGGTGAGTTCGTGGCGATAGTCGGAGCGTCGGGCAGCGGCAAGAGCACACTGCTGCATATACTCGGTGCTCTTGACAGGCCTGATAAAGGGGTAGTGCGATTTGAAGGGCGGGACCTGAGCGGGATGGGCGGGGGCGAGTTGAACGAATACCGCAATAAAATGATTGGGTTTGTTTTTCAGTTTTATCATTTATTGGACGAATTAAATGTGCTGGAAAACGTGATTTTGCCCGCGATGGTGCCTTCGGGGATAATTGGATGGATGTCGAAGCGGGCGGGCGTGAAAAAGCGAGGGCTGGAGCTGCTGAAAGCGGTTGGCCTTGAAGAAAGGGCGACGCACAAGCCGTATCAGTTATCGGGAGGAGAGCGGCAAAGAGCGGCGATAGCGAGGGCGCTGGTCAATGAGCCGAGGTTGCTGCTGGCGGATGAGCCGACGGGTAATCTTGACTCCGCGACAGGAAATGGTATTCTGGAGTTGCTGGAAAGGTTGAACCGTGCGGGTCAGACGATAGTTATGGTAACGCACGATGAAAGGGTTGCGAAGCGGGCCGGGCGGACAATAACGCTGGCGGACGGCAGAGTAAAGTAAAAAGCAACCATAGATTACACGGAAATTAAAGTAAAAGGAACAATGGTGAGGTTATGGCGTTGAAGATTTGGCTTGGCGATAAACTTGTCGATGAGCAAGACGCGAGGATATCCGTTTTCGACCACGGGTTGCTTTATGGCGATGGCGTGTTCGAGGGGATACGGATTTATAACAAGAGGATATTCGAGTTTGAGGCGCATATCACGCGTCTTTACAACTCGGCCAAAGGGATTCGTCTGGATATACCGATGAGCCGGGAGAAGCTTATGGATGCGACGCAAAAGACGGTGGAAGCCAACGGGATTATTGACGGCTACATCCGGCTTGTTGTTACCCGCGGGGTGGGGTCGCTGGGGCTTAATCCGTTTACATGTGAGACATCGACGATTATCATCATCGCGGACAGTATCCAGTTGTATCCGCAGGAGCTTTATGAAACAGGGATTAAGATAATCAGCGCGACGACGGTGCGCAATCATCCGCTGGCGATACCGCCGCAGGTGAAGAGCATGAACTACCTGAATAATATACTGGCGAAGATTGAGGCACTGGATTACGACGTTCCTGAAGCGATAATGTATAACCACGAGGGGTACGTTGCGGAAGCGACCGGCGACAATGTGTTTACGGTCAGGAAGGGCGTTGTTTATACGCCTCCCGCGGCGGCAGGCTGTCTTGAAGGCATAACGCGGGAAGTTGTGATTCGGCTGGGGAAAAAGGAAGGTATCGAGGTAATCGAAAAGAACCTGACGAGGTTTGATTTATATATCAGCGACGAGCTGTTTTTGACGGGCAGCGCGGCTGAGGTTATCAGCGTCGTGGAGATAGACGGCCGGGTAATCGGTGACGGCAGGCCGGGTCCCGTTACGAAACAATTAAGAGACAAGTTCTTCCGGTACGCACACGGAAAGGAGAAGTAGTCTCCGCGTCTTGCTGTCGCAAGACAGCAGCGGGGACTGCGGGTCGGCGCAATGCAATCATCGACACAAACAGGTGGTCGTTCACTTCATTGTTTTTCCATTATCGAAGAAGAACTTACGCGGGTGAAGGCGCTGATTGAACAGGATTTGCGGGATTGCAGCGAGCCGGTTCGGAGTTTGGTCGTCTGTGTGAATGCCGGACAGGGTAAGATGATAAGGCCCGGGCTGGTTTTGCTTTCGGGCGTGGCGTGCGGCGGGATGACGGAGAATCATATAAAAGCGGCAGCGATTTTCGAGATGATGCATAACGCGACGCTTCTGCACGACGACGTTGTGGATGAGGGGAAAAGCCGGCGAGGAGTTCCCACGATAAACAGCGTTCACGGTAATGAGTCGGCGGTTTTATTAGGCGATTTTCTGCTTGGCCGGGTGATACAGATGTGCGTGGGGCTGGACAAACGAGTTGCGGAGATAATAGCGTTGTCGGCTATGCGGACCTGCGAAGGAGAGCTTAGGCAGATATCGCAAAGGGGCAACTGGTCGCTGGACGAGTCAGAATATATCGAGATAATAGCCGGAAAGACGGCGGCGTTGTTTGAGGGGGCTTGTGCGACGGGGGCGATGCTTGCGGGAGCCGGCGAATCGACGGTGCAGGCACTGGCGGCTTACGGGCGCAACACGGGTATCGCGTTTCAGATTACCGATGATTTGCTTGATTTGGTCGGGGAGCAGGACAAGACGGGCAAGCCGGTCGGCAGCGATCTCGATCACAATAAGCTGACGCTTCCGCTGATACATTTTCTAAAAACCGCAGGCGAAACAGATAAGCAAAAGGTAAAGCAGATTTTGTTGCATAAAACCGGGGACGCCGAGAGGATGGAACTGCTCGAAAAGTTGAATTCCTGCAAGAGTATCGAATACTCGAGGAGGCGAGCGAAAGAGTTTGTCGAGGGGGCGATTGCGGCGTTGGCGGCAGTGGCGGATAGTGACGGTAATAAAACCCTTGTCGAGACGGCAAGATTTGTCGCGGGGCGGATGGTTTGACTAATATATTGACAGCAAGTAAAAAGGCCGGCTTTTAGAAGCCGGCCTTTTTTGTGCAACTTAGACAATCAGGTAATCGATGGTGTTAGAATTTCCAGTTTATGCCCGTGCCGATGCCCCAACTATCGCCGGTGAACTGGACCTCCCCAAACAGGGAAGTGTTAGCGGCCAATTCGGCCTGTGCGCCGACATAACCACCGAATACGGATTTTTCTCTTATGTCGGATGATCCACCGGCAGCGTCGACTTTTCCCCGCACCCACTGCAGGAGGGGTCCGCCATAAATCGAGAGGCCATTGCTGATCTGGTAGTTTGGTCCGACGGCGACCACGATGTCGTAGGGTTTCGCCCTGACCGTCTCGCCGGCAATTTTATCATCAGACCTTAACCAATTAACTTGGAACAGGGCGCCCCAGTCGAGTTTGTCCTGCTTCAGGAAGGTGTATTTTGCTCCGAGACCCCAGGCGAACCCGTAGTCGCCGCTGAAATTATCTGCTTTGGCGTTGCCGGTTCCGAGGCGGACAAAACCTTTCAGGTCATCCATAACGCCATAACCCAAGTCGGCCGTAATCATGTTCGTTTTGAAGTGGGTACTTGAGTCCTCGATTTTGACTTTCGTATCAGCATAGGCGTAATCGAGACCGGTTCCAAATTGGCCTGCTTTGAGGTCATCCGTTGGAGTTCCCAGTGGCGCCAGGGCCATAGCTGCTGAACCGCTCAGAGCAAGGACAGCAAGGATGACAACCACAATTGACAATTTTTTGTTCATAATCAACTCCTTTCTAAAAAAGTTTCCTTCGAGTGCCACTTCAAGAAAGCGTTTACTAAACAGCTAAAGCGATTCCGATCGCAACCGAATTTTCTCAAATCGCAACACCTTGAAATAACGAAAATATACAACATATCGGCATAAGTCAAGTCAAAAGTCCAATTTTTTCGGATTACTAATACTGGTAGAGCGATTTTGGGCAAAAGAAAAGCCGGCCTGAAACAGGCCGGCTTTATTGGTTTTTTGCCGTCAAAGAGGCAATTTATTAGAATTTGTACTTTATGGTCATAGTTGCCCATGTGATGTCGTGTTTCGGAGAAACGCCCTTGACTAGACCGTCGTCTTCCATAGTAATCTGCTCATTGATTCCTGGTGTGAAGATGAAGTTACTGCCGAGGTCGAAGTCGGTCGAGACGCCCATAACGAAATCGGTCCAGTCACTGCTGGTATATCCACCGTATGGTCTGGGGTCAACGCCGTCATTATAGACGAGCTCGGTGTGGAAATTGAGGACCTGATTAGGTGTTTCTGAGGTCAGCCCGGCAATCGGCAGGGCATAATTGAGCATAAAGATGTGAGCAAAGCCGGAGGCCGTGCCGCCCATCGGGTTGGCACCGCCAACCACCGTATCGCTCATAGAGGGCCACAGCTTGACGATGCAGTAAGCCGGGACGAGGCCTTTTACGCCTGTTATGTTGGGCCAGGCCAGCAGGGCGTTGAGTTCCTGAAGGTCAAAACATTGATCGGAGTGGCGTGCGCTCATACTGGGATAGTTGTAATAGACGTAGCTAACTTTGTAATCGGTTTCTAAGGCATCTCCGGCCGAAAGTTTGTTCTGGTAGAATAAAGTGTAATCCCATCGTTGTTCATTCGAATAGCCGACTGGACCGTTGTTGCCTGTTCCATTGGCCCAATGCCCTTCGGTGCTTATACCAAAGCCGGAACCAAACAGGTCGAGGTCGATAAAGGGATTGCTACCACTGTGGCCCCCCCAGGTCTCGAATCCGCGCCAGACATGCATAGTGTCATATGTGTAGCCGACATCGCCGTGGAGATCGCCTTCCGCGGCGAGCACCGGGGCAACCATGCCAAACAGAACCATACCTATTAACAAAACCAGTTTTTTCATTTCTTTCATCTCCTTAAAAAAACTCTCACATAATAATTTTACTATGCTATTATCCACTCCCCCGGCACCGCACCGAGAGGTTAAGGCAGTATAGCAACACTGATAAGGTGGGCAAGTAAATTTTCATTTTTTTTGCCTGCCCCATAAAAAAAACTCATTTTCGCCCATACGACACTATAAACGGCTGTTTTATGGGTCTATGCCTTCAAATATTTTTACTTTAGCGATTTACGCTGTCAAGGAAATTACCATTTTCCTGTTTTTCTTGCTTCTGCCTTCGGGAAGTTTTTCAAGGGAGCGGTGAATTTTTTGAGGTCTTCTTCGGGCAGTTCGTAATCGGTTAGTTTTCCAGACAAAAAGGCATCGTAACCGGAGAGGTCCATAAGGCCGTGTCCGCTGTAGCTGAACAGGATGACCTTTTCCTTGCCTTCTTCCCTGGCTTTTATGGCTTCGTCGATGGTCGCGGCAATGGCGTGGCTGGTCTCTGGGGCACAGATAAACCCTTCTGTTTTTGCCCAGGTCATGGCCGCCTGGTAACACTTGGTCTGCGGATATGCCTTTGGTTCAAGCAATCCTTCGACAGTGGCCTGACTGACGAGAGGCGCCATACCGTGGTAACGCAGGCCGCCCGCATGAATGGGGGCGGGGATAAAGGTATGTCCGATTGTGAACATCGCAAGCAATGGCGTAGTTCCTGCGGTGTCGCCGAAGTCGTATGAGAATGGCCCGCGAGTCAGAGAGGGGCAGGAACTCGGCTCGATGGGCATAATCTTGATATTTGCGCCGTTGATTTTGTCGGTAACGAAGGGGAATGAAAGCCCCGCGAAGTTGGAGCCGCCGCCCGCGCAGCCGATGACGATATCGACTTTCTTTTCGCCCGCGAGTTTGAGTTGCTTTTTGGCTTCCTGGCCGATGATTGTCTGATGGAGCAGAACGTGGTTTAAGACGCTTCCGAGCGAATAGCGGGTTTTGCCGGAAGAGTCTGTTACGGCTGCTTCGACTGCCTCGCTGATGGCGATACCGAGTGAGCCGGGGGTGTTTGGCATTTCTGCGAGGATTTTTCTGCCGGCGTTTGTTTCATTGCTCGGGCTTGCGACGCAATTTGCGCCCCACACCTGCATCATAAGTTTTCTGAAGGGCTTCTGGTCGAAGCTGATACGGACCATAAAGACCTTGCACTCAAGACCAATCAACTGGCAGGCAAAGGCGAGCGCACTGCCCCATTGTCCTGCGCCTGTTTCGGTGACGAGGCGTTTGATGCCGAACTGTTTGTTGTACCAGGCCTGCGGGACAGCGGTATTTGGCTTGTGGCTGCCCGGGGGGCTGGTGCTTTCGTCTTTGTAGTATATGCGGGCGGGGGTTTTGAGGAATCTTTCGAGGTAAACCGCCCTTCGCAGGGGTGCCGGCCGCCACCTGTAGAGGATATCGAGGATTTCCTCGGGGATATCAATCCAGCGTTTTGTGCTGACTTCCTGCTCGATGAGGTTCATCGGGAAGACCGGAGCCAGCATTTCGGGGCCGATGGGTTTTCCATCGGGTCCCAGCGGCGGCAACGGCGGGGTGGGCAGGTCGGCGGCGAGGTTGTACCATTTGCGGGGTATGTCTTTTTCTTTCAGATGAATTTTGACTTCCATTTTTTTATCTCCAAGTCGAATTGTGGTTGTATTTAGCCAACTTATAAGGCCTTTATTGCTAAAACATTAGGGCTTGTCTGTCAAGAGAAATTTATTTGGTATTTTTATGACGCGTGTGGGTATAGATAATGAATATAGCTTCGACAGCTGTGCGGCAGAGGCGTATAATATGGCTCAATGAGCGCAGGCAGGGATGAAAAGACGTTGTTTGGCAAGAGCGAACAGGCAAGGATGTCTGCGGCTGCGCCGTTGGCGGTTCGGATGAGGCCGAGGACTCTCGATGAGTTCGCGGGGCAGGGGCATTTTGTCGGCGAAGGGAAATTGCTTAGGCGGATATTAGAAGCGGACGCCTTGAGCAGCTTGATATTTTACGGCCCGCCCGGGGTGGGAAAGACGTCGCTGGCAATGGTTATTGCCAACCAGACAAAGGCGGAATTTAGATACATAAGTGCACCGGCGGCGAGCGTAAAGGATATCCGCGACGTGATAGCGGAGGCGAAAGACCGATTAGCGTCGTCGAGTAAGCGAACCGTCTTGTTTATCGATGAAATACACCGTTTCAATCGGGCACAGCAGGACGTGCTTTTGGATGACGTGGAATCGGGGATAGTGATATTCATCGGGGCGACGACGGAAAACCCGTTTTTCGCGGTTAATTCGCCATTGATAAGCAGAAGCACGGTGTTTCATTTTGAGCCATTGAGCGAAGAGGATATTGTCGGGGTGTTGAAGCGGGCGATAGCCGACAAGGAGCGCGGGCTTGGCAAATATAAGATTGAGGCGGACGACAAGGCCCTGAAGTATCTTGCGGCGGTATGCGACGGCGACGCAAGAAAAGCGTTGAATGCGCTGGAAGTGGGGGTTTTGTCGCAGAGGCGAACCGATAAAGTAAAATTTGATTTACAGACGGCCAAGGACTCGATTCAGGGCAAGACAATCGATTATGACGGGACTGGCGATACACATTACGATTTGGCGAGCGCGTTTCAAAAGAGTATGCGAGGCAGCGATCCTGACGCGACGGTTTACTGGCTCGCCAGAATGATTGCGGGCGGGGAGGACGTGCGGTTTATCGCCAGAAGAATCGCGGTTTGTGCGGCGGAAGACGTGGGCAACGCGGACCCGATAGCGACGGTGTTGGCGGCATCGGCGGTGCAGATAAGCGAATTTGTGGGGCTTCCTGAGGCGCAATTAGCATTGGCCCAGGCGGCGATATATGTGGCTTGTGCACCGAAGTCGAACGCCTCGTCGTCGGCGATAGGCAGCGCGATTGGTGATGTTCAAAATGAGAAGACCGTGGCGGTTCCTAAGCATTTGAAGGACAGCCATTATTCGGCGGCGAAAAAAATGGGTTTTGGGGCAGAATATAAATATCCGCACGGTTTTGAGGGCGGTTTTGTGGTGCAGGATTACCTGCCCGGTGATATAAAGAAGAAATATTACAAGCCGACGGAACGTGGGTATGAAAAAAATATACGGGGTTATTTACAAAAGCTCGAAATACTGATAAAAGATAGTAAGGCCAAAGGGATTGAACGGCCGAATGGAGCAGGGTAACGGTTGAATGGAGTACCGTATGGACAAGGCGCAGTTGCGGCTGGAGTTGCAAAAGTGTCTGGCAGGTATATCGGCTGAGCAGCGGAAAGAGAAAAGCCGAAGGGCGTGTCGAAATCTGATTGCGACGCCTGAGTTTCAAAACGCTTCTACAGTAATGATGTATATGTCGCTTCCGCACGAGCTTGATACGTCGGAGGCGATACTTTGTGCCTGGCAGCTGGGCAAGACGGTGGTTGTGCCGAAAGTTTCCTGGCAGCAGAGGCATATGATACCCGTGCAGATAAACTCATTGGAGACGGGTTTTTCGGAGGAGGTCCCGGGCTTGCGAAATCCGACAACAGGAGCGCCGGTTCCATTCGAGGATATTGATATGGTGGTGGCGCCCGGTCTTGGGTTTGACCGCAAGGGCAATCGGCTTGGGCGCGGGGGGTCGTATTACGACAGGTTTTTCACCAACAAGGAATTGAAGGCGCCGAAATGCGGTTTCGCATTTTCGGAGCAGGTGATAGAAACGGTGCTGGTGACAGAGCACGACGTGCCGGTTGATATGCTGGTTACCGATGAGGAAGTGCTGTATTTTGGCAAGGACAAGCCGGCATCCGGCATCAAGGCCAAAAAGACGAGAGTGAGCAGGCAGGACAAATAAAAGGAGATTGAAATGGCTGTTTATCCGGGTGGTTACAATGAGCATCGTTCGGCTCAGATTCGCAGAATTTTGTATATTTCGATAGTTGTAATTGTGGTGGGCGTTATCGCGATAGCGGGATATATTCTTTTGCGGAATCGAGGCGGTTCACAGGAGATTGCGCCTGCGCAGGTGGATGGTCAGCCGGCGTCGCCTGTTGCGCAAACGGAACCGGGCGTTGCGAAACCAGAAGTCGCAGCGCCGGTTACGATGGATGCCAACAGCTCGGTTGTGTCGGCGCAGATTGCCCAGGCGATGGAACTGCTGAATCAGCCGACGCCTAAAGTTATCGAGGCGAGGGACCGACTTAATGAGCTATTGCCCTTGGCGCAGGGACAGGAGCTTGTGTTTATCAAAGGGCAGCTTGCGTCCCTTGCGGACAAATGGCTGTTCAGCAAAGTTGTGTACCCCGAGGACAAACTGTGCGCAAGTTACAAGGTCAAGCCGGGCGATATGCTCTCGACGGTCGGCAAACAGCACAACGTGCCGTATGAGGCTTTGATGCAGATAAATAATATCGCAAAGCCGGAGGCGCTTCAGGCGGGCGTGGCGATAAAGGTAATCAACGGGCCTTTCCACGCGAGGGTCTATCGCTCAACGTTTACGATGGATTTGTATCTGCAGAACACTTATGTGAAGAGTTTTCTGGTGGGGCTGGGCAAGTCGGGGATGGAAACGCCGACAGGGCGATGGCGTGCAAAAGAGGGCGGCAAACTGATACAGCCGATTTGGACGGACCCTGTGACCGGCAAGACGTATCATCCTGAAGATCCTGATTATCCGCTTGGTTCGCGGTGGATAGGTCTTGAGGGCCTTGAAGGGGCGGCGGTGGGCAAGACGGGTTTTGCGATTCACGGCACGAAGAACCCTGAGCAAATCGGGACGCCTGGTTCTCAGGGATGTATTCGGCTGCACAACGGCGACGCAATACTGGTATATAACCTGATGATGCCGGGGCAGTCGCTTGTGGATGTGGTAGATTAATAGTTTTTAGTTTTTGGTTTTGAGTTTTAAGTTGAATGAAACAGCTAAAAACTCAACACTGAACACTTAAAACTGAAAAATGCGGTTAGAAGGAAGCCGGCGTTGTGAGCCAGGGAATGGTCAAAAAGCATCGGAGGATTAAACTATACGCACTGGGGGTGTCTGTTTTTGCGCATATCGTGGGGTTATCGGTTTTCGCGGCGGTAAAAATTTCGCAATCACCTCCTATGCGGTTGCAGACGACGACGGTTGTGAGTATCAGTCAGGCGGCCAAACTTGCTGACAGGCAGGCGGTTACGCCCAAGCCAAAGGTTAGTCCCGTTGATAGTAAGCCATTCGATTCTTCCGGCGCACTCAAGGCGGACATTATTAAGGGCAGGCCGATAGTTAAAGCAGACGGAAAAGGAACGCAGGCGAATGCTCGGCCTGTATTTGATTTGCCGAAAGAAGATTATCAGCGGCAGACGGAAGAAGTAAAACAGCCGATTGAGTCACAGGCGCCTGCGGCGACCAGCGGCAGGGAATCGGCGGGGAATATAGAATTTTTTGACAGCCCGGCGCAGGGCAGAAGGATTTGTTACGTTGTTGATTGCTCGGGGAGTATGCGGGGATTGTGGAAACGCGTGCAGGAAGAGCTTATCGATTCGATTGGGAAACTGCAGCAGGATTATTATTTTTGCGTGATTGTTTTCGGCGGGGGAAGCATACTGGAATCGGGCGGGGGTAAAATGGTCCGGGCGACGGAGCAGGCGAAGAAAGAGGCGTATAGTTTTATCGGTTCCATCCAGCCGAGAGGGACGACAAACGCGACGGATGCTCTGGAGCGAGCGATTATGATTAAGGACAGGGCCGGCGTCGGGGCTTCGGCGATATATTTTCTCACGGATGGTTTTGAACTGAGTGAGCAGGACGGCTCGCGTTTCGCACACAAGGTTGCTACAATGCACAGGAGTTTTGCGCCGAAGGCGCATATAAACACGATTGGTTTCTGGTGCACCGAGGAGGACGGCAAAGTGCTTGAAACGATAGCGAAGGAAAGCGGCGGGCAATTTACTTTTATTACCGGCGGCAGGGAACAGAAGAAGACGGATAACTGACAGAAGAACGGATGCGGTGATGAGTAAAGGGAATTTAACAAAAACGATTTTTCTTGCGTGTGCGGCGCTGGGTGTGGCAGCGATACTGGCAGCGGCATGGCGGGTTGATTTCAGCAGCGGCGGTGCTGCGGGGTGGGCCCGGCCGCGAACGTATTTCGAGCAGTTTTTTACGGCGGGAGGGCCGGTGGTCTGGTTTGTGCTTCTGCCGATGTCGGTGGTTACGGTATATCTGGCAGCCGAATATTTTATTACTATTCGCAGGAGACGGCTTCTGCCGGATGATATAAGCGGGACAATCGTTTCTGCGGCGCAGCAGGCCGGCCTTTCGCAGCTTCCGGCACAACTTGCCGGCGGGGAGGATTTTATCAGTGTCGCAATTACCAGGGCGGTCACCCAGGGCGGCGGTGACCTGGGCCGGATGCGGAACCTGGTCGAAGAATCGCTGCAGGAGCAGGCGATGAGGTTTTTACGTAAAATCGAGTGGGTGAACATCATCGGGAACGTTTCGCCAATGGTGGGCCTGTTCGGAACGGTGCTGGGTATAATAAAAATGTTTAACGCGATAGCGGCTGTGAGCGGTCAGCCGCATCCGTCGCAATTGGC
>JBEKAT010000056.1:0-14825 GCA_050015775.1 Sedimentisphaerales bacterium | reverse complement strand
ATGCTGTTTCGGAAACGTTCGGCGTCATCGTAAGTAAGACCGTATTCCTGCAAGCTTTGTTGCTGGCCTGTGGCGTGCTGGTCTTCGGGGGGCTGAATAGTTTTGACGATGATATTGAGCGAGCCAAGCCGCGCGATTTGTGCCATTGCGTCTCTGCTTGCGCCTTCGCCGATGGCGAGCATCGCGATTACTGAAGCTACGCCGAATATGATACCAAGCGCAGTAAGCGTAGAGCGGAGGCGATGAAGCCACAAGCTCTTAATGCCAAGTTTCAGCGTTCGTTTGGTTCTATATAAGAACATATATCAGCGGTTATACCATTGTTTGTCTATTTGCCCGTCGAACAGGCGTATTTCTCTTTGTGAATGTTTGGCGATATCCTCATCGTGCGTGATAATGATGAGAGTTTTCCCCTGCTGGTAAAGAAGGTCGAGTATGTTAAGGATGTCTTTGCCGCTCTGGCTGTCGAGGTTTCCGGTAGGTTCATCCGCGAGAACAATCAAGGGGTCGTTGGCCAGCGCTCTGGCGATAGCTACTCGCTGCTGCTGGCCGCCGCTTAGTTCTGATGGTCTGTGGTTGACACGGTCGCCCAGTCCCACCATATCGGCCAGCTCTCTTGCCCTGGTTTCGCTTTGATGTTCTGATATACCCTGATAGAACATCGGCACCTCGATATTTTCCAGAACGTTCAGTTGCGAAATCAGGTTGAATGACTGGAAGACGAATCCGATGTGTCTGCCGCGTATGGCGGAAAGCTCGTTGTCGTCGAGAGTGGAGACATCGTGGCCGCCGAGGTAGTATTTCCCGCTGGAAGGTTTGTCTAAGCATCCAATTAAGTTGAGAAGTGTTGATTTGCCTGAGCCACTGGGACCCATCACGGCAAGGTAATCACCCTTCTTGACGACAAGGTCGATTTCTCGCAGGACTTTAAGCTCGACGGCGCCAAGCTGGTAGTTTTTGCAGAGTTTGTCAAAAACGAGGATGGAGCCGTTGGCGGTAAAATCAAGGTTCCTGGCTGGGAGTTTGTCCATCGCTCTGCGGCCTCGTACGATTTTTTAATTGTTTGAATCTTTCGCGGGATTGTTCGTCCATCTGGTTTGGGTCGAGGGATATCTCGCCTTTGGCGACTTTTTCCTGGAACTGTTTGATTTTTTCTTTGGTCGCGTCATCAAGCTGGTTGAAGTCAGGCGGCATACCTGACATCCCCTGTGGTCCCGTCATACTCATCGGCATACCCTGTCTTCTTCGGCCGGCCCTGTTGGGCTCCGATGTTTGCGGCGGGTCGTCGGTTGCCCGTGCCACCATTGGCTGCGACTGTTGTCCGTTTTTGGGGAATTTGTCGGCTAATTGCTTTTCCGACTCTTTTTTTGTCTCGGTGATTCTGGGCGGGTTAAGCATAACTTCTTCGCCCTCGTTGAGGCCTTCGAGAATCTGAACCCAGGTATCGTTGAACAGACCTGTTTTAACCTCTTTTTCGACGCTTTTGCCGCCGTTTACAGCGAAACATACTTTTTTGCCGCTTCGGTTCGCGACGACCTGGACAGGCACAACCAAAGCGTTTGGCGCATAATCGACAAAAATTTCGACGCGTGCGGACATTCCGGGCTTGAGGAAGCTATGAGTGCCTTCGATACTGACCTGTGTTGTATATACCTTGATGTCAGGACTGAGCCAGTTTCTCTGCTGGTCCGGCAGGGAAGAGACCTTGATTACCTCTCCGCCGAAGTTCTGGTCGGGGAATGCGTCCATAATGATATTGGCTTTCTGGCCCGGCTTTATTTTATCGACGGATGACTCGTGGACGGCTATTTCGGCCATCATTGAAGAAGTATCGGGTAGCGTGATAATTGTCTGTCTCTGGAAGACCGTTTCGCCCGGTGCGATAAGACCAGCGCCGCGGTATCTGCTCATAGTGTCCATGCTTGAGCCATATACGACTAAGCCCGGGGCGGGAGTTTTTATAATGCATGCGGCGAATTGCTTTTTGCTTTTGTCGAGACGGTCCTGTTGAAGTTCCAGTCGGGCCTTTGCGCTTTCAAGCTGGGACTTGGCCTGCGCAAGTTGAGAACGCGCCCTGGCGTAAGTGCGTTCCAGGTTGCGTTTTGATTCGAAGTAAGCGCTTAAAAATGTCTGGACCTGTTTTGGAAAATCATAAATCTTGCAGAGATTGAGCGAGACCTCCGCCTCTTTTTCCTGTATTTCATAACTGTCTTTTGAAAGCTTGTCGCGGTCCAGTTCGATTTTAGCGACGTAATTCGCGTCAAAAAGCTCCTGTGTTCCTTCGAGCTGGTATGTTGCGTTTGCGTAATTCGCCTTCGCCAGTTTGATTTTGTCCTCCCAGCCGTTAATATCCTGCGAACTCTGGCCGCCGAGGTTGTTTGCGTCCTGGATTATTTCATCGATATTGATCAGGTCCGTAATATCAACATTGGGGTCGTTTGCTTCCTTGATGGTATCGATGATATGATTTGCGAGTGTGTCGCCGAGATATTTCTGGAAGTCCAGAAGGGCGAACCTGACTTTAAGCTCCGCCGCCGAGATATCGCTTTCGTTTTGTTTGACCTGTATGTCGTAGGCCTCTTTTGCCTGTGCGTAGCTTGCGTCCGCGGTGGTGAAATCAATTTGGCGCTGGGTTAGCTGTTCTTTTAAGTCACCCGAATCAAGCTCAACGAGGATTTTGCCGTTGCATACGTCTTCAGGAGTGACATACGAACCTTCTGGGACGATATTGATGATGGTTGCCCGGCCTTCAACTTCGGATTTTAGGTCTATGGATTTTTGCGCCTTTATACTGCCGCTTTCGGTGACGGTAACAGTAATGTTGTCTCGGCGAGCGACGAAGGTGCTGAGAGTTTTGGACTGTGCGGGCGCGGAAGTTTTGTTCGTGGCCAGTGTCATAATCAGCACCGCTATAATAGCGATGACTAAACCGGCGGCGATAAACCATTTGCTCCGCCACCAGGCCGGTTTATAAGTTGTCTTCGGAAGATTGTTTGTCTTGTTCTCGTTCATTTGTCCGATTCCTGGATACTGCTGTTTCGGATTGCGTCCACATTCCGTCTGGTTTGACCTGCAATATACCGACGTCGCTATAAAAGCTCAGTTTAGCGATGGTGTGGCCCACCAGTGCCGCAGTAAGGTTGTTTTGTGCCAGTAGCAGCGAGTCCTGGGCATCGAGCAGGTCTCTGGTTTTTGCCCTGCCTGACTTCAGCAGCAACGGCATATTTTTTACTCTTTCCTCGGCTATAGCCAAGCTTTTTTTCTGGGTAATAAACTGTTCCGCCGTTGCCATTAATTGACGGTATGCCTGGCGGACGTCCTGCACAACTGAATCAACGCTCTGGCTGTATGCCCGCTGCTGTTGTTCTAATGTTATCAATGCCTGTCGGTATGCGTTTCGCTGGTTTTTCCTGTCAAAGGGCAAATCGGCTGAGAGACCTAATCCATAAGTTCCCCTGTGAAATTGAAAATTAGCGATGTGTTCGTTGCCCTGAGAGTTGACCGTTGTGCTGCCGGTAAGGTCGAGTTGAGGGCCAAGACCCTCGGAGGCAAGTTTTACTTTACGTTGCGCGTCTTCGATACCATCGAATGAATTGGCTAAATCCAGCCGGCAGCTCAGCGCGGTTTCGATTGCGTTATCAACCGTGTATTGCGGTGTGATTGTGCCGTAGTTTTGCAGCGCTCTAAGTTCATTTTGGTCCAGTTCAAGCGGAGTATTGACCGGCAATGACAACCTGATTTTGAATGAATCGAGCGATTGTTCGTAGAGTTGAAGGGTTATTACATAGCTGTCATAAGCGCTAAGTTCTCGCTGTCTGGCCTGGTCAACTTCGAAAGGAGCTGTGCGGCCGGTTTTGGCCTCCATTTCCGCCTGTTTTCGGTATTCGACGCTGCTGTTCCAGTTGTTCTTCGCGTTGGTTACACCGTCCTTATTTTGCAGGACGCCGTAATAAGCGTTGATGGTATCGACTACAAAGGTCTGGCGATAGCGGTTGAACGTGCGTATCTGGTATAAAACATTTCGTTCTGTCTGTGTCAGGTTCTCCCACGCAGTTTTGCCTGCGCCGTTACCGAGCAGGGGTATGTCCAGTGTGCCGCTCAGAACGCCGCTCAACGTGGTGCGCGGGTCGCCTGTTAAAAACCGTGTCCAGTCGATTGCCAAACTTGAGTTGAACAAAATTCCATCCGGCGTCAGTAAGGTATTTGAAACCCCGACTTCCGACTTGATAGTTCTGTCCTTAGGCGCTCTGCCGTTTTTCGTGTATTCGTAATCGATAGTTCCAAACCACTTCAGGGCATATTTGTAACGTTCCCCTGTCAGTGCCAAAGCTTGCAAATAAAGGTTTTCTTTTTGGAACTGATAATCACGATTGTATTTTGTGGCTATGGCGACTGCCTGTGCCAGTGTGAGGGGCTTTTCAAAAACCGGGGCTTTGGCAACATTCACGTCGTTGGGGGTGGATATGGTGTTTGCGTCGGAAATGACATAGTTGGCTTTTTGGCCGAAGTTGTCCTGCCACTTGGCGTCGATGATTTTGTAAACCTCCTTGTCGGCGTCGGCCTTATGAAAATTAGGGCTGCACCCCACGACCATTGTCAAGACAATGGCGGTTATAGCGCAAACCGCAAATCTCGGCTGACGTTTGTTCATCACCTATACCTCGCCCAGATTGGCCTTCCAAGGCCCGGATTGTATATTTCATCATTATACAAAAAATGGCTCTCTAATAGAAGCCCCATAATCGCTGTATTGGTCTGTCAAAAGGCATAAACTTTACGTATCTTGCCGGTTATATGCTCTGTATCGACAGGGCTCGTAAGGCATTCCGAGCTGTAAATAGGGCGAACGACAACCGTATAAAGCAATGAAGGAGTTGGAAAGTCTGCAGGGAATACGTTCGGGGGATGACATGCCTGTTCCTTTAGCGAATATGGATGTTGATGTGAATACCAACGGTGAACATATAAAGGCAAACCAACTAAAAAAGTAGAAAGGTGGGGTGTAATCGCAGAAGCATATGAACGAGCCAAAGTCGCTAGCGAAATGAAATTAAAACAGGAAATAGAGAAGATTAACTTGTTGTAAGTCGTCAACCAAAATAGGCCTCTTTACTGTCTCATTTAGGCTGACGACGTACAGCAATATCATTTCCGCTGTTTTACGACGAGTCACCCATTCTACTCTATTGCGCAGCGACAAGCTGGCAAGGGTTCGTTAATTTTACATTTTACATTCTTGTCCGCCGAAGTTCTGATGAAGCTTGCTCCGCCTATGGCTCGAATTGCGGAGATTGACATAATCCGTTTGGGTGTTAGGATGTTCGCAGACAACGAAACAATCTTCAACAGCCATTTATGGAGAACTGGCTATGGACAGACGTGATTTCCTCAAGACAAGCGGAGTTTTTGCGGCAGCATCTCTCGTGGGTTTGAAAGCCGGGGCGGCAGCAGCACCTGAAAAACCGAGTATGAGCTTTTCCCGCTATCGCGGCGTTAATCTCCTCGCGAAGTTCGGCGAATGGGGGCCAAGAGCCAAATTCGAAGAAGAAGATTTCGAAATAATGGCCGAATGGGGATTCGATTTTGCCCGCATACCCATGTCCTACTGGCGATGGGCATCCAAAGACAACTGGTTCAAGATTGACGAGGAAGTCATAAAAGACATCGACGAGGTTGTAGCACTGGGCAAGAAATACAAAATTCATATCAACCTCAACCTGCACCGCATCCCCGGCTATTGTATCAACGGCCGCAAGCAGGAGCCGGTGGACCTTTACGAAGACACCCCGGAAAATATGCAAAAAGCCTTGGAAGGCGCAATCTTTCACTGGAAAATGTTCGCCAAGAGGTACAAGGGCATACCGAACTCGCAACTGAGCTTCGATTTGATTAATGAGCCGCCTCACACGAAAGATGAAACGCCTCACGTGCGGGTTATTACCGCGCTGGTTAAAGCGATAAGGGAAGAAGACCCAACCCGGCTGATTGTATCGGACGGCAAAGACGCAGGCAGAACACCTATTTTAGGCATAGTTGACCTCGGGGTTGTTCAAAGTACTCGCGGCTACACGCCTATGAGCGTAACCCATTACCAGGCCAACTGGGTAGGCAAGGGTGCATTCGAGTCATCGGGAGTTCCCACATGGCCTTTGAAAGCTGACGACGGAAAGGTCTGGGACAAGGCCGTTCTGAAAGAAAAGCTGATTGATACCTGGACTCCTCTTGTAAAAATGGGCGTGCCGGTACACGTGGGAGAATGGGGCTGTTATAACAAAACACCGCACGACGTAGTACTGGCCTGGATGAAAGACGTGCTTTCGCTTTGGAAGGAGGTTGGTTGGGGACACGCCATGTGGAATTTGAGGGGCGACTTCGGCGTGCTCGACAGCGGCCGAACAGACGTACAATACGAAAACTATAAAGGTCACAAGCTCGATCGCAAAATGTTCGAGTTGCTTAAGGAATATTAACCGCATTGCCAGAGGTTTGTTGATGACTCGAAACTTTCGAAAGATAAATCGTTGTTACTTGTCCGCCGCGGGCGTGATTTTGTTGGTTGCAATTGCGTTTGCCGACAATGCAAACCAGCGCCTTTTCTGGCACGAGATTCGGCTGGATGGCGAGGGTAAACTGCTCTCCTGGTCGGATTCGAATTCGCCTTATCACGAAGTTGTTACACGCGCATGGGATATGTTCAAAAAGATTCCCGTTCAGCCGAATGGCTATAAGACATATTTCGTGTACCCTGTTTTCAGTGGGCCTAAGGATACTGGTAAAGAGCTGTTTACAGGAAGGGACTGGACGCATAATCCGGGCGGGCTTTTCGCGATGCTTACGGACTCGGCTTTTCTGTATTACGCATATAGCGGCGACGAAAATGTAATGGCGCTTGTCCGAGATATGCTCGACCATTTTATCGCCAATGGCAGCACTGAGCCAAACGACGCTTGGAGCGGCGTGCCTTACGCCAGTTCCGATGGAGGAAGTTTATATTATCGCGGGGCGACCGATACGCGATATGACAGTAATCCCAGATATCGCGGCAGGGGAGATGGAGTAGGTTTTATTGAGCCGGATAAAATTGGCGAACTTGGTTTGGCATATCTGCGGTACTACGAATTCAGCGGCGAAAAGAAATGTCTCGATGCCGCGAAAAGATGTGCTGATGCACTGGTAAGACATGCGAAAATCGGCGACGACGGGAACTCGCCTTGGCCTTTCCGTGTCGATGCGAAGACGGGTAAGATTATTGAGGAGCAGTACACTTCTAATATTGTAGGGCCGATTAAATTACTTGATGAGATGATTCGACTGCGTCTTGGCGATGTGGAGGCCTATCGAAAGACGAGGCAGATGGCATGGGATTGGCTGATGAAGTATCCTGTGCAGAATAATGTGTGGACGCAGTATTTCGAGGATATTTATATTTACCCGGATTACCGCACAAATATAAATCAGTATTGTCCGCTCGAAACCGCGAGGTATCTTCTTGAGCATCCCGAATGCGACAGTCAGTGGCGCGAGCACGCCGGGACAATAATCGAGTGGGTGCGGCAGCGCTTTGCGAAGGATTCAAGAACGATGGGGGGCTTGCCGGAAAAAGGCGTTCAGTGGGGAGCTGAGGTAATCAGTGAGCAAATCAACGATATGGACAAGATGACAAGTCATACGGCTCGCTATGCGTCGGTGCTGGCGCTATGGTACGAAAAAACCGGCGAGGAATCCGCTAAGGAAAGAGCATTCAGGTCTTTCAACTGGGCAAGTTACGGCTGCCGGGAAGACGGGCTTGTCAAAACCAGCATCGATGAAGGAACGGGTTACTGGTTTTCAGACGGTTACGGCGACTATATGAGGCATTTTTTGAGAGGTATGGCGTCGGTGCCGCAGTGGGCGCCGCCGGATGAGAATCATCTCTTGAAAAGCAGCTCGATTGTTCGTTCTATAAAGTATGGGGCGGACAAAATTGTGTATAAAACCTTTGATGCTGAGTCGAGGGAGCTATTCAAGCTGGCCCATAAGCCCATGGAGATACTCGTTGGAGATAAAAAGCTGGAGCCAGGGGACATTGAGCAGTCGGGCGATTGCTATACGGTGCAGGTGCTTGCGGGAGGCGGTTTCGCGGTGCGCGTCAGGCATTCCCGGCCGGGAGAAGTTACAGTTTATATGAAGTGATTTAGCTTAATGTGCGATTTTAACCAATCTTTTAATCCTTTACAGCAGGGCTTTAATATAATAGAAAACAACGCTTGTAGTCGTTTTACGGAAATATTTCCTTTATACGGCAGTTCATCATTAATGGAGAACAAAAAATGACAGTCAAAAGCCAAGCCAAGTGCCTGCCCCAGATTGCAAAAGCAAATCCGAAGGTCCCTGTTATCGGCGTTTTTGCCCCCTGTGACCCTCGGATAGACGAACAAAGCCGAACTCGTGCGAAAAATATTGTCTTATTAGTGGCCAGTGCGATAAGCGGCAAGGTCGTGCTGCCCGGCAATGTGCTGGTGCCGGTAGTTTATTCCGCTGTTCTTGTGGACAGCGAATCGCAGGCCGATATAGTAGCCCAGCAATTCAGACAGGCCGGGGTGGATATCCTTGTTTGTGCGCCTGATACCTGGGCGTTCCCTCAGTTGACAACGATTTCGCTGCTTCAGCAGTTTCCCGGCAACACTCCTTTGAATATCACTTGCGGCAACAGTGGCCCGAAGCCGGGAGTAGTATATGCTCAGGCCCTCAACGGCGCTTTAAGCCAGTCGGGCAGAATGGTTCATCTGAACGTGGGCAAATGGGCTGATACGGGAATCAAGCCAAAAATGACTGAAAAGACAGCAGAAGACCTTATCGACTGGTGCTATGCTGCCGTTACCGCTGTGGCTCTTCGGGGAAGAAGGGTGATGATATTCGGTCATGACTCAATGGGGATGGAAACCGCCCTTGCTCATATTCTTCCAACGAGAAATACTTTCGGCCTTGAAATAACCCGGCTGGATATGAAGCTGCTGGCAGATATGCTGGCAAAACAGGCCTATGATAAAAAAGAATTGAAAAAATTACGCGGCTGGATTGATAGGTATATCGGCGATCGGCTTGAACTGAAAAGCGACGAAGATAGTTTCCGTTTTGACCAGTCGCTCGCTATGTACCTTATCAACAGGGATTTGATGGCCCAGCTTAACGCTGTGGGGGGCGGGTTTATGAGCCAGCTCGAATGGGGTAGCGACTTAAGGGGTCGGCCTCTCCCTGTTGCTGATTGTATGGAATCGTTATTCAACAGCACCTTCGACCATAACGGCAAAAAACCTTCTCTGCCGTTCGCCACAGAGGCGGATATGCAGGCGCTGCTAACAATGCTTTTTATGACTTACCTGACCGGCGGAAATCCCCCGTTGTTTATGGATTTCAGAAAGGTGTGGGAGGGCTGGGAAATTAAGCAATTAGCCGAAGAAATCGGCGTAACAGATTTGCCCGACGATGCGGACTGGCTAAAGAAAGGTTTAGTTGACGGCAACAACTCCGGCAGTGCATCTTTCGACTGGGCGGCTATGCCCGGGGCGGGCGTGAAAGAGATTATGAATAAGATAAGTATGCCTCTGGCGGATGCCGAATACTTCCCCGGCGGTGGAAATTCCTTAACCTTTATGACGCCAGCAGGAATTGAAGGCATAGCCGGCAGAATGGCGTATGGGTACAACAGCGACAAATTCAGCTTTATCTGGGACCAGGCAGTTACGACCGAAGTCCCCGAAAAACTTTCTCAAAAAATGGTCAATCTTACCAACTGGAACTGGCCGCATACTTTTCTTGTGCCAAAATACGCCTCGATGATTGAGTACAAACAGTATGCTCCTGCCAATCATTTGCACATGGTCTGGGGTTTGCCGACGGCTCGGCTGCAATACTGGATGGATTTGACCGGCGTATTGAGTGTCACGCCGTGGGCGGCAAGACCCAAATTTATTGAAGGCGTGGACCGTCCTCAACCCCTGATTCACCTTATTAACGGCGGAGAGGATTTATTCAGGCATCTGTAACCGGCAGAATTTAGAATTCATGGAAAATCCACTTGTTTTCAAAACGGCTCGTCGAAGTGACGAGCCGTTTTAGTTTGTAAGTCAGTTCCCAAGTTAATCCTTTAGCAACTGACCTCCGGAATCAATATTGTCCTTCGTAAAGACCCGCGAAGAAAGCGTAACTTCTTTTTCGACCTTTTTGCCGTTGAGGATATCGAGGCCAAGTTCAATGGCTTTTTTGCCTCCGGTCGGGTATTCGAAGCTGGCCTGCATAATGCCCTGTTTGACATAGGCTTGGCCTTCCTGCGGCAGGGCGTCAATGCCTACGAATATGATATTTTTCTCACGTCCCGCGGCTTGTGCTGCCAAAAACGCCCCGTGAGTGCCGGGGTCGTTGTGTGCGTAAACGAGGTCTATTTTGTCGAAGCGGGCGAGCGCCGATTCCATTTCCTTTCTCGCGTCAGGCTCAAGCCATTTCATATCAGCCTCGAAAATGATCTCTATGCCGTTGGCATCCTTTATGCCGTCAAGAAAGCCGCTGTGCCTTTCTTGGGCAGGGGGCGTGGTCATAAGACCTTTTAATTCAACGACTTTGCCTTTGCCGCCGAGCTTTTCGACAATCCATTTGCCGGCGGCCTTCCCGATTTTTTTATTGTCGGCGCCGATGAAGCAGGTGTATTTGTCGCCAAGGACCCGCCTGTCCAAAACAATTACAGGAATACCCTTTTCATAAGCCTGCGCAACGACCGGCGTAAGCGGAGCGGCCTCTTTGGGCGAGATAATTATCAGATCTACGCCCGCGCTGATAAATTCTTCCATCTGGGAACGTTGTTTCAATGTATCGTTCTGGGCATCTTTATAAACGACCTTTATTTCAGGGTGTTTATCAGCGGCCGATTTGATATCGGCATTCATTTGAACGCGATAAGGCTCGCCCAAATTGCACTGGCTCATGCCGATAGTCCACTTTGCTTTTGTGCCTTTGTCCTCTTTATCGGCAGGCTTTTTTGAGCAGCCCGTCAGCGCAATGAATCCGACCAGCAGGGCGATAATTAAAAGTGATATGGTTCTCCTCATGTTTCTTCCCTTCAATATGCGGGTAGTCATTATTTTTTTCCTTTCTGCAGCAGGACTGCTGCAATAATAATCGCGGCGGTTAGCATGAGCCGTTTGTCTTCACCGACGGCGTTAATGCTGAGTATTTTTTCGAGATAACCTATGGTCAGGACGCCAATCAATGTCAGCCATATACCGCCCCGGCCGCCCTGCAAGCTTGTGCCGCCGATGACAACCATAGCGATTGCGGAAAGCTCATAGGACATACCTGCTTCAGGGTCACCTTGGAGCTCTTGGGCGGCCTGGCATATTCCGGCTACGGCGCAGAACAGGCCGCTCATGCCGTAAGCAAGTATTTTTGTCCAGCCGACAGGGACGCCGGAAAGCCGGGCGGCTTCTTCGTTGCCGCCTATCGCGTAAAGGTATCGGCCGTATCTCAGCTTTACCAGAAGTATCCAGGAGATTATGAGGCATACGGCGAAAATCAGCGTCACGACGGTGATATTATCGCCGAGGACTTTTGAATTTATGAAATTGAATATCTGGGGGACATTCACGTATTTATAGGTGCCGTCGCTTTGCTGGACGGCGGTTGATATTTTTTGTCCGCCTGATACCCATTTTGCCATACCGCGGGCGAAAACCATCATCGCGAGCGTTGCGATGAAGGGCTGAATCCGAAACCTCGCTATGACGGCTCCTGAAAACATTCCGCAAAGTGCGCCGATAACCAGACATGCCAAAATAGCGATGGGGGTCGAAATACCCTTGTGAATGGTAAACAGCGAAAAGAATACGGCGGTCAAGGCGAGGATGCTTGCAACCGACAGGTCTATGCCGCCGCTGATTATGACCAGTGTCATTCCACAGGAGAGTATGCCGTAAACAGAGACGGCTCGCAGCATATCGCGATGAGTCCCCCATTTGTAAAAGGCGCCGTCGGCGTTGAAAAGCAGCCCTAAACAGAAGACGATTGTCAGGGCGCCAAGAGCCCTGGCGGTAGGGGAGGTAAACCAGTGTTCCGAGGAGGGTTTTGTAAGTTTCGCAGAAGATTCTTCTTTTGTCACTTTGAGACCTTTCTTAGTTAGTTTGTGCGCCCATTGCCGCGTGAAGGATTTTTTCCTGTGTTGCCTGTTCGGAGTCGAATTCGGCGGTGATTGAGCCCCGGTGCATAACAATGATTCTGTCGCTCATGGCCAGCAATTCGGGCATCTCGGATGTTATGAGTATAATAGCAAGCCCGGCGCTCGTCCATTTATTCATCAGCTCGTAAATTTCATGCTTGGCGCCGACGTCAACTCCCCTTGTGGGTTCATCGAGCAGAAAAACCTTTGGCGAGGTTTCTATCCACTTGGCCATCACGACTTTCTGCTGGTTGCCTCCGGATAGAGAATCCACCGGCATTTTCAAACTTGCCGCCTTGAGATTCAGCGCTTCTTTCTGTTCGGCTGCGGCTTTATTTTCGCTGTTTGGTTTTAACCAGCCGAGAGGTGAGAATTTTTTCAGCGCAGCCAGCGTTACATTGTGAACGATGTTCATTCCCAAAACCAGGCCGTTGGCCTTGCGGTCGTTTGTCAGCAGTGAGATTCCCCGGCTGATAGCGTTCGCGGGCGTTGTTGGCTTATATGGCCGGCTGTCAAGCTCACAACTGCCGTGTGCGCTGCTTCCATACGTTCCGAAAATGCCGTTTAGAAGCTCGCTGTTTCCTGAACCCTGGAGTCCCGCTATGCCGAGTATTTCTCCGCTGCGGACATCGAATGAGACATTGTTCACGGCGGGCATTGGTTTGCCGGCAGGGTCGGGAAGGGTGAAGGAAGTTACTTTTAATCTGGCCTGGCCGGGTGCAGACTTGTGGCGGGGGAACTGCTGATTTAGCTCTCTGCCTACCATCCACTTTACCATTTTTCCCCGGTCAAGCTCTTCAGCGGCTGCGGTTCCGACAAACTGGCCGTCGCGTAATACGGTGATACGGTCGGCAATTCTGTAAATTTCTTCCATCTTGTGCGATATGTAGATAATGCCGCAGCCGGACTTTTTGAGCTTGCCCACGATTGTGAATAACTTCTCAACCTCGACGTCGGTCAGAGCACTGGTGGGTTCATCCATAACTATGATGCGGCAATCGAAGGCAAGCGCCTTGCAAATCTCGACCATTTGCTGAATGCTCAAGGGGTAACTGCCGAGGTTTTGAGTGACATCGATGTCCAGCCCAGTCTCGGCAAGGAGCTTTCGGGATTCAGCTATCATTTCCTTTTTATTTAGCCACAGACCGCGACACTTTTCGCGACCCAAAAAAATGTTTTCGGCGATGGTCATTGACGGGACGAGGGACAATTCCTGATGTATTACGGATATTCCCGCGTCGGCGGCGTCGTGAATCGAGGCGAATCGAACCGGCTGTGAGTTAAGGAAAATCTGCCCCTCGTAATCCGTATGGACGCCGGCAAGAATTTTAATAAGCGTGCTTTTGCCTGCCCCGTTCTCCCCGGCCAGAACGTGCACCTCGCCCGCCCTGAGTTCGAATTGGGCATCTGTAAGAACTCTTACGCCGGAAAAGCTCTTGCAAATTCCGGTCATTTTAAGAAGCTGACTGTTATTTGCCTGTTGGCCAATCATTGGCTGTTTCTTTAGACATTTTTAGGATTCTTATACTATCCGGTATTAGAACCGGATTTACCCGAAGATTCAATTGTTTTTAGCGTCCGCAATCTATTTTGCTTGATGCTTTGACGAATATTAATACAATTGTAAGTATAGAAAATTATAGGTGAAATAATTGGCTGTCTACAAGATAAGCATAGTTAATACTCTCATATTATTGCTGAATATTTGCGGCGTTTCATATTCCCAGGCTGTCCCAGTGAATGATCATTTTATATTGGCGCCGGCGGAAGGTACTGACCGCAGCGTATGGCTGGAAGACGTCCGGCAATATCGTAACAGCAACAGAAGCGACGCTGAGCAAAAAGCCGGGCCGAATACCTGGCATATATACGACCGTGAAGATTTAAGATGGATGAGCAGCGATTTCACGTGCCGGATGTGCATGACATACGACGCTGATTTTTATGACCCTTCCAAAGACGAGTACCTGATTGATTCTGTGCTTGCGGACGGCGTTAAGGAATTCGGCGGTTACGATAGTATCGTGCTTTGGCACGCTTATCCGCGTCTCGGAATCGACGAGCGAAACCAGTTCGATTTTTACCGCGATATGCCCGGAGGGCTGGCACGAATCAAAACAATGGTTGACAGGTGTCACTCGAAGAACGTTCGTGTTTTTATAGATTATAATCCCTGGGATACCGGTACCCGCCGGGAGGCAAAGAGTGATTATGAGTTGCTGGCTGAGGTGATTGCCGCAATTGACGCAGACGGTGTTTTTCTGGACACGTTATCCGAGGGTTCTGAAAAACTAAGGTCTGTATTGGATAAAGCGAAGCCTGGTATTGCCATTGTCAGCGAGGGGCACCCGCCCGTCGAACAGCTGGCTATATGCAGTGGTTCGTGGGGACAATGGCTCGATGAGCCGGAAAAACCGGGAATTCTAAAGTTGAAGTGGGTTGAGCCAAGACACATGCAGTATCAGATTCGCCGCTGGGATCGCGACCGCAGCGATGAGGTTGAAATAGCATTTTTCAACGGCAGCGGCATGTTGGTATGGGAAAACATTTTCGGAACATACAATCCATGGAATTTTCGAGACAGACAGAACTGGAAAAAAGCAAATCTGATTCTGCACTTTTTTGCGGATTACTTTGCCGA
>JBEKAT010000055.1:0-30419 GCA_050015775.1 Sedimentisphaerales bacterium | reverse complement strand
CAAACTTGATTTTAATGTTGTGCTGATAGGTCCCGGGACGGTTTATCTTGGCCCGCTTAAACTTGTCCAGTTTGAGAAAGATGAATCTGCCGCAACCAGCGGCGCTAAAAATGCGTGGTGGACCGACCGGACTGCCGGCTGGTTGTTAGGTGGCATTGGCGGCGGAGTCGGCGGCTCAGTCATCGGCACAATTTGGCTCATCATAGGGATACTGACGGGGTTAGGTACTGGCCGGAAGGTTTGTCTCTGGCTGCTGGGCATTATGTTCGTCTTTGGACTGATTGTTATGACTGTGGGTTTGGGGAGTGGTTTGGCGGCCCTGGCTTTTTCTCAGCCATATGCAGTTTGGTACCCCCTACTGCTTCTCGGCTTCTTATTAGGTATGGTGTCCACAATCCTGTGTCTGGTTCTCTTTCGCCCAATCAAATTACGATACGAACAGGTGGAACTGCGGAAAATGCACGCAATGGACATCAAATAACCCCCAAATAGCAGAAAAATGGCATTGTCATTTGGGGCGGTTTCTGCTATACTTCCGGACTTTACCGGCTAACGTGTCCCGTGGCCAATTTGTATGGCCAAAGCGGGAATTAATTATAGGCGTAGTTAAAAGGAGAAGATTATGTCAGTAAAAATCAGGATGTCGCGGCATGGAAGGCGGCACAGGCCGTTTTTCAGGATAAACGTGATTGATACCCGCACGCCACGCGACGGCAGAATTATCGAGAAACTGGGGTATTACGACCCCCTCGAAAAGAACGCCGAAAAGGAACTGGTTCTGGATATTGAACGAGCCAAGTACTGGCTCGATAAAGGTGCGATACCTTCGGACTCGGTATCAGAGATACTGCTCCGCAAGGGTATCAAGCATAAATACGCGGCTGAAAAGAAGACCCGCCGGGCACTGGCAAGAAAACGGGCAAGGGCGGCCGGATTGCCGTTCCTGAAATCAGAACGCAAGACCGAAGAAAAGCCGGCTGCGGGCGCGAGTTCGACCCCTTCGACAAGCTCAGGACAGGCAAGCTCACCGCAGGCAGCGCCGGCCGCAGAAAAACCCAAAACCGAGAACAAATAACGGCCGGAAGGCACAGGCGTAAAATAAAATTACATACCAAACCCCCGGCCCAAAGCTGGGGGTTTTCGTATCAGGATGCCGACAATGCGGATTGATGTCTTAACGCTGTTTCCGGAAATGTTCGAGTCGCCGCTGAGTCATTCGATACTCAAACGGGCCAAAGATGCGGGCATCGTCGATATCGCCCTGACAAATATCAGGGATTCCTCCAGGGACAAGCACAAGAAGGTTGACGACCGGCCATACGGGGGCGGGCCGGGAATGGTGATGATGTGCCAGCCGGTTTTCGACTGCTTTGAACAGGTCGAAAAGTTATCACCTGATAAAGGCCGGGTAATCCTGCTGACGCCACAGGGCAAACCCTTCACACAGAAATTGGCAGCGGAACTTGCCGGCGAAAAACGGCTCATCCTCATTGCGGGACATTACGAAGGATTCGACGAAAGAATCAGGATGGGATTGAACGCCGAGCAAATCTCTATCGGCGACTATGTGCTTTCGGGCGGAGAATTGGCCGCGATGGTCATTATCGACGCGGTCGTTCGATTGCTGCCCGGTGCGCTGGGGGATGAGGATTCGGCGGAAGATGAGACATTCAGTGAAACAGCAAACGGCGGCTTGGAGTATCCGCAATATACAAGGCCTGAGAAGTTTCAGGGGATGAAAGTGCCCGATATTTTGCTTTCCGGCCATCACGGCGAAATCGAAAAATGGCGCAGGCAACAATCGCTCGAAAGGACTCGACAAAACCGTCCGGATTTGCTAAAAGATAAACAGAAATAAATCCGTCCTGCGTCCGGCGGATAAAAAATAAAAATGAGGTGAAAAATGAAAAGCGAAAACTTGTCACGGCGTGTGATTCTGAAATCGGGACTGGCGGTGTTTATCGGAGGGTGTGCATTGCAGACAACCCAAAAAGGAGGAGAAAAGATGGGAGCGGCGAAACGCAATATACCGGTGGGGCTGCAACTTTGGACGGTACGAACCGAATGCGCGAAGGATTTCCCCGGAACGATAGCGAAAGTGGCAAAGCTGGGTTACAAGGGCGTGGAATTCGCGGGCTTTTACAACTACTCAGCAAAGGACGTCCGCAAAATGCTCGACGACAACGGCCTGTTATGTTGCGGCTCACATACGGCGTATGATTTGCTCTCAAACGAAAAACTCGCGGCCACAATGGAATTTAACCGGACAATAGGCAACAAGTTCGTCATTGTGCCCTGGCTGGACAGAAAGCAACTTCAAACCAAAGAGGACTGGCTGGCGAAAGCTAAAACCTTCAATGAATTAGCGGACAAGACAAGAAGTGAAGGCGTACACATCGGCTATCACTCCCATCAGGGAGATTTTTTGTCGATTGACGGCGAGACGCCCTGGGACCTTCTTTTCGGCAACACCTCCAAAGAAGTGATTATGCAGCTCGATACGGGCAACGCGATGCAGGGTAAGGCCGACCCGGTTGCTGTCCTGAAAAAGTATCCGGGACGTTCCTTGTCGATTCACCTGAAGGAGTATTCAGCGACCAACCCGAAGGCACTCATAGGCGAGGGCGATGTAAAGTGGAAAGAGGTTTTTGAGGTCTGCGAATCGACAGCCGGAACACAGTGGTATATCATCGAAGAAGAATCCGGTGCGTATCCTCCGCTGGAAGCAGCCGAGTCGTCGCTGAAAAACTACAAAAAACTGCGAAATCAGGCCTAAAAACTGCTTGTTATTGCGGCCAAAACGGTTATAATGGTTGGCTTTAAGGGCGGGCGTAAATTGCTCGCAGAAAACCCAGCCCTGCTGGTTTTGTCGCAAGTTTAGTAAATATCAGGAGTTATAAAGTGAAAACAGAGTTGCTCGACAAGGTCGAAAGTAAATGCCTGAAGAAGGATATTCCGCATTTTGAAATCGGGGACATGGTTGACGTCCATTGCAGGATAAAAGAAGGCGACAAGGAACGTATCGGCATATTTTCGGGTACGGTAATCGCCCGCAAAGGCCGGGGTATCAACTCGACATTCACGGTTCGCAGAATTGTGGCAGGCGAAGGCGTCGAGAGGATATTCCCGCTGCACTCGCCCAATATCACCGATATCAAGGCGACTCGAAGCGGCAAGACCAGAAGAGCGAAACTGTATTACCTCCGCGAGCGAACGGGTAAGTCAACCAAGCTCGTCCAAGAACACAGCGAACATACTGTGGTTAGCTAAATAATTGCTGATTGCAACCCGCCTCGGCGGGTAAAATTTCGGATTGCTGATTTTTGCTCGGACTAATTTCCCAGAGGAGCAAGCTGCTCAAGGATATTAAGCTGCTCGGCAAATGGGGGGAGCGGCAATGCGAGAAATTCCTCAAACGAAAAGGTCTTAAAACGCTCACGCGCAACTACGCCTGCAAGGCCGGTGAAATCGACCTGATTATGGTGGATAGCGACCGGTCGATTGTTTTTGTCGAGGTCAAAACAAGAGCCGATGAGGAATTTACCCCGACCGAATCGGTGGTCACAAAGCCGAAGATGGACAAGATGGCAAGGACTGCTCGGTATTTTATCTCAGTTCACGAAATCGAAAATCGGCCATACCGTTTCGATATTGTAACCATAACGCTCGGCCAGCGCGGCCCAGCCGAATTCCGCCATTACAAGAACGCCTTTGTAGTTTAGCCAAAGGTGTCTCAATATCGGTTGTTCTACTATTTATCTCTATATCTCGTTTTAATCGCTTGTTCAAGATTAAGCCGTGCCTCGGTAAAGTTGGGGTTAATTCGTAAGGCCACCTGGAAATGACTAATGGCCTCCTCCAGTTTGTTCTGTTTTAAAAATACAAGCCCCAGATTATTATGTGCTTTGGCATAACCTGGGGCAATTTCAAGTGCTTTGTAATAACATTCAACCGCCTTATCCAACTTGTCTTGTTTTTGAAAAGCGAGTCCAAGAGCATTATATACTTCCGGGTAATAAGCGTTATTCCCTATAGCCCTGTAGAAATGCTTTATGGCCTCGTCATCTTTGCCCTGCATCTGAAATATTTTACCTAGATTATAATGCGCCTCAGAATAATTCGGGTCTATTTCAATTGCCTTATTCAAACAGACAATCGCCTCATCTTTCCTGCCTTGAGACCACAAGGCAATTCCAAGATCATTGTACGAGAATGCATGTTCATTATCAGATTCGTATCGCAGTGTTTGTCTGCACTGTTCGATACCTTTGTCTATATCCCCCCGCAGGAAGTATGCCCGATAAAGAATACGGCGAATAATTGGCGATTTAGGCGACATCGACAACGTATGCTCACAAAGAGTCGCCGTATCACGCCAATGCGTTAAATACCGACGTGTGGCAAAAGATTCTGCGCCTGCCAGCATCAGAACTATAATTGCCACAACTATACACTTTGCTGTATGCTGAGGAATACCGTCGGAACCACATATCCAGCCTAAAAATGCCGCCAGTATCATCAGTAGACCTATAGAAGGCAGATAGGCAAATTTATCCGATGCGATCACATCACTGAATTGAAGTATTTGCATTGTCGGGAAAATAGCCACAAAGAAAATCAGCCAGCCCGTCAGCGCCGCTCGCGTCCAACGCAATGATAACACCAACAGCAGAATCAATATGCAGGTCCCTATGACACTAATAATTACCATCGGGGCCGAAAATCCAAACTGGTCAGGAATAGCATAATATGGGGACAAATTGGCCGGCCAAACCATCTTGCAGAGATAGAAAATAATATTGTGGCAAATGACCAGCGGGACTAGCGCCAGATTGTAATTATGGGGCACAATCACCGAAGCAGAACGGCTCTGCGAAATAAATGTTATAACAGCCGAGATACCTCCAATAACAAACAAAGGCAGCTTTTCCAGGACGGTTCGCCATTTAAGCCGCCTCAGCGGCCAATAATCTATCAACAGCATCAAAACCGGCAGCGGTGTGCTGGTCGGCTTGGACATAAGCGCCAGCGCATACGTCAAAACACAACTGAGACAAATTTTCGAATTACCCCTGCGGACAGAGCGAACATAAAGAACCAGACTCCACAACACGAAAAAAGCTGCCAGCAGCGTTTTGCGTTCGCTGATCCATGAGATCGGTTCCACTGTCAATGGATGAAGTCCGAAGAGCAAACCTGCTCCCGCCGCTATCCATGGCCGCCCAAATAATGACCAGAGTAAAACAATTATTAATGCTGTGTTGGCCAGATGCAAAATAAGGCTGGTAACATGGAATGGTTTGAAATTCTGCGGGCTGCCGCCGAAAGCGCAATCCACCATAAGTGATATCATCGACAACGGCTGGTAATAACCTTTCACGGTCGACGGCTTTAACACCTCGACAAGAAATTGCTTCGCTGACACCCAACTGGGATTTTGCACCGTAAAATTTCTAAGCAGGTATTGTTCATCATCAACGAAGGTCGCCTTGGCCGACAATGCCGGCCAGTGTACGAAAAGAACTGCCGCACATACGGCAATAATTGCCCCTGCGAGCACCTTTTGGGGACGGGTTAAATAGCGTTGCTCAATATCCGCTTTGAGCTTGTTACGAACTTGTTTCATATAAGTATATTACTACCAAAAACACCGAGACAAAACTATTTTTTGACTAAACGAAACTTGACTATTATTTTAAAACATCTGATTAAAACAAATGAAACTAATGGATACTCATAGCCACCTGACTTCTGGGCAATTTCGGGCAGAGGTTATGGCAATAGACATTGCTCAAACACTTTTGTAAGATGGAAATATGAACCTGATAGACGCACATTGCCATTTAACGTATGAGCCGTTTGCTGATATCGATGCTGTCCTCAAGCGAAGCACCAACGCCGGCGTTACGGGCTGGATAACTATTGGGACAGATTTGGCGGACAGCAAAAAAGCGGTAGAATTAGCAGGCCGATTTGAAAATATGTTCACGGCCGTGGCGATTCACCCCCACAATGCAAAATCAGCAGACCAGTCAACAATCGCTCAGATTAAAGGACTCGCACAGAATAAAAAAGTCGTCGCAATCGGCGAAACAGGACTGGATTTGCATTACGATTTTTCGACGCCCCGGCAACAGCAGGACAGCTTCGCTCGGCACCTTGAAATCGCAAAAGAATTGAACCTGCCGGTTGTGATTCATTCGCGGGAGGCATTCGATGAGACGATGAAGATTCTTGAGGCACACGAGTCAGGCCTGAAGGGCGTAGTTTTCCATTGCTACTCCGGCGACGTCCGCCAGGCAAAAATTGTTTTGGACAAGGGCTGGTATATCTCACTGACGGGGATGGTAACATTCAAAAACGCCGAGACAACCCGCGAGGTCGCAAAATACGTTCCGCTCGACCGGCTGATGATTGAGACAGACGCCCCGTATTTGTCGCCTGAGCCGATGCGAAAACAGAAGGTCAATGAACCGGCACTTCTTATCCACACCGCCAGATTTATTGCAGGAATCAGGGGGATGGAATTGGCCAAATTCGCAGAAGCAGTTACGAACACAACAAAGCAGTTTTTCGCCATTCCTGTTTAAAATGAAAGCAAGAAACCTTCACGAATGGGATTTGTCCTGTAAAGAAGCGATAGAGATACAGCGTCAACTGGCCTCACAAGTGCGATTTGCCGCAATGAAGAAAAGACCCAAAATAATCGCGGGGCTGGATTGTGCGTTCAGCAAAGACGGCAAACGGATATTCGCATCGGCCGTGGTGATTGACTTATCTGATTTTTCGATTATCGAGACGACGACAGCGGCACGCAAGGTTGATTTCCCATACATACCGGGTTTGCTGTCGTTTCGGGAGGCGCCAGCGTGCATCGACGCAATCGAGAAACTAAAAAACACGCCCGATGTTTTCATCGTTGATGGTCAGGGTATCGCGCATCCGCGGCGACTGGGAATCGCCTCACACATAGGTTTGCTTATTGATAAACCAACAATTGGTTGCGCAAAGAGCCGGCTCATAGGGACATTCGATGAACCGGGTCGGCTAAAGGGCAATTATAGTCAACTACTGGATAAGAGAGAACCGATTGGCGCGGTTTTGCGTACGAGAGCAAATGTCAAGCCGGTGTTTGTTTCAGTCGGGCACAAATGCACGCTGGAAGATGCGATTAGCATTATTCTGGAATGCACGACAAAATACCGATTGCCTGAACCGAGCCGGCTGGCGCACCGATTGGTTGGTCAGGCAAAACTCGATTAGCGTTAGTGTGCGTGAGTAAGGTGCAGGATAAGCTCTTGCATATCCGGGTATTTAGCGAGCAAGGTTTCCCTGTCGCCGAGTTCAAAATCAGCCTCGTCAAAACCAGGAGCGACGGAACAGCCCATCAGGGAAAACTTACCGCCGGGCTGGATAAAAGCCCCCTGCCAGGTCCCTTTGGGGACAAGAACCTGAACCTTTTGTTCACTGAGAATATCGTGGCCGAGGGTAACAATTTCGCTTGAGCCGTCGGGGTGCAGTTGAAGCATTGTTACCGGGTTGCCCATATAAAAATGGAACATCTCATCGTGTTTCAACCGATGCATCAGCGATACGGTCTTGGCGGTGAGCAGATAAAGAATAACGCTGCTGATATTGCGGTCGCCTGAAACACCGGGGGGCAGAATCTCTTTTTTCAACTGCTCGGCTGCGCGGTAGGTTTCGATGTAGTAGCCGCCCTCCTGCCGCAACGGCTGCATCTTAAAATGCCTTATTATCTGCTCGGCTGTCATTTCTTATGCTGGAACGATTGCGGCAAACTATCCTGTTCGATATCCGCTCGAAGAATAAGGTATGCCATCTTACCCTTGCCCTCCAAACCGCTTGCTATGACAGGTGTTCCTGATTTCATGGACACCGTGCTATCCCAGGAATAGCTTAAAACTTCAGGCGACTGGTCCTCTGATCGCGAATCATCACCGAGCGCTTTGATGTCAATCTTAAAACTAATGAATATTCTGCCATTGGGGTCTATTTCGAGATTAGCATTGATGGTGCTTCCTGTATCATACTGGCCCCAATTAGTAACCGCACTGTTAGGGTCTTTTTTAATGGGAATATTCTTTCGGCCAGACGTCTGCATATGTCCCCTGCCTGGACTAACCAAAGCCAATTTTTCGGAGGTTAGTATTCGGCCGGCATTTTTGTCCTTGATAATGTCGAGAATTTTGGCTGCTGAGGCCTGTTCTTTGCTTAACAGACCCACGCCGGCCTTCTCAAGAGCGTCGAGTTTAACCTCGACTAAAAGGGCTTCAACAAGAACCCTTGCTCCTTTGTATGGGTTTTCGATTTTCTGTTGCGCGTCTGCCTCCTGTTTATCGGCGGCGCGGGATTCCAGGTTGCACAGGGTCAGCAAAACCGCCAGGATTACCAGGTTTCCCTTTGTGATTTTGCTCATCTGTTTCCCCTTTCAAAAAATTAAAGTTTTATCCACCGATTATTTTTTCGATATGACCTTTGCGGATTTGATAATGACCGCCTCGTCGGGGACATCCTGGTGCATTTCCTTTGTCCCGGTCTTGACCCTGGCAATCGCATCGACGACATCCATACCCTCGACGACCTGGCCGAAGACAGCGTAGCCGGGGTTGCGAGCAGAATAGTCGAGATATGCGTTATCAACGTGGTTGATGAAGAACTGTGCGGTAGCGCTGCCTGGGTCGTTGGTTCTGGCCATCGCCAGTGAGCCGCGTTTATTCTTGAGGCCGTTCTTGGCTTCATTAATAATCGGCGGACGGGTGTTTTTTTGCTTCATATCAGGGGTAAAGCCGCCGCCCTGAATCATAAAATTGGGTTTGACCCTGTGGAATATCGTCCCGTCATAGAAGCCCTCCTGAACGTATTGCAGGAAATTGGCAGCTGTTACCGGGGCAGCCGTCTTGTTGACTTCAATTACAATATCGCCTTTTGTAGTTTCCAGTTTTACCATTGTTCGACCCTCGTTATTTCTCTTGTCCGCCGGGCAGCCGAACGCAAAAACCATTACAGCCGCCACACCCAACAAATGAGTTCCTGCCATATTTCATATAACACCCTTAAACGTTAATCAATAATAAATAATCATTCCCATTTATGCTGCCGCATAGATTCGAGAATCATAGCAGCGCATTCCATCGCTGCAAGGCCTTCTTCGGCGATAACTTCGGGCCGAAGAGATTTGTCGGCAACTGCCCGCAGAAACGCCTCCTGCTCAAGGCGAAGCGGCTCTCTGTCGTCAACGTCGAGGGTTTCGCGGTGCAGAAGGTCCTGCCAGCCAGCAGTAAGCAAAGCAAACGTGCCGCTTTTTTTGAGCTGCCTGATTTTCTCGACAACGTCTATATTCGGGGCGGCTTTGATTACCACGCCCGTCTTTTTGAAATAATCAACGCTAAGGTACGCCTGTTTGCTGAAAACCCGGACTTTGCGTTCGGTTTTCAAAGCGAGCCGCGACGCGGTTACATTGGCAACACAACCGTTTTCAAACACGATTCTGGCGTTGCAAATATCTTCATTTTGGGGGTCAATTACGCCTATCCCAACTGCGTCAACTTTGACTACCTTGCTCGCGGCAAGCGACAGAATAATATCGATGTCGTGAATCATAATATCAAGGACAACGCCGATGTCGGTTGAGCGGAAAGGATACGGGCTTATTCTCGCCGCCTCAATAAACTTCGGCTCGATTTGCAGCCGCTTCATCGCCTGAACAACAGGGTTGCATCGTTCGGAATGGCCAACGGCAACGAGGCAGCCGGTCTTCTTGGCGAGTGCGACAATATCTCTCGCTTGACCCACGTCGGCCGCGAGTGGTTTTTCGATAAGGACTGCGATACCCGCCTCAATCAGCGGTTTTGCCAGCGCAAAATGCTCAGTGGTCGGGGCGGCGATTGTTACCGCATCAACTTTTCCAATCAGTTCGGTCACATTCTGGGCCAATTCACAACGGTGTTTTTTCGCCAGCCGTTTTGCCTTGTCGGCGTCGATATCGACAATGGCAACGAGATTACTCTGGGGCAGCTCTGAGTAAACGCGGGCGTGGATTTCACCCATCTTGCCTGCGCCAACAACCGCGGTTCGTAATCTATCCATATCAATCCTTTTAATGGCCGCGAAAAAGGGGCCTGACCCCTTTTCCCCTTTTACCTGAATTTTTCGAGATACCTGCCGTAGCGATGCTCGCTGCTTCTGATAATGGCGTTGACCATATCGCGGACGTTTTCGTCGAGGCCGGTTTCTTTGGCCATTTCCTTCGCCTTATGCAGCAACGGCTTTTTGTCATCGTGGTAGAGATGCTTGTAGGCATCATTGATTGCCTTCTGCTGTTGTTCATTCAGGCCGGCACGTTTAAGGCCTCGTTTATTGACGCCGCGAACTTCCGGAGGATAGTGGCCACTGACAATGAGAAAAGGCGGTACGTCCTTGTTGACTCCTGCCAGCCCCGCGGCGTAGCACCATCTGCCGATAGTAACAAACTGATGGAGCAGGACGACGCCTGAGAGCCAGACGCCCGTTTCGATTTTGCAGTGGCCGCTTATCTGGGTGAAGTTACTGAGGACGATTTTGTCTTCAAGAATACAATCGTGGCCTATATGCACGCCAACCATAATCAGATTGGAATTGCCGATTTTAGTAAGGGAGTCATGGTGCATACTCGGATGAATGGTTACCTGTTCGCGGATTATGTTGTCGTCGCCGATTACCAGGCCGCCATTACGCAATTGGGAAACAGATGATTACGTTTTCCGATACGGACGTTTTTATCAACGACGACATTGGCTTCGAGGACGGTCCCTTCGCCGATTGATGTGCCGCTGCCGACAAAGCAGTGAGGTCCGATTACGACGCCGTCCTGTATAATGGCCCCGTCTTCAATAACCGCGGTAGTATGAACCTTTTTCATTGTGGCATCCTGTATTTCGATTTTAATGTTCTATAGCTTGTCATTATCCACGAGCATAAACTTGAGCTCACATTCGGCGACAACCGCGTCGCCGACCATCGCCTTGCATTTGCAATGGGCGCTTCGTGTATGGCTTTTTACGGCCTCCGATATGAGAACAAGCTGGTCGCCGGGCACGACGGCCTTGCGAAGTTTGACGCCATCCATACTGAGAAGAAAGGCGAGCTTGCCTGTGTGCTCAAGCCGCTGGGCAAACAGCAGGCCTGATATCTGGGCCATTGCCTCGACGATTAGAACGCCAGGCATAATGGGCGTGCCGGGAAAATGTCCCTGGAAAAACTGCTCATTGAAGGTTACGTTTTTTATACCTTTTATGAAGCTGTCGCTTTCAAGTTCGATTACCTTATCAACAAGCAAAAACGGGTATCGGTGCGGGAGGATTTTGGCGATTGCGCGGATATCGAGCAAGGCGTCGGTGCCGAATTTAGCGGTGCGTTCCTGTCGCTCAGCGGCCTCGTATAGCTTGTGCACAAGCTGATGGTTCAGGGAGTGGCCGCTTTTATAGGAGACGATTCTGCCCTTGATTGCCCTGCCGACCAGTGAAAGGTCGCCGATAAGGTCAACTATTTTGTGTTTGACGCATTCATCCGGAAATCTGTAGGAGTTTTTAATGGGGCCGTCGGAGTTAATAACAAGAATATCTCTTGGCGTAAGGTGAGTCCCCATACCATGCGCCTGAAATTGCCTTGCCTCGACCTCAAGGAGGAACGTTCTGGCGCGGGCGAGGTTTTTCTCGAAACTGTCGGGAGTGAGGCGACAACTGTAAATCTGTCTCCCGATTCCGGTGTGTCCGCCGTAGTCAAGGTCGTATGTGATATTCAGCGTATCGTCCGGAAAGGGAAGCGCATATATGGAAGCGTCGCCAGAGGTGATGAAAATAGGTTCCTGGATTGTGAATTCGTGCCGCGTCGCTTCCTGTTCGACAAGGCCCGACTGACTGAGCAGTCGGAAAAACTCTCCGCTGCTGCAATCCGACGCGGGCAGCTCAGGTGCGTCGATTTCGATAGTGAGATTATCTATTTCAAGGGCAGCGACGGCTGCCAGGCAATGCTCGACGGTTTCAATGCTGACGGGACCTTTTTTTATGGTGGTTCGGCGGGTTCGTTCGCCGATATTGGGGGCGATGGCCCTGATGCTGACCGGCTCGGCCAAATCGGTGCGGACGAAAACCACGCCGGTATCGACCGGAGCAGGGCGAAAAACCACCGACGCCTCTTTGCCGCCAAACAGGCCCCTGCCGCTAAGCGCTGTCGGGGTCGCTATCGTCTTTTGCAGTTTCATTTTTTTGTCTTCACCACTAAGACACCAGGACAAAAATATTTCTTTTTTGTTTTTGTTTTACTTTATTTTTTCTTCGTGGCTTTGTGTCTTCGTGGTTTCAAGTTTATCGACCCTTGCTGATAATTTTTTGAACTGCTCGATGATTATGGGCAATCGCAGGATACTGGCGAACGCGCGAAACGCTTCTTTGCGGTCGATAGCGGGCGACCAGGCCACTTTCTTGCCAGGCGGGATGCTGTTAATCACGCCCGCCTGCGCAGCGACCATCACACCGGCGCCAATCTCGACATTGTCAACCACCGCCGCCTGCCCACCCAGAACAACGCCGTCGCCGAGCTTGCTGCTGCCGGCTATACCGGCCTGGCCTACTATCAAACAACACCTGCCGATTACCACGTTGTGCGCAATCTGAACGAGATTGTCTATTTTCGTCCCGGCGCCGATTCGCGTCTCGCCGAATTTTGCCCTGTCAACACAGCTATTGGCGCCTATCTCGACATAATCTTCGATAACAACAACGCCGTTGTGCGGGATTAGTCGATGAGCACCGTCGATGAAAGAATAGCCAAAGCCAACGGAGCCGATTGTAGTGTTGGCCTGAATTACAACATTATTTCCGATTGTGCAGTTGTGATAAATAACGACATTGCAGTCGAGCCGGGTGGCCCGACCGATTTTTGTGTTCTGGCCGATTTTGCAGCCAGCAGCGATAATCGTATCATCGCCGATTTCGACACCGTCTTCAATAACAACACAGGCACCAATCGACACGTTTTTGCCCATTTTAACGCCAGCGGCAACCTTGGCGGTCGAGTCCACGCCCGGCACGGCAGGCCGAAGCTTCGGCGCAAAAATCTTCAATGCATCAATCAGGGCCGCGTTGACATTTTTCACAAGCAACTGGGGTCGCGAAAATCCTTCGATTGTCTTATTGACTATCGCGGCGCCGCAATGGTTTTTTTTCAGCTCAGCGAGATGTTTTTCGTCCGCCAGAAAAGTCAGCGTCGCCTGGTCCGCGGAGCCGACAGGCCCAACCGAACGAATGACACCAGCCCCGTCGCCGATTAACTCTGCCTCAAGTCGATTAGCCAGTTCTTTGACCGTTAGTTCCATAATGCCTTCTTATGGCGTTGATTCTTATATCGAATTCGCGTCAACTTTCGCCAGAACCGCATCAGTAATATCCTCACAGCCGGTACTATACAAAACCTTGTGCGTGCTTATTGTCAGCGTAAGCTCATTTAAGCTGGAAGCCGGAAGGTCCGGTTCGCTTTTGTCGAGCACTATGTCGAATCCTTTATTTTTCGCGACCTCACCGGTTGCCTTAACGACGTCTTTGAAAAGCTGCTCAATGACGGCCTGCTCGCGCATATCCATCTGGCGTTTGAAGTACTCTTGCTTGGCCTGCAAACTCCCCTGTTTATCGAGCACGTCCTTCATACCCGATAAATAATCCGCGCTGCCCGGTTTCAGCATTTTCAACTTGCTCTTGCTGGCGTCTATATCCTTAGACAAACTCTCAAGTTCCGCTTCGAGCTTATCTCGCTCGGCCGACATTTCCTGCCTGTACTTCGTGTTGCGCTTGCAATCCTGGAATATCTTGCGGACGCTGACGACGCCTATTTTGAGACACTTATTATCAGCGGCCCACGCGTTCATAATGAAACCTGACATTACTATTACAAGAACCATAACAATGATTGACTTAAGCTTCATAATTTTCCCTTTCTCATTGATTATTGCGCCGTTCAAACATTCCAAGCGATACTGGTAAATCATCAATCACCAATAATCGACCATCAATCCATACGCAGCAGTATTTTACGAAAGATTTAAGAATTCCGCAAACCCCCCTGCCCCAATAAATTGGACATCAGAACAAAGTTCCCACGGAGAAACTGAAGACCTGCGTCCTGTCGCCTTCGCTTTTCATCAGGGGCGCTGCAAGTTCGAACCGCATAGGAACAGGCCCGAACCACTGCGGTATCATTATCTGAATGCCGGTGCCCGCGCCAACGCGGTAACCGCCGGTATCGATGGCGCCGCTGTCAATAAAAAACAGCATCGCTATACTATCACCGATGAGTGGAACAGCGGTTTCAGCATTTGCCAGGAATATCCAGTCGCTGCCAATGGGGTCTTTTCGCTCTGGATTAGTGACTTCGGTCTGGAGTCCCCTGGTGCTTACTCCGCGATACTCGAAACCGCGGATACCATAGGTGCTGCTGCCACCGGCGTAGAACTTCTCAAAGGGCGGCGCATCGCCTACGACACTCGCCGCCAAAAGTTTGGTGGCCAGAATGGTCTTTCGCTCGGCCAAATCCTCGTAAAGAGTGAAATACCTCTTGTAGGTGCCGCTGACAATACCAAAGGTATAGTCACCGGCAACTTGTTCATAAGAAACGTCGAAATTCTGACCGGTTGAGGGATTGAACTTGTTATCGGTAAGGTCTCTGCCGGCGCCAACCCGGACACCCGTAAGAAGATTATTGCCCGCAACATCCTTTATTTCGATTGGCGCATGGCGGTCAATATCTTTGATATCGACGTTTTCCACGCGTAACCCGATATTCTCATGCCATTTGTCTCTTTCTCGCTTGTCTAAACCGACAAATCCTTTTAATCTGTCTTCGTTATAGCATTCGCGCCATCTTTCCCAGCTCGAGCCGGCCAAATCCAAACTGATAGGTTTGTCGTTGAGGTATGGCTCGGTAAAACTGACGGAATATGTGCTCAATTCCGTACCCGGCTGCAGGTCGATTCGCAGGGTTTGCCCGCCCCCCTTTAAGGCCTTGCCTGTGACAAAATCTTCGAAACTTTTGGGCCTGTCGCCAATGTCTAAATTTCTCTGCTCATAGGTTAGCTGGCCCATAACGCCGCTGTCGCTGGATACGCCGGCGCCCAGCATAATCATACCCGTTTTGCCCTCAATGATACTGACCTGGGCGTCCTTTTGGCCGGTGGTTGAACCAGACGGCGTAATTGTCGCCCCATCGCGTTCGGTAAGCAGAGTCTGCTGGAGGTTTTTTTCGAGTTCGCCTTTTCCGTCCCCGCGGGCAATATCGCCGTTGTACCATTTGCCCGGCTGGAAGTCATACTCGTCGAGTACACGTCGAACAACCTTGTCCTTGGTCTGCTCGTTGCCGGTGATTGTTATCTGGCCTATGCGAAAACGGTTGCCTTCTTTGACCGTATATTCGAGAGCAACCGTCTTGTCTGAAACAAACTTGATGCTGCGCTCGACCTTCGCGTCAATAAAGCCGGTTCCCCTGTATAACTTAGTAAGCTGCTTTGTATCGGTTTGCAAAGTTGATGCGGATTTTGCTCTTGTCGGCGTTGAACTCCCGCTGGACCTCTATTTTGGCGTTAAGGAAACCTTTTTTCTGATATACCCGCTGGAGCTTCGAAACGTCCTCGTTAAGCTCATCTTCGTTGTAGTATTTCTGGAACAATACCCAACTGCGGGTGCGGGCCTTGATGGCCTTCTTCAACTCGCCAGATTTAAGGAATTTATTGCCGCTGAATTTTACCGAATCGATTTTTACCCGCGGGCCTTCCTTGATGTTATAAACCAGCTTGCCTGTGGCCAATTTTTCGGTATCAAGCGTTATCTCGGTGTACGGGAAGCCGCTCTGACGATAGAACTCAAGGATAGTGGTCGCATAGGTATGCGCAAGGACCGGGTCAAGATAGTCGCCCACCTTGAAGCCGAGCTTTTCCTGCAGCTTTTTACCCTTGAACGCCTTATTGCCGACGAACTCAATCGACCTTATGAGATTTTTCTCGACAACGACAAATGTCAGTTCGATATTCCCATCAACCGCTTTTGTGTTGTAATAGCAGTATTCGACGCCTTTGATTTCGGCTATTCGCTTCACATCCTCCGCTGCGACGCCCGGCTTGAATATGTCGCCCTGCCTCGTGCGGACCTTCGTGAGGACTTCGGAGACCTTCACGCTGACGTTGCCTTCCACGCGAATGGCAGAAATTATCTGGTTGGAATCCCTGCCTGTCGGACCGGCAGAAATTATCCGGTTGGAATCCCCGCCTGCCGCAACAGCAGAAGTTATCTGGTTGGAGTCCACGCCTGCCGGAACAGCAGAAGTTATCTGGTTGGAATCCACGCCTGCCGGAACAGCAGAATTCGCGTCAGCAGCGCAGGCGGGCCGAACGCAAACCAGGGCAAAACATACCAACATCGAAACCTTACACCAACTTCTTTTCACTTTTTCCTTTCACCACAAAGATACCAGGACTCGAAGTTTTTCTTCTTACCTTTTTACTTCGCGTCTTCGCGGTCTGCTTTTCGCTAATCAAAACGGCGTTTCCCTGGATGGCTCCTGCTGCAAAGCAGTTGACGCATCATCTATAAACGATGCGTTGCCAAACTTGGTAAATCTTTCTAAGAACGTAAGGTTAACTATCCCCGTCGGGCCGTTTCGCTGTTTGGCGATTATCACTTTGGCGATATTGTTCGGCTCGTAATCCTTTTCTCCGTGGTGATAATAATCCTCGCGGTGCAGCAGCATAACAACGTCGGCGTCCTGCTCGATACTGCCGCTTTCACGCAAGTCGCTCATCCTCGGCAGGTGGTCTTCTCCTCGGATCTCAGGGGAACGATTCAACTGACTAAGCACCACAACAGGTATGCTCAGCTCCCTCGCCAGCGATTTGAGATACCGGGATATAGTCGTGATTTCCTGCTGACGCGACTCAACCCGGCCCCCCATTTGCATCAACTGCATGTAATCTATGAAAACACATTTAATGCCATACTGACTTTTCAGACGCCTTGCCTTAGCCCGTATTTCAAGCGGCGTCAGAGACGAGGAATCATCAATAAATATCGGTGCAGCGGAAAGTATGCCGCAGGCGTCAATCAGCCGACGGTAATGTTCCGTCGAAAGCATACCTTTTCGCATAAGCTGGCTCTCAACCTGGCCTACACTGCTAAGAAATCTCTCTGCCAATTGTTGCTGGCCCATTTCCAGCGAAAAAATCACAACCGGCGCCTTTTCCATGACGCCGATATTTTCCGCGATGTTGAGTGCAAGGGCGGTTTTGCCCATACTTGGTCTGCCTGCGATTATAATCATTTCGCCATTTTGCAGCCCGCAGGTCATCTGGTCGAGCTCTGTAAAACCGGTCGCCAGACCCGTAACGTGTTTGCCTTCGCGATTTTCGATTGATTCGTATGCGCGCTGAACAAGGTCTTTAATCGCTATCGCCTGGCTCGTGGCAAGTTTGTCAGTAATCGCGAAGATTCGCTGCTCGGCTTCGTCGAGCTTCAGAGTTGATTCGCCAACGGAATCGTAAGCGTCATTTAGTATGTCAGTCGCAGTCTGAATCAGTTCGCGGAGCAAATGCTTGTCTTTTACTACGCCTGCGTAATAAACGACATTGGCGGAACTGGGAACACAGTGAGTGAGCTTATTGAGATATTCTACCCCGCCCACCTGTTCCAATTGTTTACGGTCTTCAAGCTCACCACGCAACAAGACACCATCAACACCCCCGCTCCTGTTTTTCACATAAAGGGTGATTATGGCGTCGTAAATCAACTGGTGCTCAACCCGGTAAAAGGAATCCCGGCTGAGCATCTCCACTACCTGGCCTATGCAGACCGGGTCTATAATCATCGAACCGAGAACCGCGGCCTCGGCGGCAAGCGACTCAGGCATTACCCTGCTGGTCAACGCCGCAATACTTTCCGCCTGCACTGAACCCGCCGGCGATTTGGCCGCGCCGACTACCGTCTCAAAACGCTTCTTCGCGGCTTTCCCCGTATTTTCCCTTGTCGTGCCTGCCATTTGCCAATTTATCCGCCTGCGGCGGACATCCAGTTGATAGAATGCTTCCGCTGATTTGAAAGGATTGTAGATTGCCGAACCCGAACTGTCAAACACTATCCGCCAAAGACAATTTGGTTGGTAGATTCTGGTTGTTAGAAGCCCATAAGCCAGTTTTCAGCAAATAAAGCGATATCTAACAAGTCAACAATACCATCGCCGGTCATGTCCGCCCCGCTGCAGTCGCCGCAATCCGTCCAAAGCCAACGCTCGGCCAGATATGCGAAATCGACAAAGTTCACCCCATCCGGACAAACCAAATCCGCAGCCGGTATTTGAAATTGCAGCCGCGGGTAATTCGTTCCTTCGCATATCGCCCACACATCATTGTAATCCCAGCCGACGAAACTCGCCTGTTGTTTCATTTGCTCATCCGTTAGCGGTGTCCCGTAACCATTGTCCGGTCCGGCGGTGCTAAGAAAATAACTGTTAATAATTGTAACAGCAATACTATCCATATTACCCCCTGTCAGCCCGCCGATAAAATCGGATCCATCTCCTCCAATAACAATACCTGTCGAATAGCACTTGCTAATACCGCCTGAGTCAATGTATCCAATCAGACCGCCAAGCCCATAAGAACTAGCGCCTCCAGAAACCCTCCCTGTAGAATAACAATTATCCATACTGCCTTCGTTATATCCGGCCAATCCACCAACTCCGAATGCTCCGTCTCCACCGGTAATATTTCCTGTCGAATAGCACTTGCTAATACTGCCATCGCTGAATCCTATCAGCCCGCCAAGCCCAGAAGAATTATTGCCTCCAGAAACCGTCCCTGCAGAATAGCAATTATCTATGCTGCCATTGCTGTTATATCCAGCTAATCCGCCTACTGTGTATGATCCATCGCCTCCAATTACATTGCCTGTTGAAAGGCAAATGTGTATACTTCCCGAATTACCCCCTATCAACCCGCCTATATCAGATACTCCGGCAACATCTACTACTGAAGAGCAATAGCTTATTGTACCACTATTTGAACCTACAAGCCCCCCTACACTCTCTGTGCCATTGACAAGCCCCATGGAATAGCAATTGCTGATATTCCCGTGGCTACGGCTACTTCCCACCAGCCCACCAAGATAGTTCCCGGCAACAACTATGCCTGTAGAGCAGCAATCGATGATGACCCCATCGTTATAACCCACCAGCCCGCCAAGATAAGTTGATCCTCCTCCATTGATATAGATATTCTCGAGCCGAAGATTTTTTATCTCACCGGAAACATACCCGAACAAACCTAAATAATCATTCACAGTACCGTTAGTATTTATCGTCAAGTTACTGATTTTGTGCCCTGCGCCATCGAAAACACCTGTGAAAGGACTTCCTTCATAAACTGATGTTCCTGAAACAGTATCCTGCGCAATTATGGCCGTTGTAAATACGCGATTACCCGATATATTTGGATCCAAGTCCAAGTCGTTCATCAAGATAAAATGCTTGTCATAATCATAATCGTACCATTTTAAAACCAGCAAGTCAGAAACAGTGGCAATATGGTATGGGTCATCGGCGGTGCCGGAACCACCTGAGTATGAGGGAACCTGTGCCGGCCATATGAGCTGTGGATAACTAACGCCTTCATTTATAAACCACACGTTTACGAAATTCCAGCCGGCAAAACTGCTCTGGTGTTTCATTTGGGCTGCCGTAAGAGGCGTACCATAGCCGTTACTGGGCCCGGCAGTAACAAGAAAATAACAATTGCTGATTATGCCGATGTTACCCCTCGGGGGAGCGACGTTCTTTCCAAGAAATCCTCCAATAGATGACGAACTTGTAGGACAATATACAGAACCTGCTGAATAACAATTACCGATATTTCCGCCAATGTCATATCCCACAAGCCCACCGAGATATCCCGAAGCCATCCCGCCCGAGACAGAACATGTTGAATAGCAATTACTAATGGTGTTTTGGTCACTTCCCGTCAGCCCGCCGAGATACATCGAACCGTACCCACAACCAATGTATCCTATCGAATAACTTCTGTTGATGCTGGCATAGTTATTTCCCGTCAACCCGCCTAAGAGATGAGCGCCAAACCCGCCGTATATAGTCGCTGCCGAATAACAACTGCTGATATTACCGTGGCTTTCTCCAATTAATCCGCCAAAACACATTACTAAATCCCCACCACTGATAACAACTGTCGCATAGCAGTTAATAATATTGCCGTTGCTGTATCCCACCAGCCCGCCAATATACGTTGCATTATCGCCGTCTGTTATAGACACATTTTCGAGACCGAGGTTTTTTATAACACCGCCACCAATAGAGCCGAACAAACCCAAATAATCTTTTCTGCTGCCTCCGGTATTTATGGTCAGATTAGTTATTTTATGCGATGCCCCATTGAAGACACCGCTGAATGTCCCGCTTCCTTGAGGTGCGATGACGGCAGTAGTAAAAACACCGTAAGCCCCGAGGTCAATATCGGCGGTGAGAATGAAACACTTGTTGTAATCATTGGCATCGTTTGCCAAGGTCAACAGGTCGGCAGCGTTGGCGATTTGGTAAGGAGTGTTCGCATCGCCAGTTCCGCCGGAGTATTTGGCAAAGCAGGGAAACGCCCCGGCAAGGATTAGAAATGTCAAAACGACCTTCCTCATAACCCAACCCTTTGCCCCCCCAACAATAATTCAGGAACTATTATACCGAATATAAAACCGAATCGCAATAAAAAAGAACATTATACCCGGTCGGGAACAGCGTAAGGTCGGCGATAATTACGAGTCAGCATTTTGTCGGCCTGGCCGTCGGAGACGAATTTTTCATTTTTGCCGTTGAAGACAATCGTCCTGCCAAGCCGATACGAGATATTCGCCAGATGAGGCAGTGTCGTTGACATAAAGCCCTCCTCGATATTGCAATTGATGTCTTCTTTTTTGCCGCTGCGAAGAGCGGTTATGAAATTCACAAAATGGCCTTGCGAACCCGCGCCGGCCGGGTCGTTGGGATTAGCCGATTCTTCTAATACTTGCGAACAAGGCCCCGGCTCATTTTTCCTGCCGAAATACGTCTTCCAGACCGTATCATTGAGATACATCCAGCCCTTCGTGCCGTAGAAAAGATTACCCACGCCGACACCATCCTGGATTTTGATTAGCTCTTTAACGATTTTCGGAGCAGCGTTGGGGTCCGTATCAGCGACAGATTTTTCAACGGTTGTGAACATTGCCGCCTCGTCGTTGGTGTAAATCCCTCGAACGTCGAACTGCATAATTTTGCCGTCCGCGTATTCGAAAACCGCCGACTGCGTATTCGGCGTCTGCTGGTCGGACTCGGGACCGAAATAGCCCCCCAAAGAAGAAACCTTTACCGGGTGCTCGTTCTTATTAAGCCCCCAGCGTGCGATATCGAACTGGTGAGGCCCCTGGTTGCCTATGTCGCCGTTGCCGTAATCCCAGTTCCAGTGCCAGTTATAATGAAAGCGGTTATAGTTGAAAGGTCTTTGCGGCGCGGGGCCGAGCCACATATCGTAGTCAACCCTGCTCATATAATCCGCGTCGAAATTCACGCCCGGATTGTTCCAGACGGAATACTTATACTGCGGGCCGGTTCCGATGCCGTCGGGTACCTTGCCAATCGGGTCTCTCGCCTTGAAGCACAGTCCGCGAGCCATATAAACCTCGCCTATTCCGCCGTCGTGGAGAAACTTGATTGCCTGCTGGACATTACTGAGTGAGCGATTCTGGAAGCCGCACTGGACGATTCGGCCATACTTGCTCGCTGCCTCAACCATTCTCCGCCCCTCACGGATATTGTGCGAACACGGCTTCTCAACAAAAACGTGCTTGCTCGCCTGGCACGCCCAAATCATCGCAAGCGCATGCCAGTGATTCGGCAAAGCCACCGTCACAGCGTCTATATCCTTATCCTCGAAAACCCACCTGAGGTCTTTTTCGGTCGCGGGCGCAAAATGCTGTATTCCATCGATTTTTTTGACCCGCTCGGCAAAAAGGTTCGTGTCGATATCGCATAGCGTTTTTATCCTGACATTCGGTATTTTGGCAAAACCCTCCGCCTGATTCATTCCCCGGCCTCTGACCCCGATTATCGCCAGATTTATGCGGTCATTGGCACCAAGAACGCGCGATTTTGTGCTAATCGCCGTTGGTCTTGCGCAGGAGGCCAGCATACTAATCCCAATAGCCCCGGCCGCTAATTGTGTGGTTTTACCTAAAAACTCCCGACGCGATATTTGACTGTTGTTGGACGCCATTTGACTGCTCCTTAAAATCAGGTTCGCTAATATGACACCTATGCTAATTGATTGACCGGGCTTGTCAAAAAGAAAAACAGACCCGCCGAAAGTTAATGCGATTCTGCGCGGATTTTCTTTGACACATTCAGCGCAGAGCTTTTACAATGCAGTTGCTGCTTGTGGCTGTGTATGCGACTTGAGAACCGGTTTTTCCGGTTCGTCTCTGATTCGATTGAAAGCGAGGCGGGATTAGGCCGTGAGATGTCCCTTCTGCAAAGAAGAGCAGGATAAAGTAATCGACTCTCGTTCCAGCGACGGCGGGCGAATCATCCGGCGCAGACGCCAGTGCCTGGCGTGCAACAAACGCTTCACCACATACGAAAAAACCAGCGAGAGCTTCAGGATGTACGTTATAAAGAAGGACAGCTCCCGCGTTCCTTACGACCGGGAAAAAATTGTAGCGGGACTTCAGAAGGCATGCTATAAAAGGTCTGTCTCCGCCGAGCAGGTTCGCCAGATTGCCGACAAGGTGGAAGAAGACATATTCAGAAATTTCGACAAGGAAGTAACCAGTTCATTCATCGGCGAGAGCGTTATAAAACATCTTCGTGACGTTGATAAAGTGGCGTATATTCGTTTCGCCAGCGTCTATCGCGATTTCAAGGACGCCGGCGACCTGATTGACGAAATAACTCAGGCAATATCGCAGCCCGACGTGGCAGGACAGCCGAAGCTCTTCCAGTAAACGGGCACGGCCAAAAAGCCCGCCACATTAGGAATTGTGCAGAGAAGTAACTATGACGGCAAGGACGCCAAAATTGACAGTCGTCAAGACCGACGGCACAAAGGAGCCGTATCTTCATACCAAGGTCATCGGCTCCATCGCGAACGCTCTCGGTGCAGCGGGTCAACCTGATATAACCGCCGCGCAGGAGCTTGCGGAAGCAGTAACGTTTTTCCTTTACCGCAACGCCACAAACCGGGCCATCAGCACAAGCGAGATTCTTTCGGTAATAGAGGCAGTTCTTGCCGGCACCGGTTTCGAGGAGGCGGCGATCGCACTTAGCGAACATCACTTCAAGCGAAAGTTAAAACGCTGTCGCATTGAGGTTGCCCAGGGCAGGCACAGCGGACCATCGGATGCCGATAACCTTTATACAGACCATTCGGAGCAGACCAGAAGCAGATGGAATAAATCACGGATTGTCGAATACTTAGTCACTAAGCACCATCTGCACAGGCCCATTGCCAGAACCGTTGCCTCAATGGTGGAGGAAAAGGTCTTCAATATGGGCCTGCTTGTTGTCCCCGCTGGTTTAGTCAAACAACTGGTCTTAAACGACGCCGCCGCCGTCCTTCGAGCGCAAAATCAGCTGCAAACCGCCTGAATGAAAAGAAAAAATCTCTTGCACGAATCGCCTTTGATTGTTAGCTTACGAACACGGCAAGTCAGGATAAAATGCCGATGTGGTGTTGGGTTAAAGCTATCTTACAGACAAAATTTTTGGAAAGGAGTTGGATTATGAACAAGAGTCAATTTCGCACGATGATGTTAGTATTGTCCCTTGCAGCCCTGTGCGCGGTCATAGCTGGATGCCAGGAAGAGGCCGCAAGCCCCAAGGCAAAAGAGGTAAAGGCGACCACCGCAAAGACGCCGGCAGCCGCTGTGAAACCAGCACCTGCACCTGCGCCAAAACCAGCGGAAAAACCAGCCGCTGCAGTCGCCGGTCCGACACTTGGCCCTTTCAACCTTGCAAAGAACTGGGCGGAAGAACAGGGCTTTGTCGTCAACTGGCTTATCTGCGGCACGTTCCCCAACCCCGGCGAAAGACCCGATAACGCGGGGTTCAACATTGATTACCTGAAAAACTATGGCGGCGAAGCGGCCTTCACCCCCACAAACGGTATGGAAATCAAACAGGACAATGGTCCAGCCGTGAAATTCCTGCCTTACAGCACAACAGGCACCGATATCATCTTCGGCGACGTCAAACACCTCGGCATAGAGAGCAACCAGGAAAAAATCCTGTGTTACTGTGCCTGCTGGCTCGATTCGGACGCAGATAAGGATGTCGAAGTCAGGGTTGGCTCAGACGATGGTTATAAGCTCTGGATTAACCACCAGCTCATTTCCGTCCAACACGTTTATCGCGCGATGGAGATGGACCAGGAAACTCACAAGGTAAAACTCAACAAAGGCAAAAATCTGCTCTTAATCAAAGTTGACCAGGACACGGGCGAATACCAGTTTATGCTCCGCGTCGTTGGCGCTGACGGCAAAGCAGCCCCGGGCGTCAAGGTCTGGAACTAAAATCATAGATGCTAATACAACCCGCCGGTAGGCATTTAGCTTATCGGCGGGTTATTTTTTATCACGACAAGCTGTACGGAATCGGTTAAAATGCCGCCCACTATGCAGTTAATCGCAGGGAAATCCCGCTTGAAGGGCACAGTCGCCATTCCCGGCTCGAAGTCACACACGATTCGCGCCGTGGCAATCGCATCATTAGCCAAAGGCGAAAGCTCAATCGAGAGGCCGCTCGTCTCGAGCGACACCTTTTCAGCCGTATCTTGCTACCATTCGCTGGGCGCAAAAATAGACACCTCAAATAACGATTGCTGGAAGGTTACCGGCATCGCGGGGCAGGTCCTCGCCCCGAAGGAAATCATAGACGTCGGCAACTCCGGCACAACACTCCGCATTGCTATAGGGTCTGCCGCCCTTGCGCCTGCAGAACAAACGACGCACTTCACCGGCGATGAACAAATACAAACAAGACCCATCGGGCCGCTGATTGACTCACTAAACGAACTGGGAGCAAAATGCGTCGCCACCAAAAACAACGGCAAAGCACCAGCAACCGTAACAGGCCGGCTAACCGGCGGCAAAACATCAATCGCCGCGTTCAGCAGCCAGTATCTCACGTCGCTGCTCTTGTGCACGCCCCTTGCTGAAAAAGATACCGAGATTAACGTCACCCTGCTCAACGAACCGGGATACGTTCAGATGACGCTCGACTGGCTCGACAAGCAATCCATTAAATACGAGAACAATAATCTGCAGCATTTCAAAATCCGGGGCGCTCAGGGATACAAATCCTTCGATGCAGCCGTTCCCGCGGACTTCTCAAGCGCGACGTTCTTCCTGTGCGCAGCAGCCCTTGTGGGCGACAATGTAACGCTCAAAGGCCTCGACTTTTCCGATAGCCAGCCCGATAAAGCCGTCGTCGATTACCTCAAGGCAATGGGCGCTAGTTTAATAATCGGCAATGATTCGATAACGGTCAGGCAATCGCAGCTTAAAGGCATCGAAATAGATATGAACGCTACTCCCGATGCGCTTCCTGCTATGGCGGTCGTCGGCGCATTCGCCGAAGGGCAAACCCGCCTGGTAAACGTCCCGCAGGCACGCGCAAAAGAAACCGACCGCATCAAGTGTATGGCTGAGGAACTGAAAAAACTCGGCGTCGATACCGAGGAGTTGCCCGATGGCCTTATAATCAAACATAGCAAGCCAAAGCCCGCTGTTCTCGATGGCAGAGGTGACCACCGCATCGTAATGGCGTTGTCGATTGCCGCGATGGCGATGCAAGGCCAGTGCACAATCGGCACCGCCGAAGCAATGAGTGTTACTTTCCCGGAATATGCTAAACTGATGCAAAACCTGGGCGCAAATATAAAACTAACGTTCAGCCCGTGAGATAATATCCAGGAATAAAAAGACAAGTCCGTGAGTTGGTTATCTCACGGGCTAAAGGAGAAACAAAAATGGTTGGCTGTCATATCGGAAGAATGTTTCAGGTAACGGTCGCGGGCGGGTCATATCAGGAAGGCCTCACGGCTGTCGTGCAGGGCCATCCGCCGGCAATGCCTTTGACGGAGCAGGAAATCTACGGGGATTTACTCCTGCGAAAACCCGGAGCCGACGAGTTGTCCAGCCCTCGCAAAGAGCCGGATTTACCCATAATCTACACGGGTCTTAACGCCGAGGACACAATTGAAAACGCGGGCAACAAAAACCACACCAACGGCACGCCTTTGACTATCCTGATACCAAATCTCGACCGGCACTTCACTCACGTCAAGCAATATCAGGACACCAATCGCACGCCCCGCCCCGGCCACGCATCCTGGGCGTCGTTCGTCAAATACGGCCTCGACGATGATTCAATCGGCGCAGGAATCTTCAGCGGACGATATACCTCAACCATCGTCGCCGCCGGCTGCGTCGCAAAAAAAGTCCTCAAAAAATGTGGCATAAACGTCTTTGCCTATGTTAAGGAAATCGCTGGCGTCCGATGCCCCGATATCGACCACAATAAGACATTCGCATATACCGAGAATTATAAAAAGATGCGATGCGACCTTGACCCGTTCTATCAGGAAATTTACGTCAAAGGCCGGGTGAATATGAATATGCGGTTTCTCGAAAAAGCGGCCGTCTTCGCACAAATCGAAAAGGAAATCGACGCCATACGCGACAAGACGCCGAAAATAAGCGCAAAGGAAGTCAAAAATAAATACGGCGTCCATCACATCCTGAACTGCCCCGATATTGACGCCGCCCAGGCGATGACCGACGCCTGCAACAAAATCTCCGCCTCCGGCGACTCAGCGGGCGGTCTGGTGGAGGTAGTCGCATTGGGCGTGCCAACCGGACTGGGTGAACCTGTTTTCTACAAGCTCGATGCTGAATTAGGCAGGATGTTGGGTATCGGCGCAGTCAAGGCGGTCGAGGTCGGTGCAGGTATGGCCGTGAAGAATATGACGGGCTACCAGAACAACGACCAGATGCAGGCCAAAAACGGCAAAGTGGTTTTCGACACCAACAACGCGGGCGGCATAACCGGAGGCCTGGCGACGGGACAACCGATAATCGTCCGCCTCGCCGTAAAACCCACACCTACAATCGCAAAGCCGCAGCATACCATCGACAAATATACCCTCGAAACCAAACAATTAGCGGCGATAACAAGACGCGACCCGACGATTACGGCAAGGATTTGGCCCGTCGCGGAAAATTATACCGCTATCGTGCTGCTCGACCACCTGCTGGCACATTTCGGCTACCAGCACATAAAAGACCTGCACTACGCAAAATAAATGCAATAAAAAAGGCCCCGGCTTTCACCGTGGCCTTTTATTTTTCACCATTTCAACGCTGCCCGCTGCTATTGCGGAATCGAATGCGTACCGGTGCACGCCGCGTTGCCGGAAGCATCATAGACGCACACGTGCCAGCTCAACTGCCTGCCGTACGACCCGCCGTTCGCATCAACATACACCTCATAGACAATTTGGTTGGCTCCGTTCCACGTCAGCCGGTAGCTACCGGAAGCAGCAGAACTACCTGAAGCAATCCTCCCTCCAATAGCAACAGGGTGACCTATACGAATCGGACGGTACATCGCTGGAATTATGTTATCGCTGCTGTACGTAGAATTGCTGCAGATAAAGCGAACTTCAATTTCACTTGTTGGGGTTCTATCATCAGTTACACCGGTCACATCAACTATGATCCTGTGCCACCAATCCCATTCGTAGTTAGTCGTGTCCCACTCAAACTGCCCGCTGGCAGTGTTCGGGTCAGTGCGAGCGATGTTTTGGGCCGCTACGGCGACAAATACCGGAGCAGGCGTCGGCGCATTGACGTCGCCAATATTGCTTACACATTCCGGCTCAGACCAGGCGGTGATGTTATTGTATTTGTCACGTGCCCTTACCATGAAACAATACTCGCCCGTGGGGCTGATGCCCGTAGCCACGTAATACGGATCGGTCTGCCAAGTGCTTGAGGGGCCGTTGACTTCTCCAAACTGGTAATAAACCTGTCCGCTCGCATCGACAGCGGTGCTGGCCATCATTTCAACCGAGCTCCCGGTTAATGCGCGAGGCGGGATTGCCCAGGTCATAGGATTTGGTGTCGGAGCATTCACATCCGCTCCCAACTCCTCCAGCCAGCAGTATGTAAACGCCTTCAGGTCATCTATTCCGTACCCCGCGCCACTCAAATCATCAACCCACACCGACGCAAAAATTGCGAAGTCCCTGAAGTCGATAATATTATCCACGTACAGGTCCCATTTCCTGCAATAGTCCGCTATGGGGTAATGATAACCAAGGTCAACAATATTCATGTCGGACGTGCCAAGCGTGGAGGTGCTATACCTAAACAATCCGAGTGACACGGAAAGGTCACCGCCCGCATCGATACAGGGGCTGTTGACCATTTGTCCCGCGGTAATCTGCTGAAGGTGGAAGTCATCGCCGACCGCGTTGACAAACAGCGGGTCAACATCTATATTGCCGAGGCCCCAGTTACTTGGACAACTGGGACTTATATATACACCTGCCCGACCGCCTCTGATATCACTGTATGACACGTTGACGGTGCCGCAGCGCTGCTCATGTTCAAAGCCCGTCGCTTCGGCAATCTCATTACCGAGCAAGCCGTTGTTGTCCCAGAAAATGCTGTTTTTGACGTTGGTTTGGGCATCGTAAGAACAGTACAAGCCGCCGCCGAATCCCGTGTTGCCAGTATCGCCGAACGTGCCGGTGGCCTGGTTATTGTAGAGTGTGCAGTTCTCGACCGAGACAACCGCACCCCAGTTGGAGGAAATACCGCCGCCGTCACGGCCCGCCTGGTTACCTGCCAGCAGACAATTCTTGATTATCGTATTAGCATCGCCAGGCCCGTAAATATGTATTCCGGCGCCCGACGTCGAAGAAGTGTTATCAGTCAGGAAGCAATCGACAATCACTGTGTCTATCGACGAGCCGAATATACCGCCTCCCTGGCCCGCGATTACATCAACGTCATTGGGCGATACGCCCGCAAAGTTATTGCTCAACGTGCAACCTCTGATTTGGCCTGCGCTTCCCGTTGCATAAATACCGCCTCCGAGGTACGCAGTGTTACGCATTATGCCGCAATCCAGCACTTCCGGCTGGCCACCCGACCAGAACATGCCGCCGCCCACCGCCGAGTTATTGTCGCTTATCGTGCAGTTTTCAAGCCGAATACTCGCGGTATCTTCGAAGGCGATGCCGCCGCCGTGACCTAAATACGGGTCTGTGTGGTAAGTAGCATCGGGTCTTGGCGCGACGTTACCACTGATGATACATCCGACAAAATTAATATCGGAGTTTGCTCCGCAATACACGCCGCCGCCATAGCTGGGTATTCTGTAAGCGGTAACAGGGTCAGGAATAAAAGCGCCTCCCGGCCTGCTGCCGCCGACCCCGCTCATGCCGCCCCTGGCGGTATTATTTGTTATACTGCAGTCGATGAAATTGGCCTCGGAATTTGCGTCGCAGAAGACGCCGCCGCCATAGCCGCTGTAGAACCTGTAGTCGCCGATATAACATGGTTCACCATCAGCGCCGACCATTTGCCGCCACGGGAAGCTGAAATCGTTACTCCATAAACCACCATAATTGGCATCCTCGTAGCCCGCACCATAAGTGCCTGATGAATTACCGCCGTTGCCGGCGTTGCCGCCAGTGACCGTGCAGTTAGTAACTGTGCAGTTGATTAAGGTCGGATTGGCGAAAGGTGCGACATAGACGCCGCCTCCTCTTGCCCATCCACCCCATCCACCTCGACCAGCGGGGGTAGTGGCATCGGCATTACCGCCGCTGCCGGCATTGCCGCCAGTTATGCTTGTATCTCTGATTACACAGTTCCTAAGTGTCGGGCTTGCGCCAGTATTGATATATACGGTACCACCCTGGAGACTACCGCCATCAGGCCCGCTTTGGCCTGCCTGTGTGGCATTCTGGGCGTCTAATCTCCTGTATGTGCCGCTTGTAATTGTAAAACCATCCACAACTGTATTTGCTGTAGCGCCAGCCGAGAATAACAGGGCCAGACCACCTTGATAACCTGTAGAGTCGATAATTGTCGCCGCGACCACGCATGGGTCATCCGGATTGGTGCTTGCCAGCGTGATTTCTTTGTTGAGCACAATTGTGCTGCCGTGATATACACCGCTGGCGACGCTTACGATATCACCCGACCGAGCCGCCTCAACCGCCTCCTGAATCGTAGTATAATCGCCCGGAACGGTCCTCGTCTGAGGCAAACTGAACGTGACTA
>JBEKAT010000054.1:0-14875 GCA_050015775.1 Sedimentisphaerales bacterium | reverse complement strand
GCTCTTTTGTTTGGCCGTCCAGCGGCTTTGGTTCGTCGGCGCTCTGTTTTGCCCTGTCTTTCGGAGGCAATTCCGTGATGGGTATTGGCAGGGGCGATTCCGTTTGCATCTCCTCGACCGGCTGCTCGGTTGTCGAATTGTCCGCCGACGGTATTTCCACAATCGGTACCGGCGGCTCATGTGCCACTTCGGTTATCTCTTCGGCAGTGAAATCCGGCTCAACCGGCAATTCCTCCGGCGTAGAAGTAGTTATCTGTTGTTCCTGGGGTGTCGTTGTCTGGCTGGCGGCCTCGTCGGCTTCGAGTTTCATTATCGCCTTGCGCACCGCCTCTTCCGCGGGCACATCGGTCAGCGCACGCAGGGATATCTTGCCTGTTTCCTGGTTTTGTTCCGCCCAGATTAACTGCGACCTGATAAGCTCCAATATGGCCAGGAATAGTCCCACCAGCGCGAGCCGGCCGCCTCGCGGCTCGAAAATACGCTCAAAGTTCATCTGGCCCTCTTTTTGCAGCCGATGCAGAATCTCTATCTGATACAGGTCAATCGGCGTGTCATCGATTATGTGACGAATATCATATTTGGCGCCGGTCGCCTCCATAATCGCGTCGAAGGCCTCGAGCAGGTTCCATACGCTGACCTGGTCGAGGTCAATCGCTGGCTCCGCGTTCGGCTTGAACTGCTCGATGACCGTATCGGGTCTGGCAAACCGGTCGCCCTGTTCCTCAGCCGACGCCGCGAGCATATTCGCCGCGTCTTTGAATCTCTTGTATTCCAAAAGTTGCCTGATAAGCTCCGCACGCGGGTCCGACAAATCCTCCGCCCCAATTTCCTCTCCCTGCGTCTTTGGCAGAAGCATCGCTGATTTTATCTGCATCAGCGTCGCCGCCATTACCAGAAAATCTCCCGCCACGTCGATATCGAGCCGTTTGAGTATGTCGATATAACGAATGTACTGGTCGGTGATTTTCGCAAGGGGTATGTCGTAGATGTCAACTTCTTCCTTGCGGACAAGGTACAAAAGCAGGTCCATCGGCCCCGCGAATATCTCAAGATTTACCCGATAATCAGCCACTTACTACTCCTCCGGTTCTTCATAGCCGCCCAGCTCATCAAACTCCGCTGAATCACCCGGCTCGTAGCTTTGCTCCTGCTCCTCAAGTATCTGTTTGGCCTCATCCGCGTTGCTTTCCAACACCTGCAGCTTGGCGGTCATAACCGTCGGGGCTAAACAGATGTTGACGGAATTCTGGTCTATTACCACGGCTTTAATGTCAAAGTCCTCGAGAACTTGCCTTGCCATCTCGGCCTGCATCGAATCCATATACTCAGCTATTGTAACAAGTTTATCTGCCATAATACTCACCTAATCCTACTGCTTTTCGTGCTTCAATCAGCGTCTTTACCGCGACCGCTCTTGCCCGCTGAGCGCCTTTTGCCAAAATCTGTTTGAGGTAATCCGGGTTACTCTCAAGCTCGGTTCGTTTTTGCCGGTAGGGCTTGAAATATTCTACGATAAGCTCGGCTAATCGCTTCTTCGCCTCGCCGTATCCTGTCCCGCCTTTACGGTATTTGTCTTCCCATTGTTTGATTTCCTCAGCAGACGCGAAAAGTTTCAATAGCGCAAACACGTTGCACTTGTCCGGATTCTTGGGCGCCTCAACCGGTGTCGAGTCGGTAACAATTTTCATAACCTTATTTTTGATTGTTTTTTCCGGCTCGAACATCTCAATCGTGTTGCCGTAACTTTTGCTCATCTTGCGGCCGTCGATGCCCGGCACTACCGCTACCGATTCGATAATGTGGTCTTTGGGCAGCACGAAAATCTCGCCGTATGTATTGTTGAAATACCCCGCGATATCCCGCGTTACCTCAATATGCTGTTTCTGGTCAGCACCCACGGGCACAACATCGCTCTTATATATAAGGATGTCCGCCGCCTGCAAAACAGGATACGCGAACAGCCCGTGATTGGGACTTATGCCTTGGGCTACCTTGTCTTTATAGCTGGTGCAGCGGTGTAAAAGCCCCATAGGCGTAATGCACGACAACAGCCACGTAAGTTCCGTAACTTCCGGCACATCCGACTGACGCCAGAATATCGTCTTTTCAGTATCAAGACCCAGCGCTATGTAATCCATAGCGACGCTGAGGGTGAATTCGGAGACGTTCTTCGGCGAGGGATTGCTCGTAAGTGCGTGATAATCGGCGATGAAGAAAAAGCAATCGTTGCCCTGCTGCATCTGTATATGCTGGCGCATCGCCCCGAAATAGTTGCCTATATGCAGCCGACCCGACGGCTGAATGCCCGAAAGTACTCTCAAAACAAATCTCCTTACAAAGAAAAATACAGAACTACCACAGAATTGAAGGTAGCTTTCCTTTGTCCCAATGTCAAGCGTTTTGCACGCTGTTGCCGGACGCGAGGGCCGGCCAAATTCTGCGTCCTGACGGTTAAAAACGAACAATGTGCGGGAAAGCATTCGTCCCATAGAATTATGCTCAAGAAGAATAATCTGGCAAGTCGAAGACAATATTAGTATACTGCTGTTAGTATTTTGGCGGATGGGTGGTCAGGGCAGCATGAACAGCCCGAACGAACCCATTGGATTGTTGTAGTCACGCCCGATTTCAACGAGCCTGTCTTAAGGGTATCGTTCCGACTCGGTTGAGTCGCGAAGGGCACGTCGATTGCTTTGCGTAAGTATTTCGCCGAGGAGTCAGCGTATATGACGGATTATTTTTTGGAGCGTGAGTCGGCTTATGAAAAAACGGTCGGCAATAACGTCGCGAGACCTCGGCCTGGAATTTGCGGCGCTCTGCGGCAAGCATTTCATCGGGCTTGAGCATCTGCATTACGGTTACTGGCCCGAAGGTCTGCCGGTGAATGTAAGCAACCTGCACATTGCGCAGGAGAACTACACAAACTTTCTGGTTTCGCACATTCCATCCGGCGTTCGCACGATTCTGGACGTCGGCTGCGGTGCCGGGCATACGTCAAAACATCTTGCGGATATGGGCTATAAGGTTGCCTGCGTTTCGCCAAGTCCGGTGCTGAGCGGACGGGTGCGGGAGCTGATGGGCGATGCCTGCCATGTATTCGAGTGCAAGTACGAAGATTTACAGACCGAAGACAGGTACGATTTAGTGCTGTTCAGCGAGAGCTTTCAGTACATCAAGATGCAAAAGGCAATGGCCAAAACATTCGAACTTCTCAACCCGGCCGGCTATATGCTCATCTGCGATATCTTCAGAAAAGACGTCGAGGCGACACCCGATGCTAAAAGCGTCGGCGGCGGCCATTTGTTGAGCAGGTTCTATAAACACATCGCAAGCCAGCCATTCGAGCCGGTTGAAGATATTGACATAACCGACCACGCGACTCCCAATCTCGACCTGATGGATGACGCGATGAAAAATGTCGTCCGTCCGATTATCGATTCGTCGCTGAATTTCCTGGCAGGCAGGTATCCGCTTATGAGCAAGGCTATTCGCTGGTTATACAGAAAGCGAATCAACAAAGTTTACCAGAGGTATTTCAACGGGAACCGGGCCAGTGAGGACTTCGTCAAATTCAAATCCTATCGGCTGTTCCTCTATAGAAGCACTTGTGCCGTTCCCGTAGGAAATTTGGCTGCGGTCGCACCGTGTGTGGGCGGTCAGGTAACCAGCTCGGTTGCTCTGCCGACGGGTGCGTGACGCCTGAGTTTCGCCCCGTGTCAGCGTAATGTGTCCTGTATTGTGCGTCTTTCATCTTCTATCCCTACTCGCTGTGCGTTATCCGCTAATTAAAAAATTTTTATTTTAATGGTTGACTTTTCCGATTGTAAATTATAAAGTGCCACTATCTGGAGGTTTTGCCGCTTGTTCGGATGATAAGTTGACAATTTGCAAATCGAGAGTAAGTTCCGGCGGAGCCGGAGAAAACCATATTGGAAACTTTTACTGACGGGGCACTAAAATCGCAAAAAGACCATACATACAGGGGCCGTACTCGAAAGCGGATATTGCGCTTTTGAAAAAGAGGTATCCGGCCACAAGCGCGGTGGTGCTGGCGGGCAAGCTCAAACGTTCGCTTGTTTCGGTGCAGAAACAGCTCCGCGAGATGCACATCGGCAGAAGAAAAGAATCCGGTTGGACGGCCGCCCAGCTGGGGTATCTGCGAAGAAACTACAAGGAAACCGCAACCTGGGAAATCGCCAATCGGCTGAATAAAACGCCTTCTGGCGTGAAACACAAAGCCGCCGAACTGAAGCTCAAAAAGTAGAGGGTTCCCAACAGCATCTGCTTGGACGACGGGCAATTGTTTATGATAGTCGGGGTGATGACAGCCAACTTGCACCTTCACGGTATCGGCTCGCTGAAAGAAAAACGCAGCATCGTCAAAAGCGTAATCGGCCGGCTGCAAAGCCGATTCAATATATCCATTTCCGAAGTTGACCACAACGACAGCAAAATCATCGCCACTCTCGGCGTCGCCGTCGTCGGCAACGACAAATCCTTTATCGAAAGCCAGCTCGAAGCCGTCGCAACCTTTATGCGTAACGATGGCCGGTTCTATCTGGGGACAATCGAGCGAGAAACCTTCGGCGTGTAATTCATTGTACGTCCTTTAATCCCGAATTCAGCCGCCGCCCTGCGAAAATACCCCACAAATGCCGAACTCCTCAAAATTATACCAGGTTAATTTACTTCATCATTCAATATTTGATGTTGGATATTGGACATTTCCTAGGCATTAGCGATGTCTAAAATAGGCAAACTGCCCATAGTTCGATAGCTATCGGGGGGACGATATTAATTGTATCGCGCATCACGGAAGCTGCGATGGTACAGAACACCGAAGTGGCGTTGAGAAAGTATTTGCGTTAAGCAAAGGAGCATAAAATGTCGGTTTTAACCTTATGCACGGACGGGTCGACTGCGGTCGGCGAAAGTATAACGAGCTCAATCGCTTATGCCTTTGGAAACAAACGACCGGGAATAACTCCTCCAATGATTGCTTCGCTGCCGAAGGTTCGCAGAAAGAAGATTATCAGGGTTCGCCAGCAGCTCGCCCGTGGCACATACGACCTCGATGAGCGATTGGATGCCGTTCTCGAACGTATTCTTATGGACATTACCCCTCGGGTGTCCTCGACTCAAGCTTCGTAGTAACCGCAATCGGGGATCCAGATTTTTGATATTTGCATTTTGCTTTTTGATTTGAATCCACGTCCCTTGCTTCGCGACAGAAACAACTATGGACAGCCACCTATTATTTTCTATTATTTAAATTCCTTCTTTACTGTTCTGTTTTTAAAAACTCCAACACTTTCTTAATAATTTTATCCGAATGCTTCTTTATCATTTCCGAGCTGTGTCCGTCCGGCAAAGTGAACATCTCGTTGGGGATTCCATTTGAATCGAGTGCCTTTTTCATAAGCACGGCCTGTTCATAGGGGACATCGTTATCTGCCCGGCTATGTATCAGCAGTGTCCGCGGATAGCTTTTTTGAATATTATCTACGGGACACAGCAGCTTGATATCATTTATATCTTTTGCAGGGTCTAAACCTGTTACCTTGTTTATCCATACACCGTAATTTCTGCAGTAAACATAGAAGTCCCAGCCCGGTTTGCCTTCGTAAGGCGGGATGGATTCAGGCACAGGGGTGATTCTTGGCTGGTTGCACCATCGTATGTCACCGAAGCCCGAAAAAGAAACCAATGCCTTCGGTGCAGGATTAGGCCTGCATCCCATCAGTAGTGTAAGGTAGCCGCCGGCCGAACCTCCCATAACAATAATGTTGTTTGGGTCAATGCTGAAAAGCTGCGGCCCTTTATTTCTTACCCATTTGCAGGCATCTTCGACGTCTGTTGCAATCTTGTCCGCTAATGCATCCGGTGCAAGACGATAGTCAATTGCCACAACTGCATAACCTGCATCAAGCAGTGCTTCTCGAAGAGGTGATGGCGGCTGATTTTCACGTGAGCCGAAAATCAATCCGCCCCCGTGAATATAAATGACAACCGGGAGTTTTTTGGCGGTAGCGGCAGGAGAATATACATCCGCTTTTAATTCTGTGCCACCGATTGTTTTATAGGTGTATGTTTTTTGATTAACTTCTGCCTGGGTCGTTGCCGGACAAATCAATATGCCGGTACAAATCAGAAACGCCTTAAGACTTTTCCTCATTTTTAGTTACCCTCATTCTTTTCGTTAATCGGGGACGTTTACCTATTTAATTTTTGTTTTTGCAATCTTCTTTTTCTTTCTCCCTTGCATCTTACTGTCCGCTATACGCTACCCGCTGAACGCTGTCTTCCGTCCATTACGGCGGGCACTTCGCGCAGGCGGCGCGGAAGAGCATCGTGCTTAGATACCTGTCGCCGCGGTCGCAAATAATTGTAACTACTGTGCCGGCTTTCATATCCTTCGCGATTCGGACCGCTCCCGCAACAGCCGCACCGCTCGATATGCCCGCGAAGATTCCTTCCTCAGCCGCCAATCGCCGGGTCATTTCGTATGCCTCATCGTCCTCCATTGTCACAACCTCGTCGAGCCGGTCTCGCTCGTAAATAGCGGGCACGATTGACTCGGTCATATTCTTGAGGCCCTGGATGGTGTGATGAGGTGTTGGCTCGATGCCGACTATTTTGACGTGGTTTAATTTTTCGCGAAGGAATCGGGAGATGCCCATAAGCGTGCCGGTTGTCCCCATGCCGGCGACGAAAAATTCGATTTGGCCGTTGGTTTGTTTGTAAATTTCCGGGCCGGTCGTCTCGTAATGGGCCAGCGGATTATTGGGGTTGCTAAACTGGTTGGGCATAAAATAGACGTTGGGTTCTTTTTCGAGGATTCGTTGAGCCATCCTGATAGCGCCGTCGGTGCCTTCGTTGGCGGGCGTCATTACCACTTCCGCGCCGAACGCTTCCAAAATATGCCGGCGTTCACTGCTTACGCAGGCGGGCAATGTCAGTTTGACATGATACCCTTTGGCTGCGCCAATCATAGCCAGCGCGATACCCGTGTTGCCGGAGGTCGGTTCGAGAATGGTTTTATCTTTGGTTAGCGAGCCATCCTCCTCGGCCTTTGTAACCATATAAAGTGCGGTGCGGTCTTTAATCGACCCGGCGGGGTTATTACCCTCCATTTTAGCCAGCAAGCGCACCTTGGGGTTGGGGTTCAGCCGGCTTAGCTCAACCATCGGCGTATTGCCAATTGACGAAAGAACACTCATTGGATTTCTCCTACGTGTTAAGATGGGCCAATAATACCATAAGTACGCCAGTCGTTTCAAGTAATCGCTGGTCGATTTGCGGCGACGAGATAATTCACTTTTGAGTTGAAATTTACAGCCGGGTTGATATACTAACGCCCCTTGTTTTTGGTGGTTGTTTAAAAGTTTGTAGGGTGTTTTTTTTTAACGGAAAGGTATCAGCAATGGCAAAGGCCGCAAAAGCAAACGCGGTAGTCGGGCAATCCGGTGGGCCCACCGGAGTTATCAACGCCTCTCTCGTCGGCGTAATCGAAGAAGTCAAAAAACATTCGCAAATCGGCGACCTGTATGGCGCGGTTCACGCCGTATCAGGCATCGTCAAAGACCAGTTCATAAACCTCAAAAAGGTATCAGCCAAAACCCTTGAGATGATCGCCGCGTCGCCATCATCCGCTTTAGGGTCAAGCCGTGATAAACCCGATGAAGCATACTGCGCGAATATCCTCGATGTCTTCAAAAAGCGAAACGTCAGATTCTTCTATTATATAGGCGGCAATGATTCCGCGAATACCTGCCACATCATAAATACCATCGCGCAAAAGTCAGGTTATGAGCTGCACGCCTGGCATGTTCCCAAGACCGTTGATAACGACCTTCTCGTTACCGATCATTGTCCAGGGTATGGAACGGCGGCGAAATTCGTCGCCTGCGCACTTATGGGCGATGACCTCGACAACCGCGCTTTGCCGGGAGTAAAAATCGACGTCATTATGGGCAGACACGCTGGCTTCCTTACAGCCGCGGCCGCACTCGGGAAGAGAAAAGATGACGATGGCCCACACCTAATTTATCTGCCCGAACGGCCTGCCTCGATGGATAAGTTCCTTGCCGATGTTAACGCCGTCTATGCAAAACTCGGCAGATGCGTCGTCGCCGTCAGCGAAGGTATTTGCGATACCGATGGCGTCATCTGGACCAAGAAAATCGTCAGCAGCGAAGAAAAAGACGCCCACGGTAATATCCAGCTTTCAGGAACCGGCGCATTAGCAGATTTTCTGGCCGGACAGGTCAGAGGCAGCTTGAAAATTAAACGCGTCCGCGCCGACACATTCGGCTATCTCCAGAGAAGCTTCGCCGGCCTGCAATCACCTGTTGATGCCAAAGAGGCGCGTCTTTGCGGCAGACAGGCGGTTAAGTACTCCATCACGCAGCAAAGCGGCTCCGTCGCGATGAAACGACTCAAGGGCGCTAAATACGCGATCGAATTGTTCGCCACAGAATTAAGCAGCGTCGCCGAAAAAACAAAGTCGCTGCCTAATGAATATATCAATTCCGAAGGCAACGGCGTTACAGACGCCTTTGTCAAATATGCGTTGCCGCTTACAGGCGGCCTACCGAAAACCGAATACCTTGGCGGTTACCCCAGGGTATGAGTTGAGTTTCTTGTCCTCCGAAGTCCCCCCAGAGATGGCGGGATGATGGATGGACAGGAGGGGCGAATGGCCTGTTCTGCTTTCGGAACAGGCCTATTTTTTTATCTTCGTTTTTGCCATAATGTTGCGAAATGAACATCTTTAGCGTTAACAAAATATTCTTCACGATTCTCGGCTACCCGATGAGCTATATCGAGCTGTCGGCTACGCTGTTAATCGTCGTCTATGTCCTGCTGATTACCCGCAAAATCGTCTGGGCGTGGCCTTTGGGGATAGTAACGTTTTCGCTTTTCGCAGTGCTGTTTTACCAGGTCCGCCTGTATTCCGATTTCTTCGAGCAATTCTACTACATCGGCAACTGCTTCTATGGGTGGTATGTATGGCGAGCCGCTCGAAAGAAATCGGAAGAGGGAAAAGAACTGGAAGTTTCATACACCTCCGGCAGAGGCCGGCTGATTGCGGGCGTGATAATCGCGGGCTGCGGGATTATTTTGGGATTCACGATGAGCAGGATTCATACATGGTTGCCTGCGTTGTTTCCCCAGCAGGCCGCTTATCCGTATATCGACGCGGCCGCGACGGTGATGGGTTTTGTAGCCGCTGCGCTTATGACGCACAGGAAAATCGAGGCGTGGATTCTCTGGCTTTGTGTGAACAGTATTTGCATCGGCCTGTATTATGCCAGAGACGTGAAGTTTGTCGCCGTCCTCTATATATTCTTCCTCGCCCTCGCCGTCAACGGCCTAGTTGCTTGGACAAGAGAATTGCGTGGCAAAATCATAGAAAAATGCACCTGACCTTTTTACCTCAACTCCTTAATAATGAAGCAGTTACAGACTTTCGTGTAAAATTTATCAAAAAAGCCATTGACACTAGCTCTCTATTGACTATAATGACTATTAGTCAACAGTAACTTGGTAGTCAGAGTCACAGCTTTTGTTAGGAGAAGATTTATGGATTTAGAAAATGATATTTTGAATCTGAAGGAAGAATCTCTCGGGCGAATAAAAAATGCTGTGGCGAATCGGGATGTTGCCACTATCTCAAAGGAAAGCCGTCGCTTAGAGGAGATAGAAAAATTTGAGAAACAGATGGCCGGGATAAAAATGGGTATGGACAGGCTTAATGCTTTCGGGCCCCAAAATTCAGAAACTATGATACCATCGAGATCTATTAGGTTGATGGGCCGAAAAAGGGGCCGTGAGACAAGAGAAGAAATCATTAATTGGCTCCGTGGTCAAGGAAAGCAGGTTTTTCACAAGCAAGGTCCGCTCTATGAGGTTAATGGTAAACTTGTAGGAATTGCGTATGCTTCGGAAAGGCCTATTACTCCCAATAAGTGGTGGTTGGGTTTGAAAGAAGCTCAGTATGATTCTTTTGTCTTAATTTGTGAAGATGAGTATCAGAAAGTAACGAAATTTATATTCCCAAAGGCTTTCTATGAAAAATATCATGACCACTTCTCAAAAAGCGAAAATGGCGCCCAAATAAAGTTTAACATTTGGTTACGAGACCATCGATTCACAATGCAAATACCAATGTGTGGGGATATTCCAATAGATATTTATATCGACGCTTTTGACAACATTTAAAAAAATGACCACTATTTAGAAGAATTGTAAACAAAGGACCAAAAATAAGTTCTGCTTGTCTTGGTCATTTTTGTCTTGATGAAAAAAAGGATTCAATAATTTAGACTTAAAAGGAGAATAGTTATGTCAACTCTATACCTCCAATTATTAAAGATGCCGGGCACAAAAGAGCATTTGGATACTGCAAGAGCATATATTGCAATAAAAGGTAGTTCGACAGTAAAGGCAGATGAAATAGAATTTAAGACTGTTTCAGCAGATTGTCGCACGTTGAGAGAAGTTGAAGAAGCGGCAGACGTTCTTATCAAAGAATTGAAAACAATAAAGAAGCAGGCAGAACAATTTTTTCAAAAGCTAAGATGATGTCAGAGGAAAGATGCTGGGCCAATCTCCTAAACGATAAACATCGCAGGGAAAAAGGGCAGGAGCATTTTTTAAGCGAACAACGCTTCGACGAAGGTGTCTGGGTCGAATTCAGCGATGTCTTCGGGTTTTTCGCCGAGGCCGATGAATTTAACGGGGATGTTGAGCTGGTCTTTAATAGCGATGACGATTCCACCGCGTGCTGTGCCGTCAAGTTTGGCTAAGAAGATTCCCGAAATGTTGATTGCCTCGGTGAACATTTTTGCCTGGACGATAGCGTTTTGGCCTGTTGTGGCATCCAGCACTAACAGAACCTCAGTCGGGGCGCCATCAATTTTGCGGGCGACGACATCACGGATTTTGGTGAGCTGTTTCATCAGGTCTTTTTGCGTATGGAGTCGGCCTGCGGTGTCGAGGATGAGGAAATCGACGTTTCTTGCCGTGGCGGCCTCGCAGGCGTCATAGGCGACTGCGGCGGGGTCGCCGCCCATCTTGTGCTTGACGATTTGAACGCCGATGCGTTCCGCCCATATTGACAATTGCTCAACAGCCGCTGCCCTGAAGGTATCGCAGGCGGCGACGATTACTTTTTTGTTATCCCTGCTGAGGATGTAGGCGAGCTTGGCGATGCTGGTGGTTTTGCCTGAGCCATTGACGCCGGCGACCAAAATAACGGTCGGCCCTTTGGCTGCAAGGCGGACTTGTCTATCCTGATGAGGCCAATAGCCCTTGATGTGTTCTTTGAGAAACGGGACGATGTCCTCGACCTTGCTGATTTTCCTGTCGCGGTAGGCGTCCCGCAAATCGGAGATGAGTTTGGCGGTGGTTTCGACGCCGATGTCGTCTTTTATGAGCGTCTCTTCGAGATCGTTGAGCAGGTCATCGTCGATGTTTCTGCCGATACTGAGGACGGCAGACAGCGACGAGCCGATTTTATCGCGGGTTTTGCTCAGCCGGTCTTTGAAGTAGCCGATTGTTTTGGAAAATACGCCCATAGTTATCAAACAAGTTTCGCAGAATCGGCCCACAAATTCAAGTTTTATCCGCCATACGATTTATGTCGCAAGTTGACTGATTTGTTTTGACAAAATCACTTTCGGATGTTACACTTTGCTCTGATTTACACAGGGATGGTCATCATAAAACTGCAGAGGGTGATAAAAGTTTTTCGGCTGTTTCAATAACACGGATGTTATTTGTGACTGGTAACCTCTGTTTGTAGTGGCATCGTTTTATTCGCCATTGGCGGATTTTTATAAAGGAGCGTGTCTTGGCCGGCGGTGAAGTAGAAAATATCTTCGCTGAGATACTGGACCGAGCAAGGACTCTGGACCCTGTCAACACCCGCAAGTGGTTTGATAATCTCCGCGTTGTGCGTTTGACGGGCGGGTCGCTTGAGATCGGCTGCCCGGATGAGGCGTGTGCCCAGTTTTTGCAAAGTAAATGCAGAAGCGCGTTTACAAAGGCCGCGCAGCAAATAACGGGTCATCTTGTCAGTGTGCAGTTTTCCACCAACGGCCAAGTCAGGCAGGAATCCACCGAACAGGAACAAAAAGACAGGCCGGCTCTTCACCCGGATTATACTTTTGAGAATTTTGTGGTCGGGCCCTGCAATCGGCTTGCCCACGCGAGTTGCATCGCGGTCAGTCAGTCGCCGGGCGATACATATAATCCATTGTTCATCTATGGGAATTCAGGATTAGGCAAAACGCACCTGCTTCAGGCGGTTTGCCACGAAGTGAAAAGAAAAACGCCGTCGGCGGTGATTCAACTGTTAAGCTGCGAAGAATTTGTGAATCGTTTTATCCAGGCAATCGAAAAGGGCGATTTGCCCGGTTTTCAGAGCCGGTTCCGCACGGTCGATACCCTTATTATTGACGACGTGCAGTTTTTGCGGGAACGCGAGCAGAGCCAGGAGGAATTTTTCCACACTTTCAACGCCCTATACAGCAACGGCAAACAAATCATCCTCAGCGCCGACAGCCCGCCCGGCGAGATACCATCTCTTGAAGAGCGACTCATTAGCAGGTTCAACTGGGGCTTAGTAACGCGAATCGACCCGCCGAGTTACGAGACGCGAATCGCGATTGTGCAGAAAAAAGCGCATCTTCGCGGGCTTGACGTCAGCGAGGACGTGGCCGGCTACGTCGCACGCAAGGTGCACGCCAATATCAGGGAGCTTGAAGGGGCGTTGACGACGATATACGCGGTGTCGATGACGACCGGCGAGAAAATCACACTCGAAATGGCGCAGACCGCGCTCGACGGCCAGGTTGACCTCGGCACAAGGCACATAAGAATCAGCGATATCATCGATACCGTTTCCCGCCATTTCAACATTCGCCTGGCAGACCTGCAGAGCCAGAAGCGAAGCCAGAGTATCGCCGAACCGAGACAGATTTGTATGTACCTTGCCAGACAGCTCACAAAGCACAGTTTGGAGGAAATCGGCGGCCACCTGGGAGGACGCGACCATACCACCGTTATGCACGCCTACGCTAAAATCGAGGAACTCCGCAAAAGCGACCCCAAAATGCACGCCACTCTTGAGCAGTTAGCCGGCCAAATCACGCAGACCGCAAGAGCGTAAACACAACAGCGTACCCAGCTTCGCCTATGGCTACGCCGAGGCAGGCAGCGGGTAGCGTATAGCGGACAGTTCAATTTTAGATTTCCGAAGCGGGCTCTGCGCTCCGCTACGTGTCGGATTGCAGATTTCGGATTAACCAATTTGTGATTTCTGATTTATGATTTTGGGATGCGGATTCTTAAAAAACTTGCTTTTATTGCCAGTTTAATAATATACTGCCGCCTTAAGGGTCGAAGCATTGCTATGGAAAAGAAAATAAAAAATATTCGCATCATTATTAATCCCGCCGCAGGAATTGGAGAATCTATCTTACCTGTTATCAACGCGTCCATGAAAGAAGCCGGCATTAAGTGGGAAGCATCAATTACCCACCAGGCGGGCGATGCGATCCAGTTTGCAAAGGCGGCCGTCAAGGAAGGAGTCGATGCTCTCGCTGTTTACGGCGGCGACGGCACACTAATGGAAGCAATCAGCGGCCTGATTGGGTCAGAGATTCCTTTGGTTATTTTGCCGGGAGGATCGGCGAATGTGATGGCCACCGAGCTTGGCATACCGAATGACCTTAAAGAGGCCTGTACGCTGCTGAATCAGGGCCCGTTAGAGACGAAAACCATTGATGTGGGGCAGTTCGACAAGCGTTATTTTATTGTAAGAATAAGCATTGGTTTTGAGGCGGATGTCGTCAAAGGCGCGGGTCGCGAGACCAAAAACAAGATTGGCATCTTGGCGTATTTTTTTTCAGCGGTCGCGGCATTAAAGAAAACTAAAAAAGCCATTTACCATCTGAAAATAGATGGACAAGAGCACGAAGTTCAAGGTTTAGCATGTTTTATTACTAATACAGGAAATCTCGGGTTTAGTAAAATATCTTTCGATAAGCATATAGACGTCAGCGATGGGTTCTTAGATGTTATTGTCGTGCGAAAAGCGAATCTCAGTATGTTTAAGCTTATGGTTGTTACCTTTCTTAAACGGGAACGGCCGGACAATTTGGAATTAGTGGAGCACTGGCAAGGCAAGGATATCAGCGTTTCATCAAGCCCCAAACAAGCGGCTCAATGTGACGGCGAGGTATTAGAAAAAATTCCTCTTCATATCAAGATCGTTCCAGGGGCGATCAAGGTTTTGGTTCCTAAAAAAGCGGATAAAGTAATTGAATAAACGTCTGATATATATACCGCGTTGGTCACCTTAAAAACCTTGACTCCCTTTGGCCTTCCTGGACAGCGTCAATAACAACCTGGGCAGATTTTAAGTCGCAATTTTTGGCGAAAACCGTTGCCTGAAGAACAAAAAGCCGTTTCTAAAGGGCAGTATTACATATAATCTCCTGTCGGTCTGGGGGGAGAATAAACGGTTTGCAAAAAGGGGCGAAATTGAGTAAATTAGCGCAAGTGTGCAAGAGCACAGGAGCACAAGCATTTACGACTTGTGCACTCATGACTTGTGTTCTGTTGGCCAAAAGCCAACTGGCCGAGTGGCGGAATGGCAGACGCTGGGGACTTAAAATCCCCTGTCCTAACGGGCATATGGGTTCGACTCCCATCTCGGCCACTATTAAAGAGTTTTTAGTGTTGAGTTTTGAGTTGTTGAAACTTCGCGGTTGGGTGGCGGAAAAATTTTAAAACGAGGCGATGTGGAAATGGCGAAAAAGGTTTTCAAACTGGCGGACGTGGCAGAGCCGAATCTGTACCGGGA
>JBEKAT010000053.1:0-14990 GCA_050015775.1 Sedimentisphaerales bacterium | reverse complement strand
TATCACTGCCTGTATGCGTAAACTGCTCATAATCCTTAATACTATGCTTCGGAATCAGACCTTATGGCATCCCGAAAAAATCTAAAAAAACATTTGATTTCAAACACAGCCGCTCTGTGGCTTAACCTTTTAATTCCTCGTCCTCGTATCACGCGGAAAATAATAAATCGGCTGATGCCTGTGCTCACTCGTCGTGTAATACCCGGCACCGTTGGCGTCGAAACAAATCGCCTCCCCCTGCTGCTCTAAAATAATCGGAATCGAACATTCGCCGTTTTCAAACGCCTTCCACATCGGCCCGTCTTTAGGACGCACCCACAGCGACGCCCCAAAATACCCCCTTACGATAATCTCCTGCCCATCAGGCGAAATATCGCCCGCCGTCGCCATCCCCCAGTGAAGTTTAGCGACCTCCTCTAATACGGTCTTGCTGGTAGTTGATTGCGGATAAGCCGCCCGATAAACCTTGCTCTTCCCCTCCTTTGAAACGATATAAATATCCTTCGTCAGCGGGTCAACTATCAGCGTCTCCGCGTCTCTCGGCCCATCGGGATAAACCAGCTCAATCGTCTCAACGTTAGTAAGCGTAACATTTGCCGGTGCCTGATTGGCATTAACATTTGGTTCAGGCACGCGGTAAACTTTTATACTCTTGCACCTCGAATCATTATCACCGATTTCCCCCGCATAAATATAATCGACATTCGGCTCAGGCCCCGGCCCAATCGCGATGTCCTCCCAGTTGCGGTTCTTCGCCCCCTCAAGATTATACACCCCCAGATGTTTTCCCTCCGCGGTCATCGCGTAAACGCACGCCGGCCCATAATCGTTATGCGTCCACAACACCCCCGGATTCTTCCTGCTCGCCGCCAGCCCCGACGCCCCGTCTATCTTCGCCAACTGAATTGTGCCGACTTTATGCCCCGCCAGAAACTTCGGACAATCCGCCAACGCAGACTGACACCCCGCTGACAAAACCAAAACCATCAATGCAATTCTCGAAAAGCGTTCTATCATTCTTTACGGGTTAGCCGCCAGCTCTTGTGCAAGCTGATGATACTTTTCGTGGGTCCCTTCGCCCATTTCATCTGTTTCTGCCTTTTCAAACGCCTCCGACAAAGCGACCTGGTCTCCGGCAGTGAGAATCTTGTCGGCCATAGCGAACAGAACGTTGTCCTCCTTGCTGATGTGCTCTTTGAGCAGCTTGACGTATGCGGCCAGATTATCTCTTACCTCCCGAATCGCATGCCTGTCCCCAGCGCGTGCCTTGCCGAGGGCGTCAGCAACCGCCTTTAGCCGATGGCGCCCGTGCTGATGCTCCGCCAGCATCACCGCAATTGGCCCAACGTCGGGTCGCAGCCCTCGCTGCTCTAAAGCGACAAAAAGGTGCTTTTCCTCCTTTGAGTGATGACAGCGGTCAGCAAAATTGCGGAAAAAATCGAGCAGCTTATCAATCTTGTCGCCGTCCACCTTGCCGGTCGCTTCAATCGCCTTGACCTGTTTCTCAGCGGCTGTCAAAACAAGCAGGATAATTTTGTGTTCGTGTTTGAGCGTTTCTGTCGGCTTCATCAAAAATCCCTTAATCTAATCAATTTCTTTATATGCGCCATAGCCATTGGTTTATGAATTTTAGATTCGCGATAGGGACTTGTCAACCACCCCTTGTCTGCTGCTTGCCACGGCGCAGTCAAAGACGAAGCCGGGTCAACCGCCTCGAAACAAACAATCCGCAACCCCAAATCCCCCATCCTCATCCGCCCGGCTCTCCCCGAGAATCTGCTTACCCGGCTTTGCAGCAGGGGATCCAGTAGCTCTACTTTCCCGCAAAGCGCACCCTTGACTCCTAACCGCCTTTGATGGACAATGGAAGTGCTAATCGCATAATGGATTATGAAAGGCAGGAAGTGACTCCAAAAGGCGAACATCTTTTCTCGGAATCAACCAAGGCCCGGTATGGCGAAGAACGCCAGACCCGTTCGTTATTCCTGCCTAACCTGCTTCAACAGGAATCATCGAAAAAAATCCTTTGGGCACAGGTTGAGGATGCCTACGAGATAATCCGCAAATGGGCGGATATCGAATCCAGCGGCAAACTCAACAAAATGAATGAGACAGCAATCGAAGGGGAGTTTTGCAAAGAGGTCTTCGGTGATGCTCTTGGATATACCTTTTTTGCCGACAACAAAGAACGCTGGAACTTCCAGCAAAAATTCTCCGTTAATGGCGGTCAGGCGGATGCCGTAATCGGCACATTTGGCGCTAATGTAAAACCGCAGGTTCATGCTGTAATCGAGCTTAAAGGCCCGACAGTCAATGTCGATAAGGACCGCTCCGCCGGCCGAACGCCTGTCCAGCAATGCTGGGACTATCTTAATCTTCTTACCGATTGCCCATGGGGTATCGTCTGTAATTATGTTAGTTTCCGCATCTATAATCGTAATCAGCCCTCAAGGGTTTATGAGCTTTTCACGCTTCAGGACCTTCGCAAAAAAGATGTCTTTCTTCAATTCTATTACCTAATCGGAAAAGGCGGCCTGATACCGACCCCGCTCGACAGAACACTTCGCGCGGATTATCTTCTTGAAAGATGCACCAACCGCCAGCGTGAAGTCAGCGATGAACTCTACAGCCGCTATCACGATGAACGCCTCAAATTAATAACTTATCTTTCCGGCCCGGAACACAAATTCCCTCTCGACAAGGCCATCCGCGTAACACAAAAACTACTCGACCGCATAATATTCGTCGCTTTTTGTGAAGACCGTGAACTGTTGCCAAATCAATCTCTTCTTAAGACCTGGAGAGATATACCGCCGTTTCATAAAGTTACAAATCCCAGGTGGAAGAATTTCCTTCTGTTGTTCGATAGTATCAATGAGGGTAACGACAACCTCGACCCACCGATTCCGCCTTATAACGGCGGCTTGTTTAGAAAAGACGAAGAAGTTGACAATCTCAATCTTGACGACGATTGGACAATGTTTTTCAAGACCGTCGGCGATTACGACTTTGCCCATACAATCAACGTCGATGTTCTCGGCCACCTGTTTGAAAAATCCATTAACGACATAGAAAAAATTCGCCTCACCGGTCTTTCCGGAATCGAACTCGCCGAGGAAGAAAAACCTAAGATGCAAAAATCCGCCGAACGCAAAAAAGGCGGAGTATATTATACGCCCCCCGAATTTACTGGCTTTATCACGGAACACACCGTCGGCAGAATGGCCAAAGAAAAAATCAAACTGCTCGAAAGAAACTTTGGCATCCGTCTCGACCAAATCGACGCAAAAACCGAAAAGAAAAGAGTAATCGCCTTTGCGCAAAATGCCATTGAAGAACTACGCGAAATAAAAATCGTTGACCCCGCTTGCGGTAGCGGTGCGTTTCTTATCCGCGCATATAACGTCCTCGAAGAAAAATATCTGGATATTATTGATGTCCTCGAAATCCACGAGCCAGACCTTGCAAAGGGCTTGCGAGACAAAATCTCCGACTTTATTCTTCACGACAACATCTTTGGTGTTGACCTTTCTCCTGAAGCAGTCGAAATAACTCAGCTTGCTTTGTGGCTGAATTCTGCTCAGAAGAAAAAAACTCTTGCAGACCTCTCAAAAAATATCGTCTGTGGCAATTCGCTGATTTCAGATACCACTGTTGACCCCCGCGCACTCGACTGGCAAAAAACATTCAAAAACGTCTTCTCTCGCCCAAATTCCGGCTTCGACTGCGTCATCGGTAACCCGCCCTGGGAAAGAATGAAATTGCAGGAACGCGAATTCTTCGACACCTCCGCCCCTGAAATTGCCTCCGCAACCGATGCAGCAAAACGTCGCAAACTCATCGAAAAGCTCAAAACGACAAATCCTGACCTTTACCAGAAATACCTCGATGCAAAATCAAAGGCCGACAACGCTCTGACCTATATCCGCGATTGCAAAAGATATCCGCTTACCGGTAAAGGTGATATAAATACCTATTCTGTCTTCGCCGAACTCGCCCACTCCATTGTTGCACCAACCGGACGCGTTGGTCTCCTCGTCCCCACCGGAATCGCAACAGAACATACAACCAAAGATTTTTTCAGCATCTTGGTGAACGCTAATTCCATTATAGCCATATACGACTTTGAGAATATGGCACCGATATTCCCAGATGTCCATCACTCATTTAAATTCTCTGTCCTGCTTTTCGGCGGCTCAAAAAATAAATCCAAGTCCGCTGATTTTGTATTCTTCGCTCACGAAATGGACGACCTCAAAGACGATAAACGGCATATTGAACTGTCCTCCAATGACTTCAAACTTCTTAATCCTAATACTCGCACCTGTCCCATATTTCGTTCCAAACGCGACGCAAACCTCACCAAATACATCTATAAACGCGTCCCTGTTCTTATCAATGAAACTCGAAAAGAAGGCGGCAATCCCTGGGGCATTAAATTCTTCACTATGTTCCACCAAACCAATGACGCCGAGTTTTTCAAAGATGCAGAGTATCTTAAAAAAGCTAAACTTAAACTAAAAGGTAATGTCTGGAAAAGTGGTAAACAGGTCTTTTTGCCATTGTACGAGGCAAAAATGTTCCGACATTATGACCATAGATTTGGTAGCGTGTATATAAACGCAGAAAACTGGATTAACCAAGGCCAAACAATTGAAAGCACACTCGTTGAGCACCAAAACCCTGAATTTATGGTACAACCTCGCTGGTGGGCGGATATTTCAGAGATTAATAAAAGATTGCTGTCTCCCTCAAGTAAGTGCTTTGTTGCTTTCCGTGACATAACAAGAGTCACTGACTCAAGAACGATGATAGCGTCTTATATCCCATATACAGGGGTATTGAATACGGCCCCCCTGATGCTCACGGGAGAAAATATTTCAGCAAGGGAAGAATGTTGCTTGCTTGGAAATATTAATACCCTTGTTTTTGATTTTGTTGCTCGCCAGAAAGTTGGGCATATTCATTTGAATTTCTTTATCGTTGAGCAGTTGCCGATGTTTACGCCTGATTTCTACAAACAAAGATGTTTGTGGAACAAAAAGCAAACGCTTGAGAAATGGATTTCCGACCGTGTTTTGAAATTGACCTGCACAAGCAACGATATGATTCCGCTTGCCGAGGCCGCGGGTTTCAAACCGACCGTTCACAAATGGGATAATGCGGAACGCCTCGACCTTATGGCCGAGCTTGACGCGGCATATTTCCTGCTTTATGGCATCGAACGAAATGACGTCGAATATATCCTTACCACCTTCGCCGGCCTTCGCGACGAAACCCCCGACCTTCTCGCCGGCCCAACCACCACATCCCAAATCCTCGACTATTACGACCGCCTCCTCTCCGCCTCAAAAGAACACTAAATAACCTTTTGTGCCTTTTTGTGGCAATTAAAAATCAGTATTTATCTGTGTAATCTGTGGCTACCCAGTTTTACAATTAATTCCGCTAATATATCGAACTCAAAAAAGGGTATCAAAACCTATCAAAACGCGCGCATTTCGGCTCACTTTTTGTCAAAATGACCTCACTTTTTATCAATTTGACCCCATTTTGGACCACTTTTTGGGGCCTTTTTGAATGTAAAATATTTTTTCGTCCTATCCCATTTTCGCCACCTTGCCCATATTCGTTAATCTGGGCTACCTGTAACGTTTATCCGTTAATTTCTTCCCAAACTTTTTTACGAAAACCGTAAAATGATAAGTGTTACCTAATACTATTTTCCCAAAAATCCCAATTCCGCAATACTCATTTTCCTTGATTTAAGTCCTGCAATTTGATATACTGAAATCGAAGCGAGTGAGGGAACATCAGCTTATATCATTGTGGCATCTTAGGTTATTCCGGCACAGGCCGGAGGGGAAGAAGAAGAGAATGGTCGGGTGGTTTGAAATAGCAGGCGTAATAATAGCCGCGTTTTTAGGGGCCGTCGGCGGCCGCTCATTTTCTCGTCTCAAAAATCCGCACTGGGGCTGGGGCTATTTTCTGCCCCTGATGCTTATCTTTTTACTGCTCCTCATCACTTACGCCGGCTTAAACGCCTCTACCCCGCTGTTCGCCTGGATTTCCTCCGGCCGGCTGCGTTTCGTCATTATCGCCCTTTCCGTCACTATGGGTGCTATGACCCTCATAGGCCGACTCAAAAACCGCACCGAAAAGGCATTCGTCTTTGTCATGATGATTGGCGTCGTCGCCTGGGGTTCGGTGCTGCCTTTTGTGATGCCCCTGTTAGTCAGAAACGACCTTGCGGATTTGAAGACCCAAACCAACGCCGACAATATCTGCTTCCAAAGCACCCCCTACACCTGCGGCCCGGCAGCGGCGGTTACCGCGCTACGCCAACTCGGCGTAACCGCACAGGAGGGCGAGTTAGCAATCCTCTCACACACAAGCCCAATTATAGGCACTATGCCGTGGTCTCTTTATAAAGCGATTCAGAACCGCTACGCCGGCGACGGCATCGATTGCCGGTTCCGCCACTTCGACTCAATCAGTCAGCTACGCGAGGCAGACGTTACGCTTGCGGTGATAAAGGATGCCTTCCTGCTCGACCACTGCGTCGCCATCATTGAAGTCGGCGATAACACGGTAACTATCGGCGACCCCATCCTCGGCAAAATCAGAATGTCCTATAAGGATTTTCAGAGCGTCTGGCGTTTCTACGGCATCGCCCTAAAACACAATCCAACATAAAAACCGACATTATCGGTCGTTACCCCACTGCCGCCACGCAGCAATAACCGCTACAAAAATATACTTCTTATTCCTTTCAAAAAGCAGATTTTTGGCCCAATCACCGCCGAATAGTCCTTCAGCGACAGCCCCTTTATGACGATGAATCGATGCCGGCTTACCGGACAACATGTTAAGCGCTTTAGATTAAACATCTTGTCGTCTTAAAAGGGGCAGTAACGAGCGAGGGAATATGGTTGACGTAAAGACAATACTAACCGCGGCAATAGGACGCAACGCCAGTGACGTTCACATCAACGTAGGGCTGCCGCCGATACTGCGTAAAAATACCGAGCTGGTAGATATGGACTTTCCCATTATCAGCAACGAGCACGCCAAAGAAATGGTCCTCGCTATGCTCGGGCCGGAACGTTACAAAAAATTCGAGACGCTCAAGGACGCCGATTTCTCAACCACCCTCGACGACGGCCACCGTTTCCGTGTTAACGCTCACTACCAGAGAGGAACCATCGCTATCGCTTTTCGTCTGATTCCAAATCATATTCCTTTAATTGACGACCTGCACCTGGCGCCAATCGTAAAAGACCTCACTGATTTGCCAAGAGGACTTGTCCTCGTTACAGGCCACACCGGCGCAGGCAAAAGCACAACTCTTGCCTCGATGCTCGGCGTCATAAACGCAAAATACCGAAAGCACATCATCACGCTCGAAGACCCCATCGAATACGCACTCGAAAACAAGAAATGCATAATCGAGCAGCGTGAAATCGGCTTCGACAGCCCAAGCTTCGGCGCCGCTCTCAAACGCGTTCTGCGTCAGGACCCTGATATCATAATGGTCGGAGAAATGCGCGACCTCGAAACCTGCCGGTCAACCGTCACCGCAGCCGAGACGGGCCACCTTGTCTTCAGCACGCTGCACACAATCAACGCCGCTCAGACGATTGAGCGTATTATCGATATTTACCCCGCGAACCAGCAAAACCAGATTCGCACAATGCTCGCGAACACCCTCCAGGCAGTCGTTTCGCAGACACTGTTCCGCAGAGTTGACCAGCCGGGTATGGTCCCCTGCACAGAAATTCTTCTCTGCACATCGGCTGTCCGAAACTGCATCCGCGAAAACCGCATCTACGAAATCGCCAACATCATCGAGACCAGCCGGAAATTCGGTATGCAGACGATGGACCACAGTATCGCCGACGCCTATTTCAAGGGCTTCATCGGCAGAGAAGAGGCCATCGCCCGCTCCGCCAACCCGGCGAAGATGGAAAAGGTCCTCAAGTCGGACGGCAGCCCCGCTACAGGCAGACCCACCGTCGCCTCTATTATCGAATAAGTTCTTTACCACAGAAAATATTCAACCCCCGAAGTCCCTGACTTCGGGGGTTTTTCTTTGCCTGCCGAAGGCGGGTTCCCTGGCTATCCCAAAAATATCTCGAAGAACCATTGACTTAACGCCTAAATTCAAGTAAACTGGCAATATAATGCTCAAATTGCACGCCCTTTAGGCCCTATTAGGAGAGTGGTGATGTCGTTTCTAAAAAACGAAGACCAGCCCCGGACTTGTCCCAAAACAGGTAAAATAATCAACTCGGTTCACAACAAAAGGTGGGCGTGGTGGCTGTTTCCATTCACGGGCCTGGCAGCGCTTATATGGTTTTTAGTTCGCGTTATACCCAAACCGTCACGGGCGGCATATCCCTGCCAGCGGCTGGCGTTTCCGCTGGCGTCGGGCTTCATCGTCTGGCTCGTTGGCCTGGCTGCCTCGACCATCGCGTTTCATAAGGCAAAACGTCATCTTGTGCGGGCCCGCTACGTCCTTGCGGCAATATGCATCGTAATCAGCGTGGCATCCATTTATGTGGCCCTTAGCTATACATCTCAGGACGATGCCTTGGCCACACCGCCCCTCCGCGTCCCACAGCCGGCAAACGCCCCGATAGGCGTCGGCAAAGGCGTTCACCCGGGCCGAGTCGCGTGGATTTACGACCCCAATGCCACCAACTGGTTAGGAAGTTATGAAATCCAGGGAGTTCGTGACGGATACTGGTGGGAACCAAACCACACGGACCAAAACGTCGTCAATGCAATGGTTTCAAAATCGCTCCGGGCGTTAACAGGAAAAAGCAGCGATTACGCCGCCTGGGACACTATTTTCCGCTACTTCAATCAGCAGCACGGCAAAGGCAACATCGGATACCAGCGCGGCGAGAAAATTATGATAAAGGTCAACTTCGTCGGTCTCATCGACTCCGCCACAGGCAGTTCTTATACTTTCAAGGACAACTATCCTAACACCTCTTTTCAGGCCATACACGCCCTGCTTGACCAGCTCGTAAACATCGTCGGTGTAAACGACGTCGATATCACCGTGGGCGATACTGTATGCACCTTTACAAACACTTACTACACTCCGCTTCACACTGACTTCCCCGACGTAAACTACCTCGACAACCACGGACTCAGCGGCCGAGGAAAAACGATTACCCCCTCTACTAATCCTCGCGTATATTGGGCCGACACTAACTCCAATAGTGTAACAAATAAGGATTATGTCCCCAACGCCTACAAAAACGCCACTTATATAATCAACTTCGGAAACTTAAAAGGCCATTACAACGAAGCGGGCGTAACAATGTGCGGTAAAAACCATTATGGTACTCTGTGCAGAGTACCCAACGCAGCCGGCTACTACGACCTCCACGCCAAGCAAATCTGGTCTGCTCCCGGAATGGGACACTACAGGCCGCTCGTCGATTTTATGGGGCATCCGGAGATTGGCGGCAAAACCGTACTTTATCTCATAGACGGGCTATACCCGAACAAACACGCTCTAAATTGGCCGATTGATTTTCCGTATAAATGGCAGACGGCGCCGTTTAATAACGACTGGGCTTCGAGCTTTTTTGCCTCACAGGACCCGGTCGCAATTGATTCCGTCGGCTTCGATTTCCTCTATAATGAATGGCCGGTGGCCAACGGCCCCGGAGGTGACGGCGCAGACGATTACCTCCACGAGGCGGCATTGATTCCCAACCCGCCGTCAGGCACCATCTATGACCCAAATCACGACGGGAGTTTGACCGCAAGTTTGGGCGTTCATGAGCACTGGAACAACGCAACCAACAAACAATACACCCGCAATCTCGGCACGGGAAATGGAATCGAACTTGTTACGAACACGAATACACCGGGCTGGACGGACCTCAATTATGACGGGTGGGTCGATTTCAAGGACTTCGCTATACTCGCAAACGCCTGGGGCAGTCATTTGGGCGACACCAACTGGGACGCCAATTGTGATATCTCATCGACACCGGGCGACGGCGTAATTGACGAAAAAGACCTGTATGTCCTGTGCGACAACTGGCTGACGGACTATACCACTACTCTTGTCGCACCCGGGGCAACACTACAGCAGGTCTATTCTGATCCGAGTTACGACTTCGAGGGGCCGACCTGGGACCCAAACAGCAATAAACTTTTCTTTTCCAAAAGACCCGTGAGCAGCGGCACGTATCAAATCTTACGGCTCGACTCGCCGAATAACGTAACGGTTTGGATGAGCCCATCACCTAATACCAATGGCACGGTTCTCTCGAACGATGGCCGGCTGCTTACCGCCGACGAAAGCACAATGCAGATTCGCAGTCACCGCATAGGCGCATCAGGTCCCGAAGACAGCACGGTTCTCTGCACGGCGCCGAAAAAACCAAATGACCTTTGTGAGCTGCTCAATGGCAACATCTATTTTACCTGCCCCGACTGGAACGGCGTCGGCCCCACAGGTCAGGGCGTATATCTCCTCAAGCCGGATGGCTCTGTAACACGAGTCAACAATGCTTTGTATCAGCCAAACGGCACCCTTACCTCCTTAGATGAAACCAAACTCTACGTCTCCGAAAGCAGCAGCAGTAATCTTACCTACAAACGCTGGTGGGTATTCCCAATCAATTCCGACGGGACTTTAGGCACCGGCTCGGTTTTCTTCAAACCAACAACATCTTACACCAGCGACCCTGATGGAATGACAATCGATGAGCGTGGCAACCTTTATTTCACAGGTTTAGGCGGAGTATGGATTGTTTCGCCGACCGGCCAGCAGATTAAAATGATTCCGACGCCTGATGTTCCCGCGAATGTTTGTTTCGGCGGGCCGGATTATAAAACGCTTTATATCACCTGTAATTACAGGGTTTATTCGCTCGCGATGGTCGTCCGCGGCGGCGAATAAAGCGGGGATTGTCCGTCAGTCCCTGGGACTCCTTACGGAGGACTCCCTATGAGAACACTGCCTTGGCGGGGATTTTTGCCTTGAAGAACTCCTTGTATTTCATATCGCATTTGAGAATGTGAAGTGTCAACCATAGTTTAAGGAATTCTACAATCTCACGCAAGACCACTGATTGATTATTCGGGGCGTTTATTGATTGATTATTCAGGGCGCTTATGGATAGTTCGGCCGTTGTCTTGAAGAAGTAGATGTGCTGCTCTTTATGCGACTCAATCTCCGGATAGCCGTATTCCTGCATAAGCTCTTCTTCGGTTGTGAAATGCTCTTTCGCGTAGTTAAGCATTTCCGTCAACGTCTCCGAGACCAGCTTTGAATCCCCGGATGAGCCGGACCGGTCGATGAGCCTATTGATGATTTCAAATAGATGCCGATGTTGACGGTCAATCTTTTCAACCCCCACGCTGTATTCATCTTTCCAGCGAATCTTTTCCATTTTAACTCCCATATTCAGCTATTGTTAAGGCCAGGGCCTTTTGGAAACGCTTCCCATATATATTTATCGGCGTTTAAATTCCAGGATGTTATTGTTTTTTTGGCAAAAAACAACTAAACATCAAAAACCAGCAGCGGGTCATCATCTTAATCGCTTCCCGGCAAAATCCGCATCCCACAATCGCCAATCCACCTTCGCTTCCTCCTCCGCTATTGCTATGGAGGACAGGAAAACTACGGAGGGCAGGCGTTCAAGGGCAGGCAATCCAGATGTAAGAAATGCCCAATATTGAACATCCATTAACCAATGTCAAAGTAAATCACGCCTTCAGAGGGGCTTGCAAAAAAATTACAAAAAGAGACAATACCGTAACAAAACCGTAACACGGATGAGTCAAAATCAGAACCTGACGCCAGATGCAGATGTTCAGAATGGTTGTGTATTTCAGGAGACAAGCAATGAGAAAGTATTTACCTGTAACTCTACTGGCCTGCTGTCTTGTTTTAACCTCACTTGTTTGCGGATGCTGCATGTGCTGGGGGTGGCCCGGGAAGGAGCACTATGAAAGGACTGAGCAGCTATCGGCTTCAATGGCAGGGATAGAGCGGATAAAGATTGATACGAGCTTCGGGGACGTGAAAATCAGGGGAGCCGATACGACGGAATGCAACGCAACCGCCAAAATCAACGGCCAGGCGCCGACTTTGGAAGAGGCCCAACAACTCGCGGAGCAGACAAAAATAACGCTGGCAGCCGAAGGCAAGGTCCTGGTATTCAAGGTTGAAAAGCCAAGCCTGAAAAACAACCGTTCAATCGGGATTAGTTATGATGTTACCGTGCCGAGGAGAACGGGCATAAAATGCGAAACCTCCTTCGGTGAAGTCGAGCTGAAAAATATCACCGGAGACATCGACGCAAAAACCAGTTTCGGGAAAATAGACGCGGAAAATATCACCGGCAATGTGCAACTGGACACTTCATACGGCGAGGTTGACTGCGAGGGGATAACCACAGGCTATTTTTCGGCAAAATCGAGCTTCGGAAAAATGGATATCGAATTCTCAGACACCTGCCCGGCCGATATGCGAGCGAAAATCGAGACGTCATTCGGCGAAGTGGATGTGGATATCCCGCATAATTTCGCAGGGGACGTAGCCATTGAAACGAGCTTCGGCAGCGTCAAGACGGAACTGCCGATAACTGTTAAAGGGAACTTCGGCAATACCCGGCTTAACGGCACAATCGGACAAGGCAAAGGCAGAATGGACTTGAAAACCAGCTTCGGCTCAATAAAGATAAAGTAACGACTTAGCCGGCGATTCGGTTAAAAATCGATTCAGCGCAAAAGAAAAGCCCTGTCTTGCGACAGGGCTTTTAGTTAAACCAAAACAATTTAAAAACCGCTTTTATACTGTTGGCTGTTCCGGGTCCGGGTCATCCGACGGCGGCTGTTCCTGGGCCGGGGCGCCTTCCGGCTGCTCCTCTACGGAACTGGCCGGCTGCGCGGCCTCTTCTGTGGCAACGATATCTGCAACGGCCTCTTCCGTGGCGACTGCATCCATGCCTTCGCCTGCCTGCCCTTCCGCCGCCCACTGCGCCCTTCGTAAACTCAAGCCAATCTTCCGGGCTTCGTTATCCACCTTCAAAATCTTGACCTCAAGCTCATCGTCAACCTTGACCACGTCCTGCGGCCTCTTGATTTTCTGGTCCGACAGCTCTGAAATATGAAGCAGGCCCTCGAGGTCCTGCTCAAGCTGCACAAATGCTCCGAAATTCGTCAGCTTCGTTACTCTGCCTTTGACGATATGGCCGGGGATATATTTATCCGGTATCGCGTGAAGCCACGGGTCCTCGCTCAACTGTTTGACGCCTAAGGAAACCCGCTGCTTGTCGGGGTCAATATCGAGAACGACGCACTTGACCTTGTCGCCCTTCTGCAGGGCCTCATTCGGATGGCTGTATTTTCTCGTCCAGCTCAGGTCCGAAATATGAATCATCCCGTCGATGCCTTCTTCCACCTCGACAAACGCGCCATAATTTGTAACGCCGCGGACGACGGCATTGACGAGTGTCCCCGCCGGGTACTTCTGTGCCGCCACGGACCAGGGATTGGTCTCCGTCTGTTTAAGACCAAGCGAAATTTCCTGCTTGTCCTTGTTGACGTTGAGGACCATTACCTCTACCTCGTCGCCGAGATTGAGCATCTCGCTGGGATGGTTCAGGCGTTTCGTCCAGCTCATCTCGCTTATATGGACAAGCCCTTCGATGCCGTCATCAAGCCGGACAAACACGCCGTAATTCATAATATTGACAACCTTGCCCTTTACCCTTGTGCCCACAGGATAGTCGTGTTCGACGTTTTCCCACGGGCTTGGGCTTTTCTGCTTCAGGCCAAGTGAAATTTTTTCGTTTGCCTTGTCAACGCCTATGACGACGCACTCGATTTCATCATCGAGCCGGACAACTTCCGACGGATGACTGACTCGGCCCCAGCTCAGGTCCGAAATATGCAGCAGGCCGTCCACGCCGCCCAAATCCACGAATACGCCGAAGTCGGCGATGTTCTTGACGATGCCTTTGCGCCGCTGTCCAACTTCGATTTCCGCCAGAATCTTCTCTTTGCTCAGCCGGCGTTCTTCCTCTATCAGCTTGCGCCTTGATATGACGATATTGTGACCTTCGATGTCAATCTTCAGAATTATGCAATCAACTTCCTTTCCGATGAACCTGCTGATGTCGCCCGGCCTGCGAATATCAACCTGCGACGCGGGCAGGAATACCGGCACACCGATATCCACGAGCAGGCCGCCCTTGATTCGGCGGACGACCTTGCCCTTGACCACGTCCCCTTCCTTCTTGGTATTAATCAGGTTCTCCCACCCCCTGATTCTGTCCGCTTTGTGTTTGCTCAGCAGAAGCAGACCCGTCTCGGAATCCGTATCCTCAAGCAGCACCTCTATATCTGTGCCGGGGACCAGTTCCGAAGCATTATCGAATTCAGACGCATCGACGACGCCTTCGCTTTTGAGGCCCACCTCGATGATGACATCGTTGCCGATCTGGGTGACGATTTTGCCCTTCAGGATTGTTCCGGGCTGGTGCGAATCCACCTTCGCCAGCAGCGCCTCCTGAAACATCTCGTTTTCCTTTTCACCGAACATCTCCTGGACCTGCGAGTCCACCTGCTCGGCAGTCATACCCAATTTGTTAATTATATTTCTGTCAACCATAAATATGCTTATCCCCTGTGGCGTCTTGTTCTACGCCCGCCGTCGCCCCACATTTACGCCGACGAACCACCGAGCAACATAGCCCGGCTAAAAAGTTAATAATCCAAAAAGCATCTGCCCACGCAGCAAACGCCTGAAAATCGTCTTTCGGCTACACTTCCACCGCTTCCAAGTTTTTCACGAAGTCGTCAATAATCCACTGGGGCGTTGAGGCCCCTGCTGTAACGCCTGCGGTCCGACAGCCGAAAACCAGCTTTTTATCAAATTCGTCCCAGTTTTGCAAATGAAATGTTCTATTATTGTACTTTTTGCACAATTCGGCCAGTTTTCGCGT
>JBEKAT010000052.1:0-15074 GCA_050015775.1 Sedimentisphaerales bacterium | reverse complement strand
AGTCGAGGGGATTTAATTCCGCCCCGCCCCCGGCTGTTTTGAATTGTCAGAGGCCGTTAATTCCCGACAATATCGTGCTTGCAACGAAAGATACTCGTATGCTACAATATCAGCTACAGGAAATCGAATATAACTGAGCGACAGATGGTGTTTATCCATCGTAAGCTCAAGAGGGACATACGGGATTTATTCACGGCGACCAGCCATCCAAGCCCAACGGGAAATTAACGTTTCGTTATTTATGAAAGGCCTGGAAGAAAAATGAACTACACAAAAATCATAAGATTGTCGCTAAAGGTTTTCATCGGCTTTCTTGGCCTGACGGCGCTTATTGCGATGATATCGGTGCTGACAGGCACGTTCGGCAAAATTCAAATGAAAATCCTGGGAACAACTTTCACGATATCCGCGGCAAGCATATGTTCGATGTCATGCGCCGCTTTTATTAACAGGAAAAAACTTGTGCAACTCGGCCTTTTGGGAATTCTTCTGTCTGTATCGGCCGCAATTATGCTGATTATAGGCATGTGGTGGGAAATTCGTAGTGATATAGGAGAGAAAGTTACGATTACATTGAGTGTGTTTGCTGTTGCCTTTGCGTTTGCTTTCCTGCTGGTTCTTCCCAAACTTGATGACAGGCAGAAATGGGTCCAGTTGGTATCGTCTGTTTCTATCGGGATACTTGCTCTCCAGGCGGTCGTCGCTGTTTGGCTTGAGGGTTATATTAAATTGAATGACTGGTATTATCGACTTCTTGCCGTTGTATCTATTGTTGTGGGTCTCGAGACAATAGTAATTCCGATATTGATGAAACTGCGAAAAGGGGATGAGCGGAAAATTGACAGGATAATCCTGGAGAAAATAGAAGGAGATGTTTACAGGGATACTACCGGCAGGAAGTACCGATTGACGGAAATGGACGTTGAACCAGCCACCAGAACTGACTCGTGATAAATGCTCGCTTCGTAGCTCAACCTTTATTCATTGAAGAAAAAGGGGTCAGCCAGCCCTGAGCGCGTCGAAGGGGAGCCTTTTTTCAGGGCGATTCAAAGATAAAACCGGCAGGGTAAAAAAGCTTAGCGCCATACGGCGATAACGGACAAATCCTGTGAGTTTTAAGCCGATAAATCGCAAATCGTAAATCAGCGTTCAGCGGGTAGCGTATAGCGGACAGATAAGACATAAGACCACAGACCCGGCTTCGCACAGAGAGCTACGCAGGGCAAGCAGTAGAAAGTTGATTTACTTAAAACTTCTATCTGTGCCTTTTTCTGACAATCGCCGCACCAAGGCCGAGAAGCAATAGCGTGGCGGGTTCGGGAACCTGCGTCGCGATAAATGTTGGGCTGGCCAAACCCGATGCAAAGATGTACCCGTTTCCGCTCGAATCTAATTTGGTAATCGTGCCATTGCCCTGATTGGCTACGTAGAGATTGCCGCTGGTGTCAAACGCAAGACCACAAGGGTGAATCAATCCTGATGCGAAGATGGTTTTGTTTCTGCTCAAATCAAATTTAGCAATCGTACCGTCATAATAATTGGCTACGTAGAGATTGCCGCTGGTGTCAAACGCAAGACCTACAATGCTGTACCCACCCGATGCGAAGAATGAACCGTTTCCGCTTGAATTGAATTTGGTAATCGCCCCGGAAGTATAATTGGCCGCGTAGAGATAGCCGCTGCTGTCAAACGCAAGACCTTGGGGTGAGCTCAAACCCGATGCGAAGATGGCTCCGTTTCCGCTCGAATTGAATTTAGTAATCGTGCTGCTGGCAAAACAGGTCGCATAGAGATTCCCGCTGCTGTCAAACGCAAGACCACTAGGGTTTCCCGACATCGATGCGAAGGTGGACCAGTTTCCGATTGAATTGATTTTCTCAATCTTACTGTTAGCAGTGCCCGCATAGAGATTCCCGCTGCTGTCAAACGCAAGACCCACAGGATTGTTCAAACCCGATGCGAAGGTGGACCCGTTTCCGCTCGAATCGAATTTTGCGATTGTCCCGTCAGAATAACACGAGACGTAGATATTATCGGCGTGCGCAAGGCCATTAGCCAACAAGACCAGCACGAACACGGCGAACAACGCCGTGCAGAGCGGATTCGACAGATTCACCGGATGTTGTTGATGGTTCGTTTTCATTTTTTTCTCCTCTTCAAAAAGTTTGTAATGGTTTTAGCGCAGATTGTGCGCACGGATGTTTATGTAAGCGGATTGCTCCCAAAAGACGTGCTGCTTCTCTCATACCCTTCTCCAAACTTCTTTGCCTTTTGCCCCCAACGAAAGGTTATTTTGATTATACGTTTTTGGCGGAGACAGTCAAGAGAAAAACAGATAGATTTAACGCCTTTTGGCTGCTATCACCGCTCCCAGGCCGAGAAGTAAAAGCGTTGCGGGTTCGGGGGTTAGCTGGTGTAACCCCTTTACTACACGGGGTGAATGCGGAACCTTGTTCATTTCTGTAGTTTAATTTTAGGCAAAAAATTGCAATATATCTCAAGCATCAAGCGTCTAACAGGGCAAAGAACAGAGTTTGATTGCATAAGCTCAATTGAAAGGAACTCTTATGGTGCCCCACCCTATTTTGCTTGGTGTTTTTCGTTTGATTGCATTGGGACTATTTATCTATGCGGTAGTCTTGGCAAAGCGGCTTGTGGCCGCCGTAGAGCGGATTGCTAATAAAATGGAATCCTCTCAAATAAACAAAGGCTAAGTTCTTGTAGTGCTGCCAGGATTGCTCTACCGCTCAATATTCAGTTGATTTTAAGCCGTACTGTAAAAATATTCATCCCACCCATCAGGCCACCCTCCTGTATGATTTCAAAAGCCTATCAAAACGCTCCCGAGGTAGGAATCATATCGCGGAACCAAAGGAAAAGTCGACTAATTTCAATAAAATCAATGGTTTAGAAGGCCAGATGTTCCAAAAACTTAACATCGGATTAGTTTTTTTATAGTACGGGAATAAACATAAAAAAAACGATGTAATCCTTGCAGCAGGCATTTTCTTTATAAAAATTAAGAATTTGCAATAAAACGATACTTTTGATTCGTCTGTATATAGCGACAGGGTTTTGATATTACAGCAGAATCAAGGTGCCTGGTTGCGTAGCCAAGTGTTTAATATGGGAAATTCCAAAAGAAATATGTCAGATTGAAGGAGGTAAAATTATGCTGAATGGTTCAAAAATGCTGATTTTCGTAATGGTAATGGCTGTTACGGCTGTGTTGTGTGGCATTTGCCCCGCAGCCGATTCGAACAGCACGCCCACGCCTGTGCCGGTTTTGACAACCAATTATGTGGTGGCCTCGCCGAGGGCGTGCCTGATTGGGCAGCCGACGTTGGACCCAAACTATTTGGACCCAAACTATTTTGTTACGGTCTTGGGCGGCGCGGAGAATTTTCCGCGTGAAAATGGTGAAATCAAGGTTCCACTCGGCTCAAGAGTGGTGTTTTTGTTCAGCCGACAGTTGGAGGGTGTGTGGTATGACCATTCCTTTGGGAGGATTGACTTTTCATTGGTTCTTCAGAGGCGTCTACCGATTACCGACCCCAATATTCCAATCCTGGACTCGAACGATGTCAATAGTCCGGAGTGGGTGGATATTGGTCATGATTTTGCTTCGGATTTGCGCAGAGGTCCGACTATCGGCCATGCAAGAGTCGGTGTGCCGGTCTTTTTCCGTTGGCCTGGAATTTATCTGCTGAGAGCGAAAATTACGACTGTTGCTCAGCCGATGTTTCTCCCGCCAACCGCCGACAGTAACACCGAACCGCCGCTTTTGCCGCCTGTTGTTGACAGTGACATTGTTTATGTCACGGTTAAAGTTGTCAATTTACCGAGAACCCAGATAAATCCGGATGTCGAGCCTCCAATCGACCCAGATGTCAATTATACCAATCCGATGCCGACCGAAAACACACCGGATGAGCAGGGTATACTCGAGGGCGACTTTAACGGCGATGGCACAGTAAACCTTTTAGATTTTGCAATAATGGCACAGCAATGGGGTATCGTGCAGCAATGGGGTACAGATGCCGACTTACCCGAACCTCTTGATTAAAGAAGCGAAGGTTTTGCTAAATCACCAATGTTCGCAGTCAGCAGAAAGTGGGACGGTGAACCAAAAATGCCAACCCAAATAGGCCTCTTTACTGTCCCATTTGGGCGGACGACGTACACAACTAGCGTGGGCGCGCTCGTGGCCGTATCACATGAAAAATGCCTTCTGGGAGAAATGGTGCGTAGCGGCTTAAATTGACCAATTTCAGCAAAATAAGCTGCTTTAAGGTCAGCTTTCTCAAATACTTTGCGGATAATAAGAATCCTTGTGCATATGCCATTGTTCTACTGAAATACATGTCTCTAAAGTGCCTTTTTGCTCTTACTAAGTGGGATACGATGTTACTTTGCTATCTCCGAAATCCCCGGAATTTTCTTGACAATTTGGGACATTCATCTAAAATTGACACTACAATAAAATTTTCCACAAGTATGCCTGTGGAGGCAAAGTTAATTAACACGGGATACTCTAATGTATAGTGGTACAATAAACGGGAGAAGGTCACTACGGAAGGAGGTGCTATGGATGGATGGTATGCACATTCTCAGGGTTCACAAAACGAATGATAAGTTGTTTTTATAGGAGGCATAGGCATGAAAACTCTATCTGTAAAATCATTCTTTTTTTGCTTTTTCTTGGCCTTGTTTGGCGTAATGATGCTTTCATCGGCCGCTGAGGCCAATCGTTTTATCTTCATCGACGGCCAGTCACCATGGACAGCCGCTTTGACGGATGGCCATATCCAGCCGGTCGACACTGCCGAATGGTATGACTATATGAATCACTGGTCCACGTACCCGCAGACCGGGCACACGTATTCACAGCCGAATCTTTATGTTTATCCCGGCAATCCCTGCTCGCAGGATGCCAATGACCCTACGGGGCCGGGACTTGTAATGGCCTGGGCTAGCTCTCCTTGTCCAGTGTTTCCCTGTTTCTACGATGCCGCATGGAAATATAATTACTTCATCGACCCGGATATGTCCAACTCAATAATTACCGTAACGGTGTTCCCACCTTTGCCAATTACACTTGTTTCGCTGGGTTTGAAGGACGTTAACGGCAATATCAGAGGCTGGTACTGGAATGTCCCTGTCACGCTCCCTTCCGGCGTCGCCGATACTGTTTCCATTGACACTTCAATTGTTGCTGCGAATGCTGCTACCCCTGTAGCGGATGGATTCACTAATAACCCAGGGTTTGATATCTCTCAGGTAGTCGATATCCTCTTTAGTGAAGATTTCAACGGTACTTACTACGACTATAACACTATTCCACCTCAACCGGGCACGACTGTAAAGGGTCCCTGGAACGCTTGGCAGGACGTGACAGTGACGCCCGAACCGAACCAGACTACTGAACCGAATAAATGGTCTCAGCCAGCCGTCGAAATTGATCCGGGCAGGTTCTATGGCTGGGATGAAAAATCGTTGGATTCTAACCAGCCGCTCCTTGCCGATGATTGGAAATGCACTGACAAACGACCTATTACTGATGTTCACTGGTGGGGATCATTTTTGAACTGGACATACACATCGCTCCCGGCGCAGGCACCGGTTGCATTCCACTTGGGAATCTGGACAGATGTTCCCGCATCTCCCAACGACACGAATTCGTTTAGTCATCCTGGTAAGATGGTCTGGGAATACATCTGTACTAATTACCAGGTCAACTTCGTGGGCTATGACAAAGACCCTCGGCAGATAGCCGGAGTACCGCCTATCGTGCAGGATTCCTGCTTCAAGTTCAATTGCACCATCCCACAATCTTTGTGGTTCTACCAGAAACCTGACCCCAACACTTATAGCAGAGTCTATTGGCTCAGCATCGCTGCCATCTACTCAACAACTGGGCAGAATCCGCAGTATCCATGGGGCTGGAAAACCAGACCGCATTTCTTCAAGGATGCCGCGGTTCGCATCAAAAGCGTCAATGCCCCGTGGCCACCCGTGCTAAATTCAAATTGGGTAAGCGGTAATAAAGTGCAATATCCTAAAGGGACTCCGTGGGATCTTGCTTTTGAGCTGACCACCAACTCGTCCATTATCCCGCCCCCAGTAGATTATAACGGTGACGGCATTGTGGACTTCCAGGACTTTGCTATCTTTGCAGAGCATTGGTTAGAAATCTGTTGCCCTCCCTTTGTTGATTGAAGAAGGTTGGCTCCTTATGATGAATGAAGGGCTGTAAGTGTTCTTGCTTACGGCCCTTTGTTTTGCGCAGAACGGAACGAAAAAAGTTCTGTGTCAATTAAGGTAATAAGAGCTGAAATTTAAAACCATCTTCTGAATCGCAAACATAATAAGCCTGCGACTGATCATCGCTGGCGGAACCGAAGGAAAGTCGACCAATTTCAATAGAGTAAGCCGCTTTAAGGTCAGCTTTCCCAAAACTTAGGACCGGATGAGTTTTTTTATAGTATGAGGTTTCCAGAAGCAATTATTGACAGGTTCGTCGAAGGGCGTTTATGATGGCAAGGCGCAGCCGAGCCGAAGGATAAAAAGCTACAAGCCCTTTAACCAGTAGTCGCACATTATCGCCAGGTCGGCTATATCGACTGTGCCGGTGGTATCCATATCCGCGCCGTCGCAGTTGTTGTTGCTTGCGCAGTCCGTATTCAACCAGCGTTCGGCGAAAAACGAATAGTCAGCAAAGTCGACCCCATCGGGACAGACAAAATCGCCGGGCACTATCTGCCAGATGAGTTTCGGGTAATTGGTGGTTTCACAGATGTGCCATACATCGTTGAAATCCCAGCCGACAAAATTGCTTTGCTGTTTCATTTGTGCATCTGTAAGAGGTGTCCCATTTCCGTCATTTGGCCCACTGGTGGTAAGAAAATAGCAAAGGCTGATGGTGCCGTTTGCCCTATATCCCACCAGCCCGCCGACATTAGAAGTACCGCTGACCATACCCGTCGAATAGCAATTGCTGATATTGCTGTCGGAGAAGAGGTTGCTGTTGTATCCCACCAGCCCGCCGAGGGAGTTTGAATTATCTCCGCCGGTGACATTGCCTGTCGAATAGCAATTGCTGATATTGCCATTGCTCTGTCCTGCCAGCCCGCCGAGGTAGTGTGAATAATCTCCGCCGGTAACGGTGCCTGTCGAATAGCAATTGCTGATATTGCCATTGCTCTGTCCTGCCAGCCCGCCGAGGTAGTATGAATAATCTCCGCCGGTAACGGTGCCTGTCGAATTGCAGTCGCTGATATTGCCATTGCTCTGCCCTGCCAGCCCGCCGAGGTATTCTGAATAATCTTCGCCAGTAACGGCGCCTGTCGAATAGCAATTGCTGATACTGCCATTACTCTGTCCTGCCAGCCCGCCGAGGTAGTGTGAATAATCTCCGCCGGCGACATTGCCTGTCGAATAACAATTGCTGATACTGCCGCCGCTATATCCCACCAGCCCGCCGAAACAATATGAATTATCCCCGCCGGTAACGCTGCTTGTCGAATAGCAATTGCTGATACTGCCATCACTCACTCCTACCAGCCCGCCGAGGTAGTATGAATAATTTCCGCCGGTAACGGTGCCTGTCGAATAGCAATTGCTGATACTGCCGCCGCTGTATCCCACCAGGCCGCCGATATAACCTGAGTTATCTACGCCGGTAACGGCGCCTGTCGAATTACAGTTGCTGATAGTTCCGTTGTTGTACCCCACCAAGCCGCCCACGCAACTGAGTCCGATTACGTTTACATCGACAAGAGAGATATTTTCAACTCTTCCAGCATCGCTGATAAAGCCGAAAACGCCGATATAGTAGCTGTTCTCTGCCGTGTATGTGAAGCCGGAAATCGTGTGCCCATTACCATCAAAAACGCCGCTGAAAGCGTGGGTGTTATCGGTGCCGATGCAACCAAACTGTGTGCCGGTATAGGCGGAGAGGTTTATATCAGCCGTCAGTTTGAAGCATTTGTCCCAGTCGGTGTAGTTTTGCCCGATTTGGTTCATATCCGCAAGGGTTGATATAAGGTAGGGGTCTTCTGGACTGCCCGTCCCGCCGGAGTACTGGGCTTGCACGGAGCCATGAAAGATAGAAAAAGATAATAAAAGGACTACTATCGCAGGTATTTTACCAGCACCCATTTTACGCCTCCATATTACGTCCTCATTGCCTTCTGCCCCGAGCCAAAGGTGATTTTGATGATACCCTTTTGCCGGTGTCTGTCAAGGGAAAACAAGGCAAAATCCGCCAAACTAACGGCGGACAAATCCTGTGAGTTTTAAGCCGATAAATCGCACACGTAGCGAAGTTAATTACCTGCTCTGTGAGTTAATCTCCTTCGCTTCTGCCAACAAATCAGCAGGTATAGCCGTCGGCTTTCCACTCAGGTCCATAGTTGCAAACAAAATCACGTATCGCTTAGCCGGGGCTCCACAGTTGGCGCTCTTAAAATTATAATAAAATGGGCTGTTTATACCTACCCAATAAACCTTTCCCGGCTCCAGATTGACCGGCAAACTGCATATTGTTCTCTCTTGGTCATAGCTCGGTTGACCAGTAGTTTTCGGGTACATCTCACCTCCGCCCGTCCACGACCATGATTTATCCTTCATCTTCTGGTCAAATGTAACCGTTATTATCCCAAGTGAAGGCGTTACATCATTGGCATATGCCTGAGGATTTGTGCTTATAACGAACGGTGCTGCCAGTTGGTAGACAAGCCGCCACACCCTCGTTATCGCCGGCATCAGCATACCCATCATCAGGGATATGATTGCCATCACAACCAGCAACTCTATTAATGTAAAACCTTTTTTCCTCATTGCCTTTTGCCTCCAGCCAAAAGCAATTTTATTATACCTTTTTGCAGGTAAGAATCAAGGATAAGGGTTGTAACAGTAACCGAACGACAATCGACAATCCTCCTTCGCTGCGCTATGGAGGACAGGTCCGCGTCTAAAAAACTTTTGCCTTTTGAAAGCCAATCTGCTAACATCCCCCGCAACCCAACGCCATAAAAACCAGCCGATATTTGTGTTTGACTATCGGCTAACAGGTCGCTATTATGCAACATCCTTATAGTTTCTATAACATTCATTCAAGGTATTTGCTTTGACTCTTTTTCAGGTAAACGGACGATTATGGATAGTCGATTGATGCTCCTTTGTGTGGTGCTTGTTCCGTGTATCGGGGCGTTTGTTCTGCCTTTTGCGGGCCGAATATCAGGGGGCCTGCGGAATCTTCTTGCGCTGGGCCTGGCAATTGTCCCGCTTCTGTTAGTAATCGTCATTCTGCCGACGGTTATGTCCGCGGGGCCGCTCAATTTCACGGCTAATATCAATAACATATTCAATTTCACCCTGTACGCCGACGGCCTGGCGATATTTATGGCGATTGTTTCCGCATTTTTAAGCGCAATCATCATTTTTTACTCATTCGGCTACATCAGCCATTACGAAAACCAGAACGAATACTACCTGATGGTCCTGCTGTTCTTAGGCGGAATGCTGGGCCTGATTTTTTCAGCAAATCTCGTATTCCTGTATCTTTTCTGGGAAATCACGGCCATAACAAGCTGGCGGCTCATCGGCTTTTTCAGGGAAAAGCAGCACGTTATAAAGGCCGACAAGGCGTTTTTGGTTACGATGTTCGGCTCACTGTTGATGCTCCTCGGCTTCATTACTATTTACCAGCAGACCGGCTCATTCGACCTCCAGACCATAAAAGAAACCCTCGGCCCCAGTCACCTCTCGAATCTGGCGGTAGTTTTACTGCTGGCCGGCATCTTTGCCAAATCCGCGACGCTTCCCTTCCATACCTGGCTACCGGACGCAGGCGTGGCGCCTTCTCCGGTTACCGCCCTGCTGCACGCGGCTTTGCTTGTTAAGATAGGCGTGTATGTTTTCGCACGGCTGTTCATCGCGACATTCACCGTCGATGACTCCTGGCACACGATAGTCCCGATAGTCGCAGGCGCAAGCGCATTAGTTTCAGCGGGCGCGGCGATGATTGATACCGATTTGAAACGCATAATCGCCTATTCCACCGTAAGTCAGATTGGCTTCATCTTCCTGGGTCTCTCCATCGGCAACGAAATCGGCGTCGCAGGCGGGTTGCTTTATATTATGATGCACGGTCTGGCCAAGGGCGGATTATTCCTGTGCGCGGGAATTGTTGAGCAGAACACAAAAACCAAGGATATCACCAAGTTGGGCGGGCTGATTAAGACGATGCCCGTTACGGCGATGGCTTTTCTGTTCTGTTCGTTTTCGGTTATGGGTATTCCGCCCTTTGGCGGATTTTTCAGCAAATATATGGTAATGACCAGCACCATCAAGGCGGGCGAGTTGTGGATTATGCTGACGTTCCTGATAGGCGCGGTTATGACCATTATTTACCTGTTGCGGGTGTTCAGTATGGTTTTCCTCGGCGAGGCGAAGACCCAGCCTGTCAGGGAGGGTTCAGCGACAATGGTGATTAGCGTGGCGTCTCTTGCGGTATTATCGATTATCGCGGGATTCGCGATTGCCTGGCCGACACAGTTTGTTATGGCCGCGATTCAACATCTGCCGGGGGTAATCAGATGACAGACAGCTATATTTTATTGCCAATAGCCATACCTTTTATCGCCGGACTTCTGGTGCTGTTGATTGGCCAGCGAATTCAAAGCGTCAAGGAGGCGATTGCCCTTCTTGCCACGGCTGCGACACTGGGCCTGACCATAACGCTTTTCGGGGAAAATATAACTTTATCAATTCCCTGGACGGGCTTCGGGATTGATTTTGCCTTGCGGCTGTATCACTTCAGCGCATTTATTCTTGTCGCGGCCTCGGCGTTTTCATTCCTGTTCGTTCTCTATAGCTGTTCCTTCATGCGGGACAAACCCTATCTTAATCAATTTTACAGCTACCTGCTCATAACGCTCGCGATGACTAATGGCGCGGTGTTAGCCGATAATCTTGTCCTGTTACTGTTTTTCTGGGAGGGGCTGCTGCTGACGCTGTTCGGAATGATAGCAATCGGGCGGCCGGGGGCATATAAGACGGCGATTAAGGCGTTCGTTATCGTGGGTATTTCCGATTTGTGCCTGATGATAGGTATCGGTATTGCGGGACATCTGGCGGGGACAATGACAATATCCAAAATAAGTTTGCCTGTCGATTTCCTCGGCAGTTTAGCTTTTGTGTTTATGATGATAGGCGCGATTTCAAAGGCCGGGTCGGTGCCCTTCCACACGTGGATTCCCGATGCCGCGGTTGACGCACCGCTGCCATTTATGGCATTTTTACCCGCATCTCTTGAGAAACTTCTGGGCATTTACCTTTTGGCGAGAATATCGCTCGATATGTTCAAGCTCACCGCCGGCTCGTGGATCAGCATCCTGCTTATGACAATCGGCGCAATTACAATCCTGCTGGCGGTGATGATGGCCCTTGTGCAGAAGGACTACAAACGGCTACTTTCGTATCACGCCGTAAGCCAGGTTGGGTACATGATTCTCGGCATAGGCACTTGTCTTCCCATCGGGATTATCGGCGGACTGTTTCACATGATAAACCACGCCCTGTATAAGAGCTGCTTGTTCCTTACGGGCGGCGCGGTGGAAAAGCAGACGGGGACGACTGATTTGGCCAAATTGGGCGGGCTGTGGTTAAAGATGCCGGTGACTTTTGTGTGTTTCGTGATAGCGGCCGCGTCAATTTCGGGCGTGCCGCCATTTAACGGGTTTTTCTCGAAAGAGCTTGTTTATGACGCGGCGCTGGAGAGAGGGACAATATTTTATCTTGCGGCGATTTTAGGCACATTCCTTACCGCGGCATCATTTTTAAAATTAGGTCACGCGGCGTTTTTAGGCAAGAGGAGCGAACAAAACGAGAACGTCAGGGAAGCGAAACCGGCGATGCTCGTGCCGATGATGGTTATCGCCGCAGTATGCGTGGTTTTCGGCGTCTGGAATTATCTGCCTTTGAATAACCTTATCAAGCCGATTTTGGGCGAGGAACGCTTAGCGGGACATGAGTTCGGCCCCAATACGATGCTGATTACGGTTACGGTGATAGTGCTGATTGGCGCGCTGCTGCATCATTTGTTCGCGGTGAAGGTCAACGGCAGCGGATACAAAGCGAGCGACCATATCCGCCACGCACCGTTCCTTGAGGGGGTTTACACAAAGGCCGAGAAACGCTGGTTCGACCCTTATGATATCGGATTGAAAATAGTGCAGGGTGCATCGAGATTCGGCTGGTGGATAGACAGGGGCATTGACTGGCTGTATGAGGATTTTGCGGTGCGGGTCGCAACGGGGTTATCGAGCGTGATAAAACTGGCGCATACGGGAAGTTATTCGATGTATGTCGTCTGGTCGTTAATAGGCGCTTTGTTCGCCGTAATAATGTTAATGAAGTCGTTTTAGTTAAGGGGCAATATGCTGTCACCGCTTTTACTGCTGCCTTTGCTGGCGATAATAATTTTGAATCTGCCGATTCGCAGTTTGACGCAGAAACTAGCGGTATGGGTGGGCGTTGGGCTTTCACTATGGCAGATTGTCGCGGTAGTTCTGCTTGCGACGGGCCGGGGCGAGACAGACGCATGGGGAAAGTTTTTCACGCTTGGGTTAAGCTGCGATAACCTGACGCTTGTGCTGCTTATGTCAATCGGCATAGTGACACTGACGACGATTCTCGTCGGCTGGCAGACAATCGGCGGCGGCAAGCAGCGATTCGGTTTTATGAACCTAGTTTTTGTGGCGATGATTGGGATGAACGGCACGGTGATGCTGACGGACCTGTTTTCGCTGTATATATTCATCGAGGTTACGGCGGTCGCGTCGTTCATTCTTATCGCTTTCCAGCGCGATACCAACGCTCTTGAGGGGGCGTTCAAATACATAATCCTGTCGGCGACGGCGACGGTGATGATGCTGCTTTCGATTTCGATAATGCTGCTGGTGGTCGGCGACACATCGTTCGCGGCAGCGGGCAGCGCGGTGCGCCAATCGCAGGGCAATCCTTTAGTGATGCTCGCGGTCGGCATATTTATCTGCGGGCTGTTAATCAAGGGAGGCGTGGTTCCGTTTCACGGGTGGCTGCCTGCGGCATATTCGGCAGCGCCGGCGGCGGCATCGGTGCTTTTAGCGGGTATCGCAACCAAGACATCAGGCATATACGCGCTGATTCGGCTGACGACCTCGGTATTCGCGAATAACGAATCGGTAAACAGCATACTTTTATTAGCGGGCGTGATTTCAATCCTCGTCGGGGCGTTCGCGGCAATAGGACAAAGCGATTTCAAAAAGATGCTCGCGTATTCGAGTATCAGCCAGGTGGGTTACATAATCCTGGCCCTGGGCTGCGGGACAAACCTGGCAATAATCGGCGCGGTATTCCACCTGTTCAATCACTCGATTTTCAAGTCGCTGCTGTTTGTCAATTCCGCAGCGGTCGAGACGCAATCGGGCACGACGGATATGAATAAACTTGGCGGGCTGGGGACAAAGATGCCCATTACCAACGCCACTTCGCTGATAGCGTTTTTGTCAACGGCGGGCGTACCTCCACTCGCGGGGTTCTGGAGCAAGCTGATTATAGTGATAGCGTTGTGGCAAAACGGTCTGCATACATACGCGACGATAGCGGTATTGGCGAGCGTTTTGACGCTTGCGTATCTGCTGCTAATGCAGCGAAAGGTGTTCTTCGGCAAAGTAGCCGATGGGCTTGCCAATGTAAAGGAAGCCGGATGGGGTATAACATTACCGGCTACAATACTGGCGGCGATAACACTCGGCGTGGGCGTGTTATTCCCGTGGATGTTTAACAGTGTTTTGATGCCTATCAGCAGTTTTTTGAAATAGTTTTGAAGAGTTGATATGACAATAAATATCATACTTGGAGTAGCGCTTGTGTTAGCAGCCGCGTGGACGGTAATGACGGCGCGGTTACTGCGCTCGGTGATAGGGCTGGCACTTACCAGCATGATTCTGACAATAATTATGTTCAAGCTCAATTCGCCGCTTGCGGCGGTTTTTGAGCTGTCGGTTTGCGCGGGATTGATATCCGCCATATTCATAAGCTGCATCAGCTTGACTCAGCGGCTGACCGATGAGCAGATGGCAACAAAACAAAAAGAGCGATTTTCCAAATTCTGGCTTCTGCCTGTAATTCTTGTGCTGACTGGGGTGGCCCTGTACCAGGTTCGTATCCCCCTGGATTTCCATTTACAGGCCGCACCAAGTGAAAGTGACGTCCGTAATATTATATGGAACTTGCGGCACCTTGACCTGGTTGGGCAGATTGTGATTCTGCTTGCCGGGGCATTTGGGGTGGTCGCGTTGTTTAAGGATTGAGCGAATGACTAACGAGCTGCCGCAGGTATTCTGGCTTTTCAGTATAGGGGCTGTCCTTCTGCTGATAACGGGCTTTTACTGTTTGATAATGACATACAACCTGGTCAGGGCACTGATAGGACTGGAGATTCTGACAAAAAGCGTAACGCTGTTTATTATCCTGGCTGGGTACGTCACCGAGCGAACGGCGTTGGCGCAGGCGCTTGCCATCACACTGATAATTATCGAGGTAGTGGTAATTGCGGTCGCGGTCGGAATAGTTTTATGCGTGTATAAGAACATTAAATCGATAGACGGAAGATTACTAAGAAATATCAAAGGGTAATAAATGCCAAATGAATTATTACTGACGCCACCTGTTGTGTTTATCGCGGTGCTGGTCGCGGCTCTTTTATGTGCGTATGTTTTGTCGAAGCTGTCGCTGAAGCCAAAGAACGTGCCCGCAGGGCTTACGAAGGAATACTCCTGCGGCGAGGACATCAAGACGCACATGATACAACCCGACTACAGCCAGTTTTTTCCGTTCGCGTTTTATTTTACGATACTGCACGTTGTGGCGTTAATGATTGCGACGGTGCCGATGGCGACAATGCAGACGTTTATGATAGCGGTGGTTTACATACTCGGCGCGATTGTCGGGTTATTCGTTTTATACAAGAGGTAACCTCGATATGGGTTTAGTTCAGAAAATAGTAACGTGGGCGAGAATCAAGT
>JBEKAT010000051.1:0-15167 GCA_050015775.1 Sedimentisphaerales bacterium | reverse complement strand
AATTACAGGTCACAGAACCGCGGCGGCGTAGGACTGATTAACATCAAGACCACCGAACGCAACGGCAAGGTCGTCGCCCTCAAGGCCGTCCAGTTCGAAGACGAACTAATGCTGATTACCGCAAACGGAATCATCATCCGAACGGGCCTCGACCAGATTCGCCCGATAGGCAGAAACACACAGGGCGTCCGGCTGATTAAACTCAAAGAAGGCGACAAGCTCGTCGCCGCGGCAAAAATAGGCCCCGAAGTGGCGAAGGAACAGTCTGACGACGCGACAATACAAAAAGCCGAACTTCCACCACAGGAAGAAACCGAACCCGGTCCGGAAGAAGAAATCGAAGCCGAAGCGGAGCTGGAAGACAAGTCAAAGTCGAAACCGGAAAAGAACGAACCTAAAGACAAGGGCAAAAAGCCGGATAAAAAACCCCGCAAATAAAATCGGCTTATAAAAATGCAGGCGGGAGCAGCTATGGCAAAAGCCGGCGATAAGAAAAAAAGTACCCAATCGCTTGTGTATGTAATCGCGGGCGACGAGCCATCGTTAGTCAACGCAAAATACGCCGAGCTTATCGACCAGCTTATATCGCCACAGGAAAGAGACACCGGCCTGTTAGTCGTCGATGCCGACAAAGCCGTTATAGGTGAAATCTTCGACGAACTGCGAACCCTGCCTTTCCTCACAAAAAAACGAATAGTCGCCCTGCGGAACGCCGGCGACTTTATCTCCGACAACCGTGAGGCACTCGAAAGATACTTTGAAAGCCCCTCCCCTACCGGCATACTTGTAATGACGGTCTCCTCCTGGCCGAACAATACACGCTTAGCTAAAAAACTCCCCGGTATCGGAACTCTGGTGGAAGTGGAATCGCCCAAAGGGCAGGATCTTACCAATCGGCTTATCGATTACGCGCGCGACGCACACAGCAAAGGCCTCGATTACAGAACAGCGAGTTTGCTCGTTGAACTTGCCGGCGATAATCTCACCCGGCTCTATACCGAAATCGACAAACTCGCCACATACGCGGCAGCCGAAAAAGCTATAACAACCGCCCACATCGAATCGCTTATTGGCCGCAATCGCGAATTTGACGCGTTCGAGGTCATCGAATCCTGTCTCCAGCGGAAAACCGGCCCGGCAATCGAACGGCTGCGCAAGATGTTCGCCGAAGATAAATCGGCCGAATATACAACCATCGGCGCGTTCGCGTATCACATCCGCAGGATGTTCGCCGCGAAAAAATTATTACTGGAAGGACACTCCCAGTATGATGTCGCGGGCAAACTGCGTATCTGGAACAACAAGGAATCGCTGTTTGCGCAAATCAAACGGCTGTCGCTCAAGCAAATCGGCGACCAGATCCAGCTCTTAGCTGCAACCGATTACGCCATAAAACGTGGTCAGGCCCAGCCCAGAATCGCGATTGAGCAATTCGTATTGCAATTGGCCGCGTTATGATTCCCCATCTGCCAAATAATCAATTATCAATTAAAAACTGCTGTGCCATTCGTAGCATAAAGAAAAAACGACCCACGGTTAGTGACACAGCGAAAACGGCCTGCCGTTCGTAGCGCAGCGAAGAACGGAGAGGGCGGGATTCGAACCCGCGGTACGGCAAGCCGCACACACGCTTTCCAAGCGTGCTCCTTCGGCCACTCGGACACCTCTCCAGCTTCCTTCAATATACCAGCATTGAAAGAAATTAGCAATTGCGGCCCTCACAGGTTGCCAATTTGGCAATATGACGATATTTTACTATTAAAAATGAACCGAGAAGGCACCAGAGCGGACTTATATGAATAGAGTGGATAGCTCGTCTGAACAGATTGTCGATGAACTGCTTGTAATGGATTGCCAGGCCGGCCGGGCCGAAGCATTGAATCTGCTTATTTCACGCTGGCAGAAACGCCTGTGGCAGCACGCACATCGATTTGTGAGAGATACCGAGGCCGCCTGGGACGTTACCCAGCAAAGTTGGATTGGCATTATAAAAGGTTTGCCAAAATTGGATGACCCTGCAAATTTCAGGGCCTGGGCATACAGAATAACAACAAACAAAGCAATCGACTGGATAAAGAAAACCCAAAAAGCCAAACACGTTGGGCTCGATGAAGTTCAGGACAAACAACACGAGGACAAGAAAGACAGTGACATTAAAGAGTTGCTGGAAAAATTGGATTTGGAAAAAAGAACGGTTCTCAGTTTGTATTATTTTGAACAGCTTAGTATATCGGATATCAGCATGGCTCTGAATATCCCAAAGGGGACTGTTAAATCTCGACTGTATAACGCGCGTAACGAGCTGAAAAATCTGTGGCAACAACATTTCGAAAAATTTCAGGAGACATAAAATGAACAACGAACAAATCAAAAAAATGCTCGAAGACACCTACGATGAATCAAGGGAAAACACGTTGCGCTCGATGTTAAAAGAGTTCTACAACAGAAAGATGCTTTCCGTCGTGATTTTTGTGTGGATTTGGGCCGTCATCTTCATCGCCGGTGCTGTTTACAGCGGCGTCCAATTTTTCAACACCGACAAAACACAGCTTCAGATTATGTTTGCTACTATCTTTATCTTTTGTTGCCAGATAATCGGACAGCTGAAGGGTTTCGGCTGGCTGATGATACATAAAAACAGCATCAAACGGGAAATAAAACGGCTGGAGCTTCGTATAGTTGAATTGAACGAGACCGTGAAAAACAAATAGTTAAACTCTATTGGTTGTTCTTGTTCTCGTTGCGTCGCCGGGCGAAAAAATCTTGCAGCAATGCGCTGCATTCGTCTGCCAATACGCCGCGTATTACGTCAACCTGATGATTCAGGCGTTTATCCTGAACGATATTATACAAGCTTTTCACCGCGCCCGTTTTGGGATCGTCACAGCCATATACTAATCGGTCGATGCGAGACAACACCAACGCCCCGGCGCACATACAGCACGGCTCTAAGGTAACATAAATCGTGCAGTCATTCAAATGCCAGTTTTCCAGTGCCGCTGCCGCCTGGGTAAGCGCGATGATTTCCGCGTGCGCCGTCGGGTCTTGCAATTGCTCCCGCTGATTGTATGCCTTTGCGATGATTGTATTATTATGAACAATCACCGCCCCAATCGGCACATCGCCATTCTCCTCGGCAATTTTGGCCTGGTCAATCGCAATACGCATATACTGTTCGTCAACCGAGAATACAGAATTTGGATTGTCTATCGGCTCGATCATAGTTTATGGAAGGCGTCTTGCCACGCCGTCAGGCAAAATTATCAATAACATTGAAAGTGGAGCATCTGATAACAAAGAGCTTACAGCAATTAAAACTTCTGTCTTGTCCACTGGCTTGGACAAATTATTGCAGATACACCCCGAACTTGCAACCATAATCCGGGCTTGGCCGAACCTGCCGGAGAATATCAAAGCCACCATCAAAACGCTGGTCGAAACGACCAGCCATAAAGGGGAAATATGAACAAGAACGTTGAAAATAAAATCAAAAAAGTGGCTTAAACAGCCAGAGTTTAAGGAAGAACTCGACCGGCAACGGGAAGAAACAGCTAAAGCGGCCTTTGATACCTTGATGCAAAGCTTAACCAAAGCGATAGAAAACCTTTGTTTTCTCTTGTTAAATAGGAGTATATGATCACATTATTATTCGCTAAAATGGCAAAATATGCAGCAGCATGGAAAACTGAAAATTCTGTTTCTTTGCACCGGCAATTCCTGTCGGAGCCAGATGGCCGAGGGCTGGGCGAGAAAGTTAAAAAACAATTCGATTGAGCCGTATTCGGCCGGAATCGAGCCGCACGGTCTTGACCCGATTGCTGTCAAAGTTATGGCTGAGGTTGGCGTTGATATATCGAATAATCGCTCAAAACACCTCGACGATTTCAAAGGCGTAAATTTTGATTTCGTTATCACCGTCTGTGACCACGCCCACGAACATTGCCCCATTTTCCCCGGGAAAACCAGAGTTGTTCACTTCGGTTTTGATGACCCGCCCCGACTGGCAAAACAGGCCGCGACCGAGCAGGAAGTATTGGGCATCTATCGCAGAGTGCGCGATGAAATAAAGGTGTTTGTGAAGCAGTTACCAGATAATCTGGTGGAATGATGCGGAAGCCAATTCGGCTGCTATGCACTAAGCCTTTTCTCTGAGCAGATTCGCATAAAAGCGATATAATCCTGTTCCTGCTGGTTTTCATTTCTGCAAATTTCCAGCATTCGATGGTTCTCATAAAGCCAGGATTCCGCCCCGGGGCTTTTACGCATATCGAAGACAAATCTGATATTGACGCTGATGTCTCTAAGTGGCTCAACACCAAGTTCGCTGGATGCAAACTCCATTATCTCATCGATGTCTTCTATTACAACGCCTGTATAATACTGTTGATGTTCCCAGCGGTGCGGCACAATCAGTATGCAGCTTAGATTACTGAACGCTGAAGGCCGACCAAGCAGCAAAATGCCCGGGTCTATGACGGGTATATATAAGCCGTTAAATTCTATAACGCCTCTTATATGAGTGGGCTTCTCATAATCGAGTTTTATAAGCTCCCTGCAGCCCAGACAACGCAGGTTCAATTTTCGTGCCTTGGTTTCGTGAGCAAGCAGAAAGGTCGTAAACCAGTAATATTTGCGTTGGCTGATTTCTTCAACCTGCTGTGGCTCTTTTGTCATCGTTACCATTTCTTTACTCCTTAAACATCGATTTATATCAAAAACACAACATTGTGTTTTACTTCCTCGCTGGGGTGCCCTATTACGCCCTGGCCACGCACCCAGCGGTCACATCAACATCCTCCTTTTATTAATACGTCCACAGTTTAAGTAGTGGGTGTCAGTATTTGATTATGCTTCTATTAGAAATTGGTTAATCGCCCGCCGTACGGAGTATGTCTGGAAGGGTTATTGAGAGGTTTTCGGGCAAATTTATTGTCGCAGTGGAGCCGCAATTTAATTCTTTTCTAATCGATGCCTAATCGCACATCAACAAAGCCGCATTAGAATTCTCCTCCAAATCACAGAGTTGCAGTTCAAGTATGGTAATTAGGAAAAAAGGAATGTCGAAACTAAAGCCGGTATCGCGACCAGTCGGAAGGTGCAAAAAACGAACCCCAAATTTTGTATAAGATTTTGGATTTTGGCAACCGTTTCCATCTGCAAGATGCCGGTTTTTTTGTATGTGACCCGGACCTGGAGGTCCGGACTATGAATAAGGATTTTATTAGGTAAGGAGCGGTTTTATGAAGGAATCACATGTAGCGGCAAAACGGGACAGCGTTTCAAAGCGAAAACAAATTATTATGCAGCAGCCGGGGTTCACTTTGGTGGAGTTGCTTGTCGTGATAGCCATCATTGCCTTGTTGATGGGGATATTGCTGCCAAGCTTAAACAAGGCACGACAAACGGCATACTGCGCCAAAACAGGCGGCAATCTGCATAACACGGGGCTGGCGGTTGAAACGTTCGCGAGCGATACCGGTTTTTATCCTCCCTCGTATATGTATCCACCCGATGCGACAACTGAAGACGTTATGCAATTGATAGATAATCAGGATCCAACCCATGCGAACGGCTATTTAAACTGGACCTGGTTTTTGTTTGAAAGCGGACGCGTGGATGCAAGCGCATTTACCTGCCCCGCGATAAAAGGCGGCGGTTTGCCGCGCACCAATCCGGGCAAGAAGTTGTCTGATTGGGAAAATGGCCAGACGGACCAGACCGGCAGCAGCGGACCAAACCCAAATCTTCAGGACAAGCAGGCGCCTCGAGTGGCATTTACCGCCAACGCGGCAATTATGCCAAGGAATAAGTTTCCGCAAGAGGATGCGAGCCATACATATCCGAGGCATAACCGGCTTGTGAAACCCACGGAAATAGAACGCCCTGCCGAGGTAATCCTCTTAACCGAGTTTAACGAGAATTGGCAGGCCATTGAAGGGGTGGACAGTGGCTCCGGAGCATTAGTAAGTAAAAGCCATAGACCTATTCTTCCCTTTACGCACACCGCCGGCGGTTATGCCGGCTACGGCATATATACAGACGCAGGGACCCGCTTTGAATATGGGACAGGATATAATACTGCATCTGTCAGTTGGGGGCTCCGGTCATGGGCGACCATTTCAAACCCGAGTAACCATTTCATTGACGGAGAAACTGGCCATCAGCTTAACGCGGTGGGCAGGCATCATCCAGGCTCATGGAAAGCCGACACCCAGGATGGCACCGGCACGAATCAGCAGGATATGGGCGGCACAACGATGTTCCTTTATTGTGACGGACATATCGAGAGAAAAACAATTCTGGAGACGCTTCAAAAACTCGAATGGGGCAAAAAATTCTACAGTGTAACGGGCGACCAGCTGGTCTTTTATTGATAGCGGATGATATTTCGGCAGCCGCATAATAAATTAACAAAAAACTGATTTTATTGAGAACAAGAAAGAGTGAAGGAGAAAGGAGCGAAGGTAAGGTCAAAAGCAGAACTGGCGACGGGCGAGGGTGTTGAACATTAATAAGTAAAATTTAATTTATGTGTATAACTTGAAAACTTTAAATATTTGTAGGAGGATAAAATGAGTATTAGGAAAACTATTTTCACAGTAGCAGCTTTGTGCTGTATGCTGCAGGCCTCAGTTTTTGCGACAGCATACGGCAACAGAAACCAGGTAAATATCTCTGGCGCGACTTTGTTCGCGAATTTCTTCGCGGCGCCCGCGGGGACTAACGACTACATAGGCGTTGACCAGGGTCTTGATTATATGGACAGCACCGGTGCTCGCCTGTACACCGACGGGGATTTCTTCCGTGGCTATGACCCGTATAATGCCAACCTCCCTGACCAATTGGCATTCAGCGACTGGACTTCGGTTGACCCGAATAACCGCTGGGTAGTGCAGAGCCGCGGCGTCGGCAGTGGTACCGGCCTTAAAGAACTTGACCTTTATTACAACGCCGCTCCTCCCTTTCCTGTTAACGTTCCCCCCTGGACTGCCAACACGAATTTTCCTTACCCAAATGACAAGTCATACATCAACCGCACACAATGGGGCTTCTCCGGCGGATTGATGGGCCCAGGTGTTCAGTCCAACCCGGGTGGATGCGTTGTAGTTCCGCCAAGAATTGATATGGCAGTTATGGATGTTCCGACAAGATGGCTTGTGGTAGCCGGCGCTGCTGCAAACGCTAACTGGCAGGCACATCCGCTGGATGCGGCCGATGGCTATGGCCAAAACCCGATTACATCATGGGACGCCAGCCAGAGCAATAAATTGAAAACCCTGACCAATCTCAATTTGAACAGTCCCGCTAACGCATTGACCATAGTAGATTCACCGGTTGCCTGGGTTCCAATCGCGTTTATTGCCAACCAGGGAACAGGTTTGAAGAACGTTACTCAGAATGATTTGCAGTATCTGTATTTAACCGGCCGTATGCCCGGCGGTGAAAACCTCTATGCCTGCACACGTGACTCCGGCTCGGGCACTCGTAATGCAGCGATGAACTCTCTTTGTGTTGACCCGAGCTGGGGCAGAGGCGACAATATGGGCCTCAAGAACTCGAACGGCAACGTTTCTTATGTTGGCCCAATCCATCAGTCAAGCAACCTCGACGGCACAAGCGTTATGGCAAATGCCGTTACCAGCCAGCGTCTGGCAGTCGGATATGTCGGCCTTACCACTGCTAACGGTGGAACCGGCACGTCCAGCTCGGCTTATCAAATACTGAACCTCAAAAAGACCGGCGGCACACAGTATGTCAGACCTTCACGCGAAAACACAGTCGATAACGATAATATCGATACCGGCTGGCAAGTCGGCGGAAACGAAACGTTCGCGACGGTCGGCAGTCCTGACCCAAATGCTGCCTTTGTGATGCCTTACAACAGGGCTGCACGCGACTATCTCTGGAACATCGAACAGAGTATAGCTCAGTTTATTTCCCCCACTACATCTGACGATCAGAATAATATGCCCGGTCAGTACCTGGCCAGAAACTGGTCGCTGGCTGCCGCCCTGAAGGCGCTTCCGCAGGACAGCTTACCATGCGGTTTCGTTGCAAACCCGAACTACAACGCTAACGTAAACGCCTACTATAAGTTAAACGGCCCGATTACGCCGGCCTGGGTCGATGGCCCGGGTCAAGTCCCGACAAGAATTGTCGGCCCCAAATACAGTGACGGCACCACAGGCGGCAACTACCTCTTCTCGGATGGCGTTGTTCGTGGCGCAGGCACAGCTTTGAATGCCCGTAACACAATTATGGGCGACTTTGACAACGACGGCAAACGCGACATCGGCGACATACACGATATGATGGTTGCGTTCTCCAATCCTCGCGGTTTTGAGACAGCCAACGGCGGAACCGGCGTCTGTCCGGAAATCATCGGCGACTTCACCGCTGACGGCAACTTCACGACCGACGATATTCGTTACTTTGCCGATGGTCTGGCAGTAGTTGAACCGTGCAGCAAACAGGTCAATCGCGCGGTTGGCTTTGCATTAGTTGACCAGTTCTGGACCTCAGCCCTTGCCGCTTTGGATGGCAATCATCCGATAGCGGGCAACTTCTTCAATACGACTCTTGCGCACGGCACCTATGCGGCCGGTTCCGGCTGGTCAAAGGCCGACGTTGCAAGCCACGATTGGAGAACGAATAAACCGAAGATTGGTTATGCCCCCAGCGCAGATGGCGTTATTGATGCCTGTGACATCGACTACATATACTTCATAATGCGCGGCGGACTTAAGGCACAGGCCTTTGGTCAGACCTTACCCGCCAACTGTAACGCATGGCAACAATCGATGAACTGGAAAAACCTTGACGACGCGGTCTTTATGGACCTGACCTGCGACCTCAACGGCGATATGAAAGTTAATATCGATGACGTCAGAAACATCGTTGTAACCATCCTCGGAACACATTTCGGCGATGCCAATCTCGACGGCGTTGTTGATGCAACCGACATTGCGATTGTTACCGCTCACCTTGGTCAACAGGGCGGCTGGGCACAGGGCGATTTTGACGGCGACGGCTGGGTTACAGAATGTGACCTCGATATCGCACTCGCCGCTCAAAGCGGACAATACTCACAAATCGAAACCGGCGGACCAATCGGTAGTCCCGACCTCAATGGCGATGGCGTTGTGGACTTCCAGGACTTTGCGATTTTTGCACAGAGCTGGCTACAGACGATTTAATTTAGGATTCCTTCATAGGCCGAGATAAGCCGAAGAGGCGAGTACCCGTCGGACCTCCACAGGCAGGCCCTGGGAGAAGTTGACACATACTTCTCCTGGGGCCGCTCGGTTTTAAATACGCGCTAAACGAACAAGTAAACACCCCAGATATTATACCAGGCAGCGAAAATATATACAATCGACGTGGTGAGAAAAATTGAATAGGCAAATTTTCTGCAATAAATCGCCAGGTACAGACACGCCGCCCATTTCCATAATGACCCCACCATTGGCCCGGCAACAGGGCCAAAAACAACGGAAGCGAACCGGACAACAGGATGAATCTCCGCCGAAACGCCGAGGTATGACATAAAATAAACGGTGCTAAGCCCATCCGCAATCAGGGCCAGTGTAAATACGAGTATGGCCATACGATAAGTGTGCCAGAAGCCGTGGCAATTTAACTTTAAACGATACCCGATCGGAAGAAGCCCCGCCTCTGCAGTTATCCGTTCACAAGCAAGTATGTTAAGCCCCAAGTGCATTTTAACTTATCTCTACTTTCCCCTATATCCTAAAATCAATCCTATAATCGGCAACCGGCAATACGCCCTTAACATCTTTTACGTCGGCAATGTCCGCAAGTTTATTGAAAAAATAATGAAATACTAATAAAGTCCTAACGCATTTAGAGGATGGCTTCATCTTTAAGCTTTGGCTTTGGCTAAATACCCCTGAAACTTTAATCGTATTTTAATTAGCTGCTAATACAACTCCAACGTATCGCCGGTATCTTATCTCTTGTGTTGCGGGCAGATGTGCGGCTGACAGATAGTCATATCCCGCATCAGGATGATTATGAAGTTGATGCAAAGAATGGTTTAGGGCTGGAGATACAGATATCTCCTCCTTGAAGGAATCGTAGAATTGTTTTTTGGGCAATGGATTGAGAAGGAGAAAAAGATGCTTATGAAGAGAAAAGGATTTACGCTGGTGGAACTGTTAGTCGTCATCGCGATAATAGCGCTATTGATGGGTATTCTGCTGCCTTCATTGGCACGTGTCAGGGTAATTGCAAACAGGATGAAATGCGGCTCTCAACTGGCCGATATCGGCAAATCGATGATGATGTACGGGGAGGAGAACCGGCAGAATTACCCGGTCGGAGGCATCCGCGGCAGCACCTGGGCACAATTTACTACAACTACCCCCGGCATCTTGAAATGGGACGCATCAACAAGGGAATTGGCATTTGCAAACAGCGGCAAGAACGCTACGATATCTTCGTGCCTGTTTTTGTTGATTAAATACGGCAATATGGTGCCTAAACAATTTGTCTGTCCGGACGATGCTGATGCCAAAGAATTTACTTTAGCCGAGGAGTATAAGTCCATGGGTATTACAGACACAACCCAAATGATCAAGGAAGTTTCGAACGCGTGGGATTTTGGCAGCAATCCCGGCATCGGTTGCAGTTATTCATATCATATGCCCTTCCCAAACACCGATGACATAACAAAATCATATTGTTTAGACCCAACAAAAAGCCCCGGAAGCCCGCTTTGTGCGGACAGAAATCCCTACCTGGATAAAAATGCCAAAGATTACCTGAAAGACCCGAGGATTCCTAATCCATATCTGGGAACAACAGACGGGGAATACCACGATGACAAATTAAAAGGCAATTGTGCTTCTCATGGCCGCAAGGCGCAAAACGTTTTATTTAACGACGGCCACGTTACCGCCGAGCTGTATCCAAATTGCGGGATAAACAACGACAATATATGGAAGGTCTGGCCTTCCTATACTACGGCACCTACAAACACAGAACTTGAAGTTGGAGCAGGGGTATCTCCTCCTCCGGCGTCAGCGGGCAATGAAAATCTCCAATATACACCAGGTGCCGGTTCTGCATCTCCAAAGAGTAAGGACGACGCCTGCCTTGTCAACGAAAGAAACGATAATAAGGAGTAGTTTGCTTTGCATTCGTAAGGGGCGGAGTATGGTCGTAAGGAACATCCGCCCCTGTTCATTTCACAGATGACGGGAATAAAACGACGCCGGTTCTATTACGAGTAGCGATGCAGGAAGCAAATCTTTATTTATAGTCCTCGGTGTGATGGCGGACAATTCGGCCCTCGACCATATAAATGACGTCCTCGGCGATATTGGTAGCGTGGTCGGCTATTCGCTCCAGGTGTCTTGACACAGACAACAGATGAATCAGCGACTCCAGTTGTTCGGGATTTCTTCTTATGGCGTCCTGAATTTTTATATACATCTGCCTGTTCATCGCGTCAATTGCATCATCGCTTGCGCAAACCTCCTGAGCCAGGCCGGAGCTGAGGCCTATAAGCGCATCCAAGGCATGCTTTAACATATCCTGTGCCTGCTCGGCCATTCCGATAAGACCAAGAGAAAAACCAACTGGAGGATGTTTCGACAGAAACACTGACCGCTCCGCGATATTTACCGCCAGGTCACCGATGCGTTCGAGGTCATTATTGATTTTCAACACGGCAACGATAAAACGCAAATCAATCGCGACCGGCTGATGCAGGGCAAGAATCTTGAGGCAGTCCTCCTCTACCCCGACCTCCATACTGTCAATCCGGGGGTCGTTTTGAATTATTCTTTGGGCAAGTTCGTAGTCGCGGTTCTCAATCGAAAGCGTTGCTTCGCGCACGGCTGTCTCAACCCTGGCGCTTAGCGTCAGCAGTTTCTTTTTCAGGTTTTCAATTTCTCTCTGTAAATGGACTGGCATTTTTAACTCCTCACTATCGTAACACGGACTTCCAGCCCGTGCAACCACGAGCAGGATGGCCGTGTTATGTGTTTATCCGAATCTGCCTGTTATGTAATCTTCCGTTTTCTTGTTGGACGGGTTCTCGAAAATCTTCGAGGTAAGGTCGTATTCTATAAGCTCGCCGAGGCAAAAGAACGCGGTCATCTCGCTGACGCGTGCCGCCTGCTGCATATTGTGCGTGACAATAACGATGGTGTAATCGTTTTTGAGCTGATTGATAAGGTCTTCGATTTTGCCCGTGGCCAGCGGGTCAAGTGCGGAGCACGGCTCGTCCATAAGCAGCACCCGCGGCCTGGTAGCAAGCGCGCGTGCAATACACAGCCGCTGCTGCTGGCCGCCGGAAAGTGCCAAAGCGGATTTTCTCAAATTGTCTTTTACTTCTTCCCAGAGAACCGCGGCCTTGAGACCCTGTTCAACTATTTCGTCCAAAGCAGTCCTTTTTGTAATACCCTGAAGACGCGGGCCGTATGCCACGTTGTCAAATATGCTTTTGGGAAACGGATTTGGTTTTTGGAAGACCATCCCGACCTGCTGGCGAAGATTGACGAGATTGACCCTCTTATCGTAGATGTCCTGACCATCCACGGACAGCTTGCCTTGTGTCCGCACACCCGGTATGAGGTCGTTCATTCGATTTATGCTGCGAAGAAACGTGCTTTTGCCGCAGCCGCTCGGGCCAATTATCGCGGTAACACTGCACGGATTTATATTCATCGTAATGTTCTTCACACCCATCGTTGTGCCATAGTAAAAAGTGAAGTCCTTTGAGCTTATTATTGGACAGGCACATTGTGCGGTTTCCCCGTTTTGGGTTGTCTTGTCTCGTATATTCTCTTTCATAATCGGCTCACACTTCTTTTTGTCCACTGATTGTAAAAGTCGCATCGTCGCCATTGTTTAATGACCCGCCAGTTTTTTAAACATTCTTGAACGAAGTATAATTGCCACAGTATTAAGACAGAGAATCAGCAGCACCAGTGTTACGACCATCCCGAACTGGTTATGCGGGACCATAGCGGCCAGCTTGTCGCCGACGGCCATATCGTAACTGCCGTAGGAAAGCGTGCGTGTCGGGTCAAATATGGACTTAGGCACCGGCCCGAGCGCAACCGCCCCTGTAAACAGAACCGGCGCGGTTTCGCCTGCAACCCTGCTCAAGCTCAGTATTACGCCCGTGAGAATCCCCGGCAGCGCCGCCGGCAGAGTCACTTTGACAAACGTGTGGAATCTGCTTGCCCCCAAAGCCAGTGACGCTTCTTTATAGGTCTGGGGCACGGCTCGAATCGCCTCCTCGCTTGCTCGTATCATAACCGGCAATGTCAATACGGCCAGCGTCATCGAGGCGGCCAGGATGCATCCCTTGGAAGGAGCTCCAAAAAGTGGCAGGAAAAACAACACGAAAAACGCAAGCCCAAAAAGGCCGAAAACAATACTGGGGACGCCCGCAAGGGTATTGATGCTCATCCTGATAATTCTGATGGCAAGATTATCAGATGCGCATTCCACCAGGTAGGCGGCGGAAATAACGCCGAAAGGCACGACAAAAAGCATAGCGAGTAAGGTTAATAAAAGCGTTCCGAGAATTTCGGGACCGACGCCGCCGAAGTAATGGCCTGGAGTGCTGTCGTCTATGAAATATTGCCAGTAAAAAGTCGGTCTTGGCTTGAGCATTTCAGGCAGATTCTGCTGAATGTAAGTGAAAAGGCCCTCAATCTCCGTGCCGGCAAACCTCTCCGAACGAGGCGTCAGACGTCTGACCATCGGCTGTCCCGGTCCCTGCTTAATCCATTCCTCATACCATAACAATTGACCAAGCAGCTTTTGTGCCAGGTCCCAGCGGGTGGCTCCAAAACGATTCATCGTCAAGGCCGGCGTTGCCGTTCCGGGCGCAGGACCCAATAATTCGGTTAAAATATCCTCCACCTGCCGAAGCTCCTGATAATATCTTTGGCGTTCGGCAAGATTAATCCCGTGTATGTCTTTGCTATACTGTTCGGCAAGCCCAATGAGACCTGCTGCGGAAGTATTCTTAAACCGCGGGTCGTCTTTGAAATTGAGGACGTATGCTAAGGATTCGTTCACTTCCGCCGTGTTCGAGCTTGCGAAAGCCGATTCGAGCCGGTCGCGAATCTGTCTTGTAACAGACCTCAGCTCGGCGACTTCCTCCGCGGTTTGGTCTGTTTGCCGGAGGTCGTTTCCGAACTGACGGTAAATTTGTCTTGCCTTCTCTATAAGGTTCTCGGAATCGATGCCGCCTTTGAATTTTTCGATTGTGCTGTAAATTTTCGCCCGCGCTATTTCCGCCTGTCTGTCTTCTGCCACTATCTTGTCCTCATCGCCCCGGCCAAACAGCACTAATTGCATCTTCCTGAACTCGATTGTCCCCTTGAATACGACCGCTGAACCTCCACGCAAAAGCATCGGCCCCAGCACCGCCACCAGCACTACGCACAGGCAAACCACCGAAGTTCCCGCAACAACGGTGAATATTTTGTCTATCGCAATTCGGATACCCGGTCTCATCAGCGTTTTCCGCCCGTTCGTTTGGCTCGTATAAGAAAATATTCGCTAACCATATTCAAGCACAAAGTTATAACCAGCAGCAGCAATCCCGCGGCAAAAAGCGCCCTGTAATGAGGGGAACCCTTTTCTGTCTCGCCCATATCACCCGCGATTGTCGCCGTCAGTGTCCGAACCGATTGCGACAAGTCCCACCACGGTTGAGGAATCTGCGCGGCGTTTCCCGACGCCATCCATACGACCATTGTCTCGCCGATTGCCCTCATCATTCCAAGCACTATCCCGGCGATTATCCCGCTGTGTGCGGCCGGTATAACAACTTTGAAAATGGTCTCCATCCGCGTCGCGCCACACCCGTATGACGCTTCTCTCAATTCCCTTCCTACCGCTGAAATAGAATCTTCCGAAACACTTATTATCGTGGGTAACGCCATCACCGCCAAGACAAGCGACGCGTTAAGCGCGTTAGTGCCCGTAGAAAACCCGAACTTTTGCTGCATCCACGGAGCCAAAACCATCACCGCGAAAAAACCGTAAGCAACCGATGGTATTGCCGCGAGAATCTCAATAATCGGCTTTATAATGTTCCTGATTTTCATCGAAACAATATCGCTCAGGAAAACCGCGGCTAAAATCCCCACCGGCACGGCAAATATAATCGAGAC
>JBEKAT010000050.1:0-15463 GCA_050015775.1 Sedimentisphaerales bacterium | reverse complement strand
TTTTCGCTGCATCCGATATCGGCGAGGACTTTGTTGACCGATTCGATTTGTTTTTGGGCGTCGGGGTTTGAGACATCGACGACGTGCAGGAGCAGGTCTGCGGTGGTTGCCTCTTCGAGGGTTGCCTTGAATGATTCTAATAATTGATGGGGGAGGTTCCTGATGAAGCCGACGGTGTCGCTGAGCAGGACTTCGGCTCCGCCTTCAAGCTGCCATTTTCTTGTGCGGGTATCAAGAGTCGCGAAGAGGCGGTCTTCGACATAAGCGTTGGCGTCGGTGAGGGCGTTGAGGAGTGTGCTTTTGCCGACGTTCGTATAGCCGACGAGACATATTTTGAACGTGTCCTTTCTGCTGCTGATTTCGCGAACTCGGCGTTCGTCGAGTTCTTCAAGCTCGCGTTTGAGGTCCGACAGGCGTTTGCTGACAAGTCGTCTATCGGTTTCGAGCTGCTGTTCGCCCGGCCCGCGGGTTCCGATGCCGCCGACGGCTCCTGCGGTGGTTGCGCCGCCTGCGCCCGCGACGCTGTCCAAGTGTGACCACATACGGGCGAGGCGGGGATATGTATATTCGAGTTGAGCAAGCTCTACCTGGAGTTTGGCCTGGGCGGTTTTTGCGCCTGTGGCGAATATGTCGAGAATTAATTCGCTGCGGTCGATGACTTTGGCGGGGATTATTTCCTCAAGCTCCCTGATTTGACGCGGGAGCAGGTCGTTGTCGAATATGACAATGTCGGCGCTGAACCGTTTGACCCGTTCGGCCAACTGTTCGACTTTGCCTTTGCCGATATAAAGGGCGGGATGGATTTTATGGATTTTCTGCTGGAAACGGTCAACGACAATGGCGCCCGCGCTTTCAGCCAGGGCGGTAAGCTCTTTGAGGTCATCGTGGTCTTTCTGGCGTTGCAGTATGGCCCCGACTAATATGGCCCGCTCTTTTCGAACCCCTATGGTCTCACGCATTTTGTCCAATTTTCTATCATCTCCAAAATATCCTGCCTACACTACTATATACGTGATGATTTTTCAATATATATGGAAGGGGGGTACTTTGTCATTCGACATTGGTTATTGGATATTGGAAATTCCAATCTTATGTTCTGTCCGCTATATGCTACCCGCTGTACGCTATTTTCTGTCTGTGATCTTATGTCTTAAGAAAATGCGTTATTTGCTTTTTTATTTTTGCTTTCTTCTCGAAATCGCCGCACCAAGGCCGAGAAGCAGAAGGGTGCAAGGTTCGGGAATGGTATAAACAAAGCCGTGTGGAGCGGAAAAATTTTCCGGCAATCCGTAAGGATCCCCGTTTTCGTAGAATCCTACAATACTGTTTCCGCTAATACCATATAATTGAGTCAATGCTGAACCAGGATATTTAAGGGTAGTATGGCTTTGGGTGGTGATGTTATAAAGTACAAAACTACCAACAACATTGCTGCCATCAATACCCTGTGGTATAGGACAGGACCAGGAGAGGGTAGTCCAATTTGATCCGTCGTAGAGAAAACTATGTGGAAAATACTGGCTGTCCTGGTAGGACCCAACAATATTATTTCCGCTTATACCAGTCAAACCTGTTGACGTTGCCCCAGGATAGTTAATCGCAGTCAGGATTTGAGTGGTTATATTATAAAGTTGATTACCGCCAACGATATTGCTGCCGTCAATTCCTCTCGGTATTATTAGGATGGTAGTCCAGTTTGTCCCGTCGTAGATAAAACCGTGACCATAACCATCAGAGGAACTATAAGAACCAATAATATTGTTGCCGCTTATACCATATGGACTGGTACTTGTTGCCCCGGGATAGTCCAGGGTAGTCCAGTTTGTCCCATCATAGAGAAAACCGTGGTTATTACTTGAACCGTCTGAGTAGCATCCAACAATGTTGTTACCGTTAATACCATACGGAATGGTCTTAGTCGCCCCGGGATAGTCCACGGTGGTCCAGGTTTCTGACTTTGCGTAAGATGAATAGAAAAGCACCGCTGATGCACAAAATATAATCGATTTTAGGTATGTTTCTTTTCTCAAACTCTTCTCCTTCTTTGCCTTTTGCCCTCCAGTGGTTCGACCATGCTCACCAGAGCCCAAAGGCGACTTATATTATACGCTTTTTCCCGTGACAGTCAAGGAAAGCCGGAGAGACCTTACCCGTTGAACGCCGCCTTATTTTAATCTGTGTAATCTTGCCGTAAGGCATCCCCAGGGGAGCGGCTCAATTTTTTCCCAATTTTTAACTTGCAAACGCCCAGCCGTCGGCTAAAATACTCTTTTTCAGGCAATTTGGTGATAAACAATTTTTTTGTTTAACCTTAATCGGGTTGACGTAAGGGGTGTTTTTTTTATGTTGAAGGTCAAATCACGAACGGGCGAATCGGTCCAGCAGATGATGAGGCGGTTCAAGAAGCTGTGTGAAAAAGAGGGTTTGATAAGAGATATGAAGCGCAATGCGTATTATGAGAAGCCTTCTGAGCGTAATCGCCGACGGATTCGCAAGGCACAGAGGATACTGCTGCCCTTTACGCCCCGCCCCAGACCGACCACTTAGTCGGAATCAATTCTTTACGACAGGCCAGAATACCCAGTCGCCTTCGGGCGCCCACTGAATGATTTTGCCTTTTTTATCACGGACTGCCTGTCCGTCATCATCCTTTAGGTTTTCGCCCCAACTGTAAAGGAGAAAACTGTTATCCGTTTTGCGATAGGCAAGCGGTTTATCGCTGAAGGGGTCAACGGGAACCTGTTTAATATATCCCTGTTTCGCCAATTTATCGAGCGATTCGGGAAAGGCGCCGGTATCCTGTTTGTATCTGACAAGGGCGATTATAAGAGTCGTGCTTTCGGCGTCGATTTTGTTTCGGAATCCGATGATATTGACCCTGGCCAGCGCGGGTGAAAGGATTTTAAGGAAGATGTTATTGTTTGCGATACGGCTAATTTGGAAATCGAGGTCGATTCCTTCGGCCTTTAACCGGGCGGGGGTTTTGGAGAAATTTTCATTAAAGAGTTCATAGAAGGCATTGATGCTTGCAATCGTTTCGGTCTTAGTGGGCGAGAAGAGAATGTCTGGAAAAAATCTTAAGGCCAAAACCAGGTCAACCATCGGCTCATGTTTGGGGTTCGCGTTGCCTAAATCCAAGAATTCTATAAAACGTTTTGGATAAATATGAGAGGGGCCGAATCGACTATCGGTGAAGCAACGCTGGACTTCATCGTATGCACAGAGCTTCTCTAAACTAAAATCCGGCTTGAAATTATCGCCGTCGATGATGGTTTGAAGGCGCTGCTGGAAGCCGGCGAGGGCGCTTGATTCAATTTTACAAGAGTCCAGGATTTGTCGAGATGTTCGCAGGGCGCGGGCTTTGATGGCCATACCAACGAGCTGCTCAACGAGTAGTGTTTTTTCGCCTTTATAGTGCCTGCCAAGGCGGTAACAAGTTTCGATATCCTGGAAAGCCGAATTAAAGTCGTTGGATTGCGCGTTTAACCATGCCCGCCAGCAGAGAGCATAGGCAATATTACGGGAAGACGGGAGGTCCGGCAGGAGAACCGACAGCATGTTTTGTTCGGGGTCCTTAGATTCATATCGCTGCCAGCAGTAAGGTAATTTTGACCCTTTTGTAACAAGGGCCAGGGGCGCGTTATTTTTGGCAAGCCATTGCCTGATAAGTTTTATTTGCTCGTCGTTAACGTCATAGAAATGAATTCGTAAGAGTTCTTTGCCATCGTTGACGTCCACGAGGGTTTCGATGGCCTTGTTATAAAGAGGGTAGGCGTTCGTGGAGTCATCGGCGGAGGGGCGGACAAGTTTATTGAGTTCCGCGATGTAGTTGGTTGTGATGATGGGTTTGCCTGTGAAGAACCAGGCGATGTAAAGAATGAGGAGTATTACCATCGCGGCAATGGCCTGGAATGTTCTTGCAACGACAGTTCGCCAGAGGGGCCGGCAGCGTTTTTTAGCGCGGCGCATAAGGACGGCTAAGAGTTTCGGGTCGCCGAATTCGGATATCAACTGCTGTGCTTTTTGCTCTTTTTCCTCATTAGCGGTGCAATCTTTCAGATAAACTTCGAAATGGTCAATCAGCTCTTCGCGGACTTCATCACGTGCCTTTTTGCGGTATCGCATATTTTTGATGACGAGGTTGATGTATTCGACAGCGCTGGTGGGCAGGTTTTCGAATGTTTTATCATTTTCAGCCATAACGTCGCTCCTAAATTATTGATGCTCTGTTAACGGCTCATTCGTTTACGCGGTTTTAATCGCGCCGCCGAAGACGAAATCGAGACCTGTTCGCAATTTTCGCAACTGCTCGGTCTGGCCCGACAGATATTCTTTGCCTTTGCTGGTGATTGAGTAGTAGCGTCTTTTACGGCCTGATTTGGTGGTTTCGACGCGTGCCCTGACGAGGTGTTTGGCTTCGAGGTTGTAGAGCAGGGGGTAGAGGGTGCCTTTACCCAGCGTGAGGATTTCGTCGCTGCGGTTTTCGATGGCCTGGGTCAATTCGTAGCCATACATTTCGCCTCGTGAGAGAATCTGAAGCACAACGACGGGGGCGATACCTTTTAGTAACTGACTTTCAAATTTCATATCGATCTCCTTTTCATAAAATATCGTATATCGCAATAACGTATTGTTATGCTTATTATGTATTACATACTATGCTATGTCAAGCAAAATTTTTAAAAAATTTTACGCAGGTTGTTGGGCGGTTCGGCGGGTGGCGGAAAAGCCGGAGACGGTGGTGACCGTGAGCATAATCAGAAAGGTAATCGCGGTAAACCAATGCCCCCAGTCGGCGGTTTGGACGTGGGCGGTTTTGACGAGGACGGTTCCGATGGCAAAGGACTGGATGAGCATTTTGATTTTTCCTGAGGCGACGGCGCGAAAGTCGATGCCTTTCGCCTCTGCGGTGTGACGGAGAATGGTTACGTATCCCTCTCTGCCAATCAGGATAGCGGCGATGCCCCAGCGTATAACGTTCATATAAGTTTCGGAGATGGTAAAGAGTGATGGTTCGCGGATGACGGCGAAGCAGATGAATGCACCGCAGACGAGGATTTTGTCGGCGAGCGGGTCGAGCATACGTCCGAATTTGCTGGTGACGTTGAGTTTTCGGGCGATAGGGCCATCGGCGATATCTGTGAGGCCGGCGATTACAAAAATGGTGAAGGCCGTATCGAGGAGGAGTGTTCTGTTGATGGCGCAGGGGGAGTAAAGAAGCATGCCGAGAAAGAGTATGGTCAGAACGAGCCGGCCAAAGGTCAATATGTTAGGAACCTGTTTTAGCATAGGCAAAGTTTACATATTGGTTTGTGTAATTCAACATTAAATTTGTTTGCAGAGGAGGTCATAGTTCTTTGAGCCGGTGACTTTGGCGTTAATAAAAGAGCCGGAGGAGGCGTGACAATTGCGGATAATGCAGAGTGGGTCGATATCGGGCGCCTGGCCAAAGAAGCGGGCTTTGGCGGCGTGATTTTTGTCGATGCTGTCAACGAGGCAGGTCAATGTGTTGCCTATTCGAGATTTATTTTTATCGAAGGCGATTTGTTGCTGGGCGAGCATAAGTTTTTCGAGGCGATGTTTTTTGACGCGGTCGGGGACCTGGTGCGGTAAGCTGGCGGCGGGGGTTCCTTGTTCGGGGTAGAAAGTGAAGCAGCCGAGGTTATCGAAGCGAGCCCAGTTGATGAATTCGAGGAGTTCGTTGAAGCGGGCGTCAGTTTCGCCGGGGAAGCCGACGATGAAGGTTGTGCGGAGGACGCAGGCGGTGATTTTGGTTCGCAGGGTTTCGATGAGCCGGCAGATTTTGTCTTTGGAGTGAGGTCTGCGCATTGCTTTGAGGATTTGCGGGTTTATGTGCTGAAGGGGGATGTCAAAGTAGGGGAGGATTTTATCGGAGTCGGCGACAGTTTCGATTAGGCGTTTGGTGATGCCGGTGGGATAGAGATAGAGGAGTCGAATCCAGCGGAGTCGCGGGATTTTGGCGAGTTCGGTGAGCAGTTTTGGCAAGGCGTTGGGGATATTAAGGTCGTAGCCATAGGCGGTTATGTCCTGGGCGATGATATTGAGTTCGACTGCGCCTGAGGCAACGAGCTGGCGTGCTTCGGCGAGGATGAGTTGTTTTGGTTTGCTGCGAGATTTACCCCTGATGGAGGGGATGGTGCAGAAGGAGCATTTTTTGTTGCATCCCTCGCTAATGCGGAGGTATGCCCAGTGTGGCGGGGTGATGCGAAGGCGTGTTCGGTCGTCATAGGGGATATGAGGATTTGGGCTTACGGCGGTTATGGTTTTGTCGGCGGTCAGGGTTGATTTGATTATGTCGGGGATATTGTCGCGTGATTCAAGGCCGAGGATGGCGTCGATTCCGGGGGTTTCGTTGAGGAGGTTTTTGCCCATTCGCTGCGCCAGGCAGCCGGCGACGACGACTTTCTGCACTTTGCCTTTTTGTTTTTGGCGGATGGCGAGGTTTATTGCGTCGAGGGCTTCGGCTTTGGCGGGGGCGATGAAGCCACAGGTATTGATGACGACGACATCTGCGTTGTCGGTATCCTGTGTGATGACGAAGCCGGCCTGGGCGATGAGGGCGAGCATCCGTTCGCTGTCCACCATATTTTTGGGACAGCCGAGGGCGATGAAGCCGACGGTAGTCCATTTTGTATTCTTTTTAATATCCATTGGCCGATATCATAAAATGTTTGACGGGTATCACAAGGTTGTTATACTAAATAACAGTTCAAAATGCTTTAGAAACGTGTGGATTCCATAATTTTCTGGAGGGCAGTTTAATGAACGAGTTTGAAGTTGGCAGGCCGGGCGAGGAAAAGCCGATTCCTTTTGATGATGGGCTTTCGGTGTCTCATTCGCCGTTGGATTTGGGCGCAGGCACATCCGGCAGCGCAAGCGAGTCATCCGAAGAGACGCCTATGCCCGTTATCAAGGACACGGGTAAAAAGGTGAGCTGGCCAGACCGTATTACGGGCGTCAAGAGTTTCTACACGAAACTGCATGCCGGGGCGATTGATTTTATGGATGAGCAGATATGCAAATGGCTGATGGATAACCCGGGCGTTAATATAAAGCGGACGAATACTGTTACGGGCGATGTTGTCGGCAAGAAGACGGAGCCGAGCATTATCATTACGATTTGGTATTAACCGATAACGTTGAGATATAATGCAGTTGTTCACTAGGGGTGATTCGCTGATGGTGCGAATCTGAGAGCAAACCCTTTGAACCTGAACAGGACAGCCGTAAAAGGCAAGGCCTGCGTAGGGAAGTGATTAAAGACAGTCGAAGATGTTAGTATGAGATTGAAATCGCTTCCTTATGGAAGCGATTTTTTGTTTTAGGTGAGAAATTAAAATGGCGACACAACTGGAAATAGCACAGTCCGGGCGGATAAGTCCGGAGGTTGAATACGTGGCGAAGGCTGAAGGGATCGAGGCTGGGATAGTACGAAATGAGATAGCGGCGGGGCGGTTAGTGATACCCGCAAACGTGATTCATCTGAAGCGGAATTTGAAGCCGGCAGGTATAGGGCGGGTGTTGAGGACTAAGGTCAACGCGAATATCGGGGTGAGCAGCGTTCGCAGCACGGTTAAGGAAGAAATTGAGAAGATGCGGGTCGCGATAGCAGCTGGGGCGGACGCGATAATGGATTTGAGCACGGGGGGAGATTTGGACGCGATAAGGGAAGAATTGCTGGCCCAATGCCCGGTGCCTTTTGGGACGGTGCCGATTTACCAGATGGTTTCGGACAGGACGGTTGAAGAAGTTGATGAGAAGATAATTCTTGATGTGATAGAGAGGCAGGCAAAGCAGGGGGTCGATTTTTTTACGATACACGCTGGGGTGCTGAGGGAGTATCTGCCTTTGACGGGCAGGCGAGTGATGGGGATAGTTAGCAGGGGCGGGGCGTTATTAGCGGAGTGGATGCTGTATCACGGCAGGCAAAATCCGCTTTATGAGATGTTCGATGAATTGTGCGCGTTGATGCGCGAATATGACGTTTGTTTTTCGTTAGGGGACGGCTTGCGGCCCGGAAGTTTGGCGGACGCGACGGATGAGGCACAAATTGCGGAGCTGAGGACGCTGGGAGAATTGACGCAGCGAGCGATTGAGGCGGGATGCCAGGTTATGGTTGAGGGGCCGGGGCATGTGCCGTTTAACCAGATAGAGCGCAATATGAAAATTCAGCAGGAGATTTGCCATAATGCGCCGTTTTATGTTCTTGGGCCTTTGGTTACGGATATTGCGCCGGGGTATGACCATATAACGTCGGCGATAGGCGGGACGGCGGCGGCGTATTACGGGGCGTCGTTTTTGTGTTATGTTACGCCAAGGGAACATTTGGGTTTGCCGAACGCTGAGGACGTGCGGATGGGAGTGATTGCGGCGCGGATTGCGGCGCACGCGGGCGACGTGGCTCGCGGACTTGCCGGTGCGGCAGACAGGGACAGGGGATTGAGTATTGCAAGAGCGAATCTTGACTGGGACAGCCATCTTGCGCAATCGCTGGACCCGGAGACGGCCGTTAGGATGCACGAGGAGGCGTGCATGGGGATAGAGGAGAAAGGCAAAATAAACGCGGATTACTGCTCGATGTGCGGCAAACAATGGTGCAGCGCGAGGATAAATAAAGAGATTCGTGAAAAATTGAAGTCAAATCTGGTTTTCTGAATCAGGTTTTCATCGAGTCAATCTCATAAACGGCGATGGGGGCGAAGATGAAGACGGGGAGCCACGCCCAGAGTTCGGGGACGACTCTGCCGAAGACATCCTCAGTGGCGAGTATTCTGCAGACAAAGCCGACGATAAGAGAGGCGGCGGTGATTGCGAAGCTGATTGCGATAGCGGATTTCATAGATTTGGGGTCGCGGCAAACAAGGACTGGGAGGCAGACAAGGAGCATAACGAGGTTCATAATGGGGTCGGTAATTCTGAAATGTTTCTGGCTGTAAAGGTTGGCGAGGTCTTTGAGCTGGGTTCCCTGCGAGGCCAGTCGAGACAATTGCAGAGAGCTGAGGAGAGATTTGTGCTCGGCTTTTCGCCTGACGGGGATGTCGTTTGGTGTTAAGTCGGTGTGGTAGGCAGCAAGTGGCGTTCGTGAGGCAGAGGCATTTTGTCTGCCGGGTTGCCCCGGGCCGAGTTTTGGGATGGGGGTGAAAAAGCCGTTGGTGAGGAGCCAGGTCTGGCTTTTGAAATCGTAGATTGCCTTGCTGGCTTCGATAAAACCTGTTGGTTCCCAAAGGAGGGTGTCTGGTTTTTTGGAACGAGTTACGACAATAAGGTCGTCAAAAGTCGAGGAAGCCACGTCGAATTTTTTGGCGGAGAGAAGTGAGCCGCTGGCATCAGTTACGAACCAGACGTTGTAGGATTCTTTGCCGGGGACAACGTCTTTATTGCGGACGAGTTTGGTGCTGAGGGGCGGGATAACCAATTCCTGGTCGATTATCAGGAAACCAGAGAACACGATGGCGAGGACAACGATGGGAGTAATTACTCTTTTTAAGCTGACGCCCGAAGCCATCATAGCTGTCAGCTCATTGTATCGGACCATTTTACCAAGGGAGAAAGCGGCGGCGACAACGGTAATCATTCCAGCGAAGTCGCGGAAATATAAAGTGCTTTGGAGCGAATAATAAGTGATGATGTTGGCTATTATAGACAGGGTATTTAGGTTGGCATGCTCTGTGAAATCGTCGAGATTGACGAAGAGGTCGATGGTTATTCTCATGCCGATGAGGACGGAAAATGCAATGGCGTAGCCGATGAGGAAATTTTTCGCAACGTATTTATCGAGTATCTTCATTTTGTTTTTTGCCGGTTTATTATTAAACACTTAATGACGAAGTAGTCGCCGATATAATTCAAGTCCCAGCATTGAGAGGATAATCAGTCCCGCCCACATAAGAGGTATTCCGGCCCATGAAGCGGCAGCGGGGTTTTCAGCTATATTTTTTCCCATCATAATACAGACAATGAGTGCCAGTGCAGGTGCTGCACTGGTGGCAAAGGCGGTAAGTAAGTGTCCCCCTTTGAGAATGATTCCCAGGCCGATACCTATCATAATCAGCGTTATGCAGCCGACGCCGAAGACCAGCCGGGAGTTTATTTCGGCGCCTATATTGGCGAGGGTTTTGGCTATTTTTCTATACAACTGGTTTTGCAGGGCGACCAGTCGCTCGCTTGGTCCGGCGTGCAGGGCAGCGGATATGGCCTGGGGGTTTATCTCATTAAGGATGTAGGGCGTTTTGAAGTTACTCGTAACTGCCGATGGCATAACAAGTCCTCGGATGATTTGTCTTGCGAGGACATTTTCCTTTCCCTGCGGGCTTTGCGGGTCAGCCGAAATCCATTTGGCGTTTTGGATATCGAGAGTAAGCGTTGGGGCCATTTCATCGCCTTCGATATTCAGGAATGCCTTTTGGCAACGCAGAGTTCGGGTGGCTGAGTCGCCGCTGACGGGGCGTTCGGTAATTATCACGTCATCTGCAAGCAGCAGTTGTTTTTCGTCCAGGACGGTGCAGGATTTGGCGGAAAATTCGACGACCTGTCGGTCGTTGAACAGTTTGAAGAGAGGGTTTGTGCTGGAAGAGCCGGCATCATTTATCTGCTGTGCCAGGAGTTCTGCGGTGAACTGCGCATATACACGGCGAGCGATTCTGGCGACGGGATCGAAGAGCATGGGGTTTCGGCGGATTTGTTTCATTTCGTCGATTTTTTTGAACTGAATATTGTCGCCGAGCAGTGCGCCGAATTCAGTGGTGAGCGAGAGCCATTCGGCTGAGAATCCGGCGTCTTCACCGGGGCCCATCTGGCAGGTATTGTGGGCGTTAATGCGGACCTCGTTAAGGGTTTGATGAGGGTCGAAGATAACTTTCGCGGTTTCGGCGGTAATGATTCTTTTGATCGAGCCGTTGCCGGTGACTTCGACGGCGACAACGTCGGAGAGCACATTATTTTGCATGTCGGCATTATCGGCGTAAATCCTGTATTGATCATCCGGTGGGAGCGCGTAGTACCCCTTACGCTGGATATTTCTAAAAAGTATCTGCCTGGCGTCATTTTTGAGGGAATTTTCGGCCCGGTGCATAAAGACGGGCATAACATAAAAGCCAAGCAGAAGGTTGGCGGTGGCGACAATGACGGCAAGAATCAATCCCGGGTAAACCAGCGTCAGCAGGGATATGCCGCTTGCCCTGCAGGCGTCGAGTTCGTTGTCGTTTGTGAGCCGGCCGTAAACAAGGGTAGTGGCGAAAAGCGCGGCCATGGGCAGGACAAAAGTGAGGGTAACTGGGAGGAAATAAATCATAAGGCGAACGACCTGTCCCGGGCCGACGCCGAATTCCTGGACTGGGCGCAGAATGCTGCCCAAGCTCATCATTAGCGTCAGAGCCACGGTGGCGAGGACAAAAACTTTAGCGACCTCGCGAAAGATATATCTGTGAAGCGTGAAAACCATTTGTGGCCGCTAATCTTAAACTTACGACCGTCGATTGTCAATGACACGGTTTTAGAGACCGGATTGTCAGCGACTGATAAATCTTGCAACATGAGCCAAACATCGAGCGTGTTTTACCAAAAGTGCAGAACAAATCGCTCTGTTAATTGTATTTTGTGGGCACCACTTGCTCCATTCCTTTGAAGTCGTGGCAGAGGAAGACGGAATAGGTTTTTTCAATTCCGCCTATGGTGCTTCGCGTTTTCACCAGATGTTTCTGATAATCCCGAAAACTGTCCATAAGTTGTTCGGGCATATTCTTTTCGCCCGAGATCACCAGTATAGCATCGTAATGCAGCAGGTTGTGAAAAGTCGGCCAGACATCATACTCGTTAATCCGTCGATCCAGATTCACGCAATATGTCGCAGGTTGGCCGTCCACGTAGAACGCCAGAAGAGAGGCGGTCATATATTTGTCAGAGAAGATGAACCGCTGTGGCTTGAGGTTCTGGGCCAGGCGTGCCACTTCGTGCCCGAGTTGAACAGAGCCGCAGCGGACTTTTTTGAAAGGGTCCAGGTTGCTGGGAAATGGAATCAGGCAGGCCACGTGCAAAAAAATCGTACAACAGACGGCCACTGCGATTGCCGCGATAGTCAACCTTCGCCGCCGGATGTTCAACGTGGAGAAAGGAGCCAGAAAGTATGCGCTGAAGCTGATTAGTCCGGTGAGGTAACAGCACAAAGCCCAGTTGGCTTGAACCTTGCCTTGGAGGCTTTTAATCAGAAACAGGAATAATAACGGAATCGAGAACCAAAAACTCATCGGGTCCTGTCGGCGAAGCTTGAACATTGCCCAGACCATCATCACCAGAAGCAGCGGGGTGACGATACCCAGTTGCGAGCCGACGAAATAGAGGAAGTTCGGCCCCGAGGACATTTGGGTTTGGCCTATATTGTGGAAGAGGTTCACCCAGCCGTGATGCGAATTCCATAGAACAAGCGGCGAGGTTACTGCCAGGGACAGGATCAAGGCCAAATATGGCCAGGGGGTCAATAACTGCCGTCTTGCGGGCGAAAACATCAGCAGAAGCAAAGCGGGCATGAAGAAGGCGGCCATCGTGTATTTGCAGAGGATACCCATTCCCACGGCCAGCCCCAGTAATCCCCAGTGCAGGGGGGAGGCGGTTTTCCACGCCCATTGCATCAGCAGCAGTGACAACAGCCACATAAAGATAAACGGCGGGTCAATGGTCATAGCGAGGCCGTAGAAGGCGAAGACAGGTGTGACCTGAAAAAGGATTGCCGAAAGGACACCCACCTTTGGATTGTACAGCCGGCTGCCGAGGAGATAAAGGATTATGCTGCTGCCGAATGAAAGAATGACTGCTGCTGCGCGGACGCCAAGTTCCGTGTTGCCCAGAGCTATCCGCGTGCACCATATACAGAATGCGACGCCCGGCCCTTTGGTTACATAGCACCAGTCCATATATCTGGAGCATTGCCAATAAAGGGCCTCGTCGCCGCTGAGTTCGTTGGGCACGCCTACGATGTACCATATACGAAATAAAGACAGGCACACTAAGAAGGACAGAAGATACAGGACTATACGTTGAGCCCCCAGGAGTTTAGAGGTAATCAGTCCAGTCGCTACGAAGACAATGCCGAATAACCAGCATGGCACAACCTGCCGGGGAGTGCTAATCGCACACATTACGGCAAAAATCAGCCACGGTCCGGCAAAAAAGAGCAGGGCTTTGGTTGTTCTGATTTTATTCATTGATTCGATGGTTATGTTGTCTGATTCGTGATTTTCCATTTTTGAAAGTATTTTTTGGACAACATGTTTGTCTGCGTAAGGCGAAGCCATTTAAGGTTTGCAATTGTCAACAAAAGGCGGTGATTTGCAACAGAAATCGCTATGAAGGCGGTTTGTGCTTGAAAAGGCGAGGATTATGGCGTAAAACAGGGAAAAGATTTATCGTTGATTGGCGGGTAATTTATGAGATATTACGGGACAATGGTATTGGCTGTTGTTTTTGTCGGTTTGTTTGCCGGATTTGCGAAAGCCGACGTGGTGGTATTAAAGGGCGGTCAAAAACTCGTGGGGGATATTGTCGCGGAGAGGCACGAGCATATTTATGTGGACGTCGGGGTTACGGTTATAGCGGTGCCTAAGGGAGAGGTGCTGGAATATCACTATGACAAAGCCATGGATGTGAATGCTTTGTCGATGCAACCGGCAGCGGAGGCGAATGAGATAAAAGCGGAGTCAGCAACAGGTCGGCTGTATCACACGGGCAAATTCCAGAAGAGAACAATTGAGCAGTGTGTGGCGGAGGTGGGCGAGGCGGTTGTCAAGGTTAGCAGCCCGGCGGGGATGGGGTCGGGTTTTTTCATAAATGAGCAGGGGTATCTTATAACGAATTATCACGTCGTCGAGAAGGAAACAAAGATTGAGGTAACGGTATTCAAGAAGGCAAAAGACGGCTTCAACAAGAAGGTTTTCAAGGGCATCCGGATTGAGGCGATAAATCCATTTATTGACCTTGCGCTTCTGAAGGTTGAGGATTTGGGTGATATGCAGGTGAAGTTCGCTTACCTTGGCGACGTTGACGAAATCGAGCCGGGCGAAGGGGTTTTCGCAATCGGTAATCCTCTGGGTCTTGAGCGGACAGTTACCAACGGGGTGATAAGCACGACGAACAGGGCATTCGAGGGGCTGATTTATTTGCAGACCGACGCGGCCATAAATCCTGGTAATTCGGGCGGGCCGTTGTTTAATCTGGCGGGCGAGGTCATCGGCGTTACGAATATGGGTTATATATTCTTCGGAGGGCTGGGGTTCGCGATACCTGTCGATTACGTGAAGCACTTCATAGATAACCGCGACGCGTTCGCGTATGACAAGGACAATCCGAACACGGGCTTTAGATATATCCAGCCGGACGGCAGGCGCAATAAGGGCAAGCCGAAGATTGGTAATTGATGGAAAGTGCGCGTGAAAATTAGAGCAGCATTTGTGATTTGTGTTATTTTTGCGGCGGCGATGGTTGTCGGCGCGAAGGGGGCGACTTTGCCGAAGACGGCGGAGCTTGTCGGAGTGGATACGGTGTTGCTTGTGGATATAAGCGACTTCAATCAGTTCAGGAACAAACTCGAAAAGACCAGTATTTATAAGTTATATAATGACCCGTCGATGTCGGCGTTTGCGAAAAACTTTACCGGGAAGGTTCGTGAAAAGGTAGAGGGGGACAAGGACTCATTTGTAAAGGGCATACTTGACGCGAATGTTATGCTCGAAGGCCGATTGGCGTTTGTGATGACGGCAGGGCAGCAGGAAATGTCGATGGCACTTATAAGTCAATGGGGTCGCAATGTCGGCAGGATTAAAGACGTTATTGAGAAAATGGCAGCCAAGGCTGTTGAGAAAGGCGCACACAGGGGGATTGAGAGCTATCGTGACGTGAATATCATAACGCTGACGACCGAGACGGCGGCGGAGAAATCGGCGGTTAAATACAGCGATGATAATACAGCGGCAAAGACAGGGCCAGTATCCGCAAAAGACGTTTATTGTTTTGTCGGTGACTGCCTGATAATGGCAAGTGATGCGGAGGCGGTAAAGTTCGTTGTTTCGCAGATTAGGGGGGCGGGGACTTCGTCGCTGGCGGGCGATGCGGATTATATCGCGACGATGGGTGCGGTCGGGCCTTATCATGACGTTGATGTATATCTGAATTTCAAACGAGTGATAAAACGACTGGCTGATGGGGACACGACGGGCGAATCGCAGAAGGAAATTGCTAATCTCGGGCTGGACGGAGTGGGGGGGCTTGGTTTTTCTCTTGGTGTTGCGCCGGACGCGGACAGTTCGGTTCGCGGCAGGATGTTTTTGAGAACAACGGGGACGAGGAAGGGCGTTTTGAAGATATTAGAGATGCGTTCTGAGCCGGTGCGGGTTCCGCGATTTGTGCCGGCGTCGGCATGCTCGGTGAGTTTTCTGAACGTGGATATCAAGCGGGC
>JBEKAT010000049.1:0-15492 GCA_050015775.1 Sedimentisphaerales bacterium | reverse complement strand
GGATGCGAGTCCGAGGCAAGTATTACCTGCCTCCCCGCCAAATCCAGCGCGTTATAAGAATGCAGGAATTCCTCCTGCGTTGCGGGCTTGCTGGCCAGGAAGTGAATGTCGTCAATAGCCAACAAGTCCGTTTGTCGGATGCGACTGCGAAAAGCATCCAGCTTTCTCGTCTTCAAGGCCAGCACAAACTGATTAGCAAAGTCCTCCGCCGACATATACAGCCAGGTGGCTGTCGGCCTGGTTCGACGCAGTTCCGTGCATATCCCTTGCAGCAGGTGCGTTTTGCCGAGGCCATACCCTCCGTGGAAAAACAGCGGATTGAAAGGGCTTTGCTTATCGTTGATAACCGCTTTCGCGGCGTTATAGGCAAGTTCGTTGGATTGGCCGACTACGAAGGTGTCTAATGATAACTTGAGGCGTTGGCCTGCGGGAGCAGACCTTTGCATCATCGACATTTCGATTCTGCCCGTGGCGGGCAGGGCGGCCCCGGCAACGGCCGGTTTGGCCTGCCAGTCGAATGCCGCGGGCCTGTGGTTGTCGCAAAGCTGCGAGTCAACGGCGAAGCATACCTGGCAGTTGTCGCCCGCGACGGCGCGGGCCGCCTCGGCAACCTGTGCGCTGAAGTGGCTTTCGAGCCACGTCGCTATGAACGGATTTATAACGCCAACCTTCAAGAGACCATCCGAAAGTGTCAGTCGTGTCGAGTTCTTAAACCATATTCGAAATTTTTGCTGCCCGATTTTTTCCGCGATAGCGTCATTAATGGCGCTAACTACGGAATCCGCCGAACGGGCTTCCACGCACTTAGTCGAGGTGCGGATGTCCTCCTTGACAATACCTTGCATTTGCATCTCCCCGGAAAGCAGCCAATCGTTGTTAATTTTTTAACGCGTCTCCATACGCTGGAAATCGCACTATGTTAAGCGGTTTAATTTTACTCACCGCAGGCAGAACAACCGCAATTATTGGGAGGATGCGAATTGAATCAATCGCGTTTCTTTAATTTTCTTTTCAACTTGTTCGATGTCTCGGCTGGCAATGGGGTTGCAACCGAAAAATTTTTACATTTAACAGCTTATGCACAACGTAAGTGCTTGTTGTGGAAAAGCAGTGGATTGGGGTTTGAGATTTATGATTTTTGATTGCTGATTTAAAAGTTTGAATTTCCGCAGTTGATAATCGATGATTGATAATTAATAATAGGATTTGATATTTTATTTTGATTTGGAGAACGGCAATGGAATGGACGTGCAGGGACATAGCGAAAATGATAGACCACTCGCTTTTGAAACCGGAGTTTACGGCGGACGATATTAGAAAGGGCTGCGAGGTCGCCAAAAAATACGGTGTGGCGACCGTTTGCTGCTCGCCCTGGGCGTTGCCCTTGGTGGCGATGCTGCTGAAAGGGACGGATATAAAGCCCACGACGGTAATTGGTTTTCCGCACGGGTACAACAAAACGGAGACCAAGGTCTTTGAGGCCGAGGAGGCGATTAAAGACGGTGCACTTGAGCTTGATATGGTGCTCAATATCGGCAAGCTCAAAAGCGGCGACTTCGATTACGTCCGCAATGACATAAAAGCCGTCGTCGATACTGCGCACAAAAACAAGGTGCTTGTGAAGGTCATACTTGAAAATTTTTACCTGACGGATGAATTGAAAAAGATTGCGTGCCGATTGTGCGAGGAGGCGGGCGCGGACTGGGTAAAGACATCGACCGGCTTCGCAGGCGGCGGGGCGACAATAGAGGATTTGAAACTGATGAGAAAAGCCGTCTCAAAGAAGGTGCAGGTCAAAGCAGCGGGCGGCGTGCGAGACCTCGATATGGCGTTGAAGGTTCGTGAAGTCGGCTGCACACGCTTCGGCGCAACCGCGACAGCAGCCATTATGGAAGAATGCTTTAAAAGAAGGCAGAAGTAAAAGGCCGTCTTCAGGGTTTTATGCCCATTGCTTTCATAATGGGGAGATTTTTGGAAATCAGTTTGTATCTTTGCTGGACGCAGGCGTAAGACCGGCCAGCTTCGGGCGGAGTGTTCAAAACGTAATCCAGCATCAAATCAACGGTTGTCTCCGCGACGTGGCAGCGGGTATCCGAAGAGGCATAGTAAATGAAGAGCTGCCCGTTTTTGCGGGCGACCCAGCCATTGGTGAAGACGACGTTCGAGACATCTCCAATACGCTCCTCGCCCTGGGGGGCTATCAAGTAGCCGCCCGGTTCGGCGATGAGTTTGTCCGGCTGGTCGAGTTTGGTAAGAAAAGCGTAAATGACGTAACGAAGTCCTGCTGCGCAGGCGCGGACGCCGTGGGCTAATTGGAGCCAGCCCTTTGCGGTTTTGATGGGAGCTGGGCCGAGACCGTTTTTGACTTCTTTGATTGTGTGGTATTGCCTGTCGTCGACGATTGTTTCGGGGCCTGTGATTACCGCGTGTTCCATATTGTCGCAGAGTCCCCAGCCGATGCCGCCGCCGGAGCCGGCGGAGATGAAACCATCCTGCGGTCGTGTATATAGGGCGTATTTGCCGTTGATGAATTCGGGATGCAGGACGACGTTTCGCTGCTGGGGCGAGGTGGTTTTCAAATCATCAAGACGCTGCCAATTCTTGAGGTCTTTGGTGCGGACGATGCCGCATTGAGCGGTCGCGGATGACAGGTCGCCGCGAGGTGCGTTTGGGTCTTTGCGTTCGGAGCAGAACAGGCCATAAATCCAGCCATCCTCGTGCCTGACTAATCGCATATCGTAAACGTTGATATCCGGGTCGCTTGTTTCAGGCAGGAGAATCGGGTAATCCCAGAACTTAAAGTTATCGACGCCTGTTTTGCTTTCCGCGATTGCGAAGAGTGATTTTCTGTCAACGCCTTCGGCGCGGACGGCGAGACATATTTTGCCGTCGAATTCGATAGCACCGGGGTTGAACGCGCAGTTCATACCGAGCCGTTCCATTAAGTTGGGGTTGCTTTTGTAATCGAGGTCGTAACGCCAGAAGACGGGCGTATGTTCAGCGGTGAGGACCGGGTATTTGTAGCGATAATAAACGCCGTTGGTCTCTTTGACTTTGGGGTTTTTGCGTGCGATGAAGCGTTTATGGTCCGCGAACAGTTTTTTGACCTTTGCGTCGAATGTCTTCTTATTCATACCTTTTGTTCCTGTTGGTTTTTATATCTTTTCAAGTTTGTTATACCAGTTGAATTTCAGGAATACACAGGTTGCCGCGAGGGTGACGGCAATCTTGGTAACCCACGGCCAGTCGCGGAGGACGATGAAGATGGGCAACGAGACAAGGCATAACTGCCAGACAATACCGACCGCCACATTGAGCATATCACGGCAGAAGTTTCGATTAGGCCTGAAGTTCGGGTCTTCCCGCATAACTTTTTCACGGATAGGTCCCCAGAAGCCCCAGGGATTGACGGTCTTGTAGAATTTTTTGAGGATAGCGTCGTCTTCGGCCCTGCTTAAGAAGGTGCCTGCAAAGCAACCCACGACCGAAACCGCGAAGATGATGGGGAAGGTGTAAAGGGCATTGATGTCACGGCCGAGTGCGAGTTTCATCAGTTCAGGCACAAACATTGCGCTGAAGATGCCTGTTATCATACCCCAGAAATAGCCGTAGCCGTTGAATCGCCACCATATCCACTTGAGGACATTGGCAATGACATAGGCGCCGTTGAGGGCGCCCACAATCCACCACATAATGCTTAAGATGTTTTTGGTCAACAGGCCCAGAGTAAGGCCCAGACCGAGGACCACCAGCGACGAGATGCGACTCATCCGTACCTCTGTTCGTGCGGGTGCATTGGGATTGATGTATCGTTTATATATGTCATTGACGATATACGCCGGGGCAGCGTTGACTGTGGCGGCGAAATTGGACATAAAAGCCGCGAGCAATCCCGCAAGCAGGAATCCGACTACACCCCGCGGCATATAATTGAACAGGACAACCGGCAGGATTCCCTCCAGGTCCGGCTTAGCCATTGCTTTGAGCTGCGGCGAGCAAAACTTTAACGCCATGACTGTCAGGCCGGCGACCATCATATAGCGTGGAAACATCAGGACCGTAGTCACCCAGCCGTTCATCATACAGGCCTCGCGAGGGTTACGAGTAGCGAGGATTCTCTGCATATCATAGTTAGGCATAGGGCCGGCCAAACTCGCCAGGACGCCTTTGCACAACATCAGGCCGAAAATGATGCCGAAAAGCTCATTGCCTTCGGCCTGTATGGCCAGATTCACCTTGTCGAAAACACCCGTCCAGTCCAGACCGAGGTGGTATCCGAAGAACGGGCTTGTCCAGCCCGCCGGTATCAAATTCTGTATTTCGGCCGGGCTGACCGAGTAGATGGCGATTCCTCCGATGACAAGGGCGGTGACAGTCAGAATGGTAAACTGCATAACCTCGGTGATGACGACGCTTATCATTCCACCCTTGATGGTGTAGAGCGAAGTCAGCCCCATTAGTATCAGCGCGTAGATGTTCGCGTCGCAAAAAATACCCTCGTTGGTATTTGTAAAATGCCAGGGCAGCATCACTACGGCAAATTTGCCGATGCCTTTGAAGGCGTAGGCCAGCATACCCACGACGGCTACCAGCGCGAAGGCCACCACGCTGATGTGAGCGAGGTTTGCTCCTTTGTCCGCGCCGAACCGCGTCTTAATCCATTCAGCGCCGGTCAGGACGTTGGACCGCCGCAGCCAGCCGCTGAGGAACATCATCAGAAAGATTTGATTGAACGTCGGCCATACCCACGGCAGCCAGATACTCTTGAGACCATACATAAACAGCCAGGTAACGAGCACCATCGTGCCGCTTATGTCGAACATACCCGATGCATCGGAAATGCCGAGGATATACCACGGCAGTGACTTGCCGCCGAGGAAATAGGATTCGAGGTTCTTTGCTCCTCGCCTTGAAACCCACAGACCCGCCAGAATCACGGTGACGAAATAGACGATAATGATGGCGAGGTCAATTCCACTGATTTTGAACATAGGTCATCTCCTATAGGGAGGCGTTTGCGACTCCGAGGACATACCAGGGGATTTTGTTTCCGCCGAGGAAATAGGAGTCGAGGTTTTTGCTTGCGAGTTTGGACATTGCGAAGCCGGCGGCCATAATTATGACGATATACGCGCCGATTATTCCTATATCGATGGGTTGAAGCAGCATAGTAACTCCTTAAAAAAGCATATTTTACATACTGCCGTGTCGGGGCCTGATTCGTCGGAACCCCGGCTTAATAGAAAGTCAGCAGGTTATATAAAACCGATAGGGGATGCAATAGAAATTTGGCGTGGAGGACAGGGAATTGAGGTGGTTGCCGGCGTGAAAAACCTGCGGGGCTTATTGCCGGTGAATGTCCCTGAAGTTTGGCGAATCAGGCGGTTTTTCACTCAACTTTTGGCGTGTGTGTGGGCGGGTAGCCGAGTCTACCCCAGCAGCCTATCTGCATTTTATAGAGGTCCTGAAATGCGGCATCAGGCGATGAGGCCACTGGGAATATCTCAGAAGTAGCCGGATTCTCTTCTTTTCTTCGGCCATAGTTGGCCGTTTCCAAAGAAGCCCATTTCCAATATTCCGCATGTCCATCCGCGAAAGATACCGTTGTTCCATCGCCGTGTCGGACATCAGGGCCATCCCACCAGCTCTCGAGAGGCGTATGCCAACCGCCGTTATAAGGGACCGCAAAACTATCTGCTGTGATACGCCCCTCATCGACGAAGACAAGCTGTGTTGAGGATTTTCTTATCTGACCGAGAGTTTTTTTCCATATATCTGCCGGGACGGTTCCTCCTGGCGCGATGGTTCCTCTTCCCTCTTGCCGGCCATTCACTGCATCGACTATCGAGTATGTAATTGTTTCACCTTTCATACCTGTTGGACAATGGTAAATTTTGTAGTCCTGTATGTATCTCCATAGTGCGCCGGTATCAATAGCACATTTCTTGCCACAATCTGTGCTGGTTGTTATATTGTATTGTCCGATCCACGGTAACTCATTCTTATGATCGGTTTGTTCTTGAGTGGAGGAAGGATTGCCCAGTTTGTTCGGCAGCGAGGCGGCGCAGCTCTCCCCGGTAGGGCAGGTCGGACAAGGACTATTAGTGCCGCTATATGCTGAGCCGTTGACGAGCTTATCGTTGTTGCCCGAGGCGTAACTCATCCAGGCGAGGGTCAACTGCTTGAGACCGCTCGGGCACGTGACACGTTTGGCTTGTGTGCGGGCCTTATTCAGGGCAGGCAGCAACACGGCCATAAGAAGGGCGATGATGGCGATGACTACCAGCAGTTCGACGAGTGTAAACCCATCTTCGCTAAAGCTTCCGACTTCGCTTGCGCTACGCCGGACAAGCCGCTGGGCAGGCCCTCCTTTACGCAGGGCGAGCGCTTTCTGTCTGTTCATAATCCAACCCCATATATTCGGGCGTGAGGTTCTTTGACCAACTCAATAATACCATATTCACAGGCAGGGTTCAATAGGGGATATCGCGAGAATAACCGCTCTTTGCTGGTTTTTAGACGCCCTGGGCGAGTTATGTTGTTATTCGGCAGGCGCGTACCCTTTGCACGTCGGGTCAGGCGTGTAAAGCAATTGACCCCAACAGGCAACCTGCACCTTGTAGAGATCGACCTTGCCGTCACAGGTTGTTGGTAGATAATCATATGTATTATTTTTTGCGGCATCAAGGGTTTCAGGCGCTTTGAACATTATGCGTCCTGCGTGGCCGTCGGCATAAGATAAATCCGTTCCGTCGCCGTGCCTTGCCATCGGTGGGTCAAACCACCTCGGGGACCCGGTATAGACCGCATAACTATCCGGGCTCAATGTGCCCTCATCGATGAATATCATTCTCATCGTAGTGCCTTTTATCTGATTGAGGTACTTAATCATCACTGTTGAAGAGTTGTCTGAAACACCACCACTAGCACCACCTTGAAAGTTCCATTTCCATTTACCGTTCATCGAATCGACGATGGGGTATGTTACTAAAGCATCTTTTTCGCCTGTCGGACAACGGTATATTTTTTCGTTCTGGGTAAAATTCCAGAGTGCCCCGCTCTGCATAGCGCATCTCTGGCAGCATATATCAGCAGGTTTGTATCCGGTGGGAGTTGATATCGTACCATATCCAAGCCAGGGTAATTCATTTTTGTGCATGGGATACCAGTTTAGGTCGGTGGAAAGGGGCGGTGCGGCCGCACATGCAGTTCCAGAAGGACAATCCAGTCCCGCTGGACAGGTAACACCAGATGGGGGAGGAGATGTGGCAGCTGCGCCATTTACGAGTTTTTCGTTGTTCGCCGTCGCGTAATTCATCCAGGCAAGGGTTAGCTGCTTAAGGTTATTCAGGCAGACGGCGCGTTTGCCCTGTTCACGGGCTTTGTTCAGCGCCGGCAGCAGTATGGCCATAAGAAGGGCAATGATGGCGATGACTACTAGCAGTTCTACGAGTGTAAATGCTTTCCGTCTATACATATACATAAGCCAACTCCATATATTCTGACGTGAGGTTCTTTTAACCTACTCAATAACATAATAATACTATATTCACAGGCAGGGTTCAATAGGGAATTTGCCTGTTGGAGAAGATTTGACCTGCCGGTAAGGGGGGGTATAATACAGAATCAGCGTTAGGAAAGGATTATGAGCGATAAATTTGTGCGTGCGATTTTTCCGGGGTCTTTTGACCCGATTACTAACGGCCATCTCGACGTAATTAATCGGGGTATGAAGCTTTTTGACGAACTGATTGTGGCGGTGGGGAGAAGTCCGCTTAAAGACCAGCTCTTCAGTCCTGAGGAGCGGGTTGAAATGATAGCGGAGCTTGTAAAGGACCTGCAAGGGGTATCGGTTGAGGGTTTCGATGGCCTGACGGTGGAATATGCGAGGCAAAAAAAGGCCAACGTCATACTTCGCGGATTGCGCAGTTTGACGGACGTGAATTATGAATTTGAACTTGCGATGACCAATCGGTCGGTTACGGGGATTGAGACAATATTTGTGATGACGACGGAGCAATACGGCTTTATAAGCTCGACTCTGGTTCGCCAGGTGGCGTCGCTTGGGGGTGATATTTCGAACTTAGTGCCTGAGAATGTATATCGCCGATTGCAGGAACGATTCAAGAAACAATAGGCGAATTGGCGAAACATAGTTAAAGGCGGCTGTTGAGGCAAGGATGCCGCCTGCTAATCAAGGATTGGTTTTTTGGGAGTGTAAACGTGTTTACGATTGGAATTGAGACGCAATTCAAGGCGTGGCACAGCGTTCCTTTGCCGGATGGGACAAAAGAGCCGGAACATGAGCATTTCTGGGCGGTGGATGTTGAGGTGAGCGGTGAGATGCCGGACAGTGGCGGGATGGTGATAGGTTTCGCGCAACTCAAGTCGCGAATTTCGGATATTACCTCCAAGCTCCATGAGACGGTCCTGAACGAGTCGGATTATTTCCACGACAAGTGCCCATCGGCGGAGAACGTGGCGGTGTATATTTTCGACCGGCTTGAGCCGACCCTGCCGAAAAACGTCCTGTTGAAAAGCGTCAAGGTCAGCGAGCAGGTGGGCTGCTGGGCGATTTACAGCAAAAGATAGCATCGAGTTCCAGGTTTTAAGCCGAAAGACGACGCTCCACGTCGATTGGATATTCAGGAGGGCGGGAAAATTGACGATTATATCAGCGCCAGTGTGGTATAATATAAGTTTGAATCGAGGCGATTATGCAGTGTGAGGTTTGCCAGAGTAAAGAGGCGACGATACACCTGACGGAAATAGCCGATGGTGTTCGGACGGAGATGCATCTTTGCGAGCAGTGTGCGCAGGAGCAGGGCGTGGGGACAAAGAGCTATATCCCCTTAAATGAGCTTTTGAGCAACCTGCTTTCGGTGGGGCCGAAGGGTGAGGAGCCGGCGGAACCTGTTGAGAGCGAGCCGGTCTGCCCGCACTGCGGCTACACGCTCGATAAGTTCCGAGAGAAGGCGGTCCTCGGCTGCCCGAACGATTACGAGGTCTTCGAGAAACAGCTTTCGCCACTGATAAAAAAGGCGCACGACGGGGCGACATGTCACTGCGGCAAAGTGCCGGCGAAGATACCGACGGATTCGAAAAAACAATTAGAGATCGCCCAGTTGCGACAGCAGTTGGATGAGGCGGTGCGAAAAGAAGATTACGAGCTTGCCGCGAAATTGCGGGACAAGCTCGCGGAATTTGAGTAACACGTTTTGCTGCGATGAAACTGACTGAAATAAGCGGGAATATCAACGAATGGTTCAGCGGAGAGGGGCCTCTGGCGGACGTGGTAATTTCCTCGCGTGTGCGCCTCGCGAGAAATCTTGCGGGTCACAGGTTTCTGGCCGCCTGCCCGGCGACGGAAAAAGCGGAGATATTAAGAAAACTCAAAGATGTTTTGATGGCGCTGGACCTCGGCGACGAGGTGTTTTATATCGGCGTTGACAAGGTGCCCGCGCTGGAAAAACGATTCCTCGTCGAACGGCATCTTATCAGTCAGAATCACGCCTTTGGCAAAGGCCCGCGCGGGGCGGTGATTGCCCGGCGGGAATTTTTCACCGCGATGATTAACGAGGAGGACCATCTCCGCCTTCAGGTTCTAAAGGCCGGTTGCCAGTTGCCCGCCTGCATCGAGCAGATTAACCGCATCGATGATTTGATTGAGCAGAAGGTCGAATACGCCTTCAGTCCCAAATACGGTTATCTTACTGCCTGCCCCACGAATCTCGGGACGGGAATAAGGGTATCGGTTATGCTTCATCTGCCCGCGCTGAAAATGACGGGGCAGATAGAAAAATTTCTCAACGCCACAAAATCGCTTGGGTTGGCAGTGCGGGGACTTTTCGGCGAAGGCACCGAGGCGGCGGGGGACTTTTACCAGCTCTCCAACCAGATAACCTTAGGCGTCCGCGAGAATGATATTGTTACCCAGTTCGAGAAGGCGATTATCCCTGAAATTGTGGAATATGAACATGCGGCCCGCAGCCAGTTGCTCTCGCACGATGCCGGTTTGCTCGACGACAAAATATTGCGTGCGCTTGCCCTGTTGAAAAATGCCAACCTGATAAGCTCTCAGGAGGCGTTGTTTCTGCTCAGTCACATTCGGCTGGGGCTTAATATGCGCAAACATCAGGGTGCGTCCACGCCCGCAATCGACCGGCTTTGCTCATTGGGCAAAGATTGCGCCGATTCAGGAGCGTCTGACCGATTATCCATCGCCACGGTAAATCGCCTGTTTTTGCTCACACTGCCTGCACATTTGCAGCTTAACTACGGCAAGGAGCTTGATTCCACCCACCGCGACGCCCTCCGCGCTAAAATCATCCGCTCTGCCTTAAACGGCTAAGCCGGCGCCTCTTACTGCCGTTGGCGTCTGCCAAAATGGCAAAAATACATACGTCCTTCATCTGTCCAATAATCGTAACTTCTTTGTTTTAATATAGTTATGGTGTATTGGCCTTTGGTTGGGCCTTTGGCACGGCGTTTGCACTTTTAAGGTAGAAACAATGCTGTTACAAATAAGCGATAAATAGAAAGGGAGCTAAATATGGCTACGAACAAGATAATAGGAATAGATTTGGGTACGACAAACTCTGTGGTTGCCGTAATGGAAGGCAATACGCCGAAGGTCCTGATTAACTCATCGGGCTCACGGCTGACGCCTTCAGTTGTCGGTTTCACAGACAAGGGCGAACGTTTAGTCGGCCAGATTGCAAAACACCAGCAGGTAACCAATCCTGAGCATACGGTTTTCTCAATCAAGCGGTTTATGGGCAGACGCCACAACGAAGTCGGGTCCGAGGAAAAAATTGTGCCTTATAAAATCGTGGGCAATCCCGATGAATTAGTCAAGGTCAACGTCCGCGGCAAGGAATATACGCCGCCCGAAATATCCGCGATGATTTTGCAGGATTTGAAAAAGACGGCGGAAGATTACCTTGGCGAGAGCGTTGAGCGCGCGGTGATTACCGTGCCCGCGTATTTCAATGATGCGCAGAGACAGGCGACCAAGGACGCTGGCGCAATCGCGGGCCTGAAGGTCGAACGAATTATCAATGAACCCACCGCCGCTGCGCTTGCTTATGGCGTTGAGAAGAAAAGGAACGAGAAAGTCGCCGTATTCGATTTCGGCGGCGGCACGTTCGATATTTCAATACTCGATATCGGCGACAACGTCTTCGAAGTGCTGAGCACCAACGGCGATACGCATCTTGGCGGAGATGACTTAGACGCGGTCCTTATCAATCACATCGCAGAGGAGTTCAGGAAGAAGGAAGGTATTGACCTTCGCAAAGACCCGATGGCGCATCAGCGGCTAAAAGAAGCAGCCGAAAAGGCAAAGTGCGAATTGAGTACCCAGATGGAATCGACGATAAATCTGCCGTTTATTACGGCGGACGCCTCGGGGCCGAAACATTTGCAGATGACTCTTACCCGCAGCACGATGGAGAATCTCTGCGAGCCGGTGTTCGACCGGCTGAAAAACCCCTGCCTCAAGGCGATAAAGGACGCCAAGCTGGCGACTAAGGATATCGCGGAAGTTTTACTCGTCGGCGGCTCAACGAGAATCCCGATAGTCCAGCAGATTGCACGCGAGCTTTTCCAGAAAGAACCCAACAGGAGCTTGAATCCTGATGAGGTTGTCGCTATGGGCGCGGCTGTCCAGGGCGCGGTTTTGGCCGGCGACACAGGAGTCAAAGATATTCTGCTGCTTGACGTAACGCCTCTTTCATTAGGCGTTGAGACACTTGGCGGCGTTATGACAAAACTTATCGACCGCAACACCACGATACCAACCAGCAAGACCGAAATATTCTCGACCGCCGCGGATAACCAGACGACGGTTGATATTCACGTTTTACAGGGTGAGCGCGAGTTTGCCAGCGATAACCGTTCGCTTGGCAGGTTCCAGCTTGCCGGGCTTCCCTCGTCGCCGAGAGGCATCCCGCAGATTGAGGTTGCTTTCAACATCGACGCAAACGGAATTTTGAACGTCTCGGCCAAGGACCTGGCGACAAGTAAGCAGCAGTCGATTGAGATTAAATCCAGCTCCGGCATAAGCGACCAGGATATCGACCGGATGAAGAAGGACGCCGAATCGCACGCCGAGGAAGACAAGAAAAAACGAGAGGTCGTGGATTTGAAGAACCAGGCAGACCAGTTGATTTACGTTACGGAAAAGACCCTCAAGGAGCACGGCAGCAAGGTTTCAGGCGACACGCGAGGCAAAATTGAAAGTGCAGTCAATAATCTAAAAGAAGTCGCCAAGGGCGATAACGCAGACGCGATAAGAAAGGCGATTGAAAACCTCAACAGCGCAAGTCAGGAACTCAGCAAGACGCTGTATGAGGAAGCCGCGAAGAAGACCGCGGGCGGCAAAGGTGCAGCCGGCCCGTCTCAACAGGATGCGCCTCCTCCTCCGCCTGCCGAAGGCGAAGTCCGCAGGAAAGGCGGAGACGACGATGTAATCGACGCGGAGTTCGAGGCAAAAGACAAGTAAGAGAATAAACAGCACACATGGCATAAAGATTGGTAGGGTGGGCTGTGCCCACCCTTTTCTTAAAAGGCACAAAAGGAATTGCGGATTTGAATTACAGAGGTATTTATGGGGCGAGATGTTAAAAGAATACATACATTCGAAGCGGATGGCCAGCGATATGAAATAAGATGGGAAATGATTAATGATAACATAATTAGACAGGAAGTTTATAAGTCGCCAAAACATGAATTGGTTTTGGCAATCGAATTGCCTGGCAGAAAAGAATTTATTGAGAACGAAGGATTTTGTTCGGGACAGGCGAAGAAGATAGAAAAGATATTCAGGGGAGAAGGGTTAACCCTAAAAGACATAACGGGATAATACCATAATAATTGTGAAAGGTTTATGTATGGCACAACTACCGTCTATTGAAGAAAGTGAGCATTTCATTTTAGGTATTTATAAGCAAATGGGTATACGGGCCAACGAGATGTTAGCTTATGGGGTTTTTCTTTCGGTATTACAAAAGCAGAGCAAATTCAGAGAAGATGATTTGCAAGCCGGCCTTAAAAGCCTTATTCAAAAAGGTATGATTATAGAAAAAGAAAGAAAGTATTTTCTTACGGCTAGTGGTTTTGAGGCAATTTAATTTGGCATATAAATATGGGAGGCGCGTGCCTCTCTATCAGTGTTAACCTATTTTTGGGCTGTTAATCGCCCAGAATGTGGGGTGTTTTATGGCGAAAATAATCGCCAATTATCTGATAGGGTGGCGTTTGTTTGCGGTATGAACTCTATGAAAACTAGCTATGTAATGCAATGGCCGGGTCGGTCACCCGGTGTCTCTAAATTATTATGTTACTGCCAAACAGCTTGCTGTTGCAGGATAACTACAGTAAGCCACACGGCATCAGGGATGACCTCCTGCTCTACTGTGTGGCGCTTCCCTTTTATTTCTATAAAACATCCGCAGGTTTTGCTGGATACTATAAGCACAAGTTGATTTTAAGGAGTTTTAGATGTCGAATAACGGCCCAAAAATGACTGACGAAGAAAATAAAAAGAGAACCGAGGATATGCTCAAAGTTCTTCGAGGAATTAACGAAGAAAACGAGACAGTTGAGCAAGGGGAAAAGAAATATTTTGAGCATACGAAAAGGGCGGTAATCAAAAGGCAAAAGTAAAGTTTGCGGATTTCGGACTGTATATTTGCAATTGTATGACGTGATTATCTAAAAATAGCACTTACAAGCAAATAAACCACCAGGATTACTACTGGTGCCCCAAGAAGAAAAAGAGGCCCCAAAAGAAGAGCCGAAAACGGCAACAAAATAAATAAAACGATGGCCATGGTTATATATTTTGATCTGACATGAGACACTCTCAAGGTACTCCTCTCAGGGGCACGCAATATATTTTTTGTGGCGATTGCGGCATTGTCCCCCTTTTTACCGGTATCTTTTTCCTGTATCAACCTAGTAATTTCCTTAAGAGTTTCATCATTTTCTTCGCACTCGTCGTACTTGCTAAGGTCAATTCCCTTTTCAGCACCTTCTATAAGCGCAAATAATATCTTGTCATGCAGTGGCGTAGATTCATTATCTTTCATTCGTTCATATTCATCTGGTTCGTTCTCTTGAACATATCCTTCCTCGCATTCAGATTGTTTTGTGTCCTTCTCCGAAGTCATGCGGCCCAGAAGATAACCGCTTATACCCCCAAGTAATGCTCCCCATGGATTATTAATTTCTTGTGAAGATGTTATCAAAGAGGCAAGAAGATTTCCCTCTCCGACATGCCGGCCATTTTCATCATATGTAAAATTGCGTTTTGGGTCATATTTCCCTCTCATGCGACCTGCGCTATCACGTATAGTCTGTTCACCGTCACTGCGAGTCTCAAGATAGCCGATTATAAATCCATTTTTGTCTCTGAGTATTTGCTTAGCCATAGTGTCGTCCTTTTTAATTATCAAATCTTGAAAGCCAAAATAACACGACCTTCAAATGTCCCATAATAACATTGGGCGCAGACAAAACAAGGGTGAAAGATAAACAAATAAAGGCGCTTTTCGGAAGAAATATCACGGATTGGAAGCCCTTCGTAAGCTGCTGTGGCAAAAGTATTTATTTTCCGATGCAGAAGCGGGAGAAGATGCGGTCTAATACCTGCTCATCTATGTTATGTTGTTCGATGTTGCTTAGCTGGTTATAGGCGGTTCTGAGCATCATAGCGGCCAGTTCCTCGCTACCCGCCTTTATTTCTTTTTCGGCCTGGATGATATCGTGAATCGCGTTGTTAAGGGCCTGTCTGTGCCTTGTTGTAAGGGCGACGGCGTTGTGGCCGGAGATAGTGGTGATTAGGCGTGTAGTGATTTCGGCCTTGAGTTTATCGATGCCGATATTGGCGTGTGCGGAGACGGGGAGGAAATCGCAGCCAAAGAGCGATTTTAGTTTTGAGAGTCGTTCGGCAATGTCCTTTTCCGAAAGTAAATCCGTTTTTGTGGCTATTGTTACCATGTGTGTGGGGTTTATCAATCGGCGTATCGCGAGGTCTTCGGCCCAATCATCTTTTGCGATATCGACGCAGAAGACAACTGCCATTGCGTTTCGTATCGCTTCGACAGCGGCTTGCTGGGTGAGTTCGTCAAGGATTGTTTCCGAAGCGGGCCCGTCGCTTCGCTCCGTGTCGGCATGGGTGGTAAGCCCGGCGCAATCAAACAAAACACATCGACAGCCAGGTAGTTCAAATTCGCCTGTGAGGACATCTCTTGTGGTTTTTCGCTGATGCGAGACGATGCTGCGTTGTCTGCCAAGCAATTTATTCAGCAGGGTGCTTTTGCCCACGTTGGGCGTCCCTGTGATTCCGACGGCTGGTAAATCGAGGGTTGATTCACTGCGTATTGAATCGGCTAAAAGGTCATTGAGTCGGCTTCTTGTCTCGTCCAATTTGGCGATTATATCGGCTTTGTTGGCATGGGCGATGTCTTCGGTGCTAAAATCAAGGTC
>JBEKAT010000048.1:0-15591 GCA_050015775.1 Sedimentisphaerales bacterium | reverse complement strand
GCCTATCAGGATTCTCAATTCTTAATTCTCAATTCTTAATTTGCTTTGTGGGGGCGATGTTCTGTTCCGTTGCGATGGCTGACTCGCTGAAGTTCAAATTCGCGCCGGGCGACAGATATTCTTTGGTGTCGGTTACCGAGCAGAAAATGACGGGAGTGGTGGACGGAAACGAGCGGACCTCCGAACAAAACATACGGCTCGAATGTGATTTTGATATAGAAGAGGTCGATGATAGCGGCTGTGCCTGGGCCAAGTACACGTATAAGCGGGTTACTATGAAGTTGCGGTTGCAGGAGCAGAAAGTAGAGTTTGATTCCGACGCAAATCAGTTGAAGACACCTATGCAGGCGGCGCCGTTGCGTCTGGCGATGGGAGAGGAATTATATTTGCGAATAACGCCGCAGGGCCGGATAGAGAGAATTAATGGTCTGCAGGCCCTTATTACCTCTGCCAAGGCCAAAATGGGCAATTTTGCCGGCGCAAGCAGAGTCAGCCAGGGCATCAACCAGCTGTTTGCTGAGCTGCCGGTCAGGCGTGAACTTGAAGACCAATTGAGGATTTTCCCAGAGTCGAACGAGGAAGGGGCAACGTGGAGCCGCACCGAGATTCTGTCGTCCGCCGAAGCGGGCTATGCCCAGACAGAGCAGATAGAGGAAGTGAACATAGTTTTTGAGAAGACCTTCCGGCTAAATCCCGACAAATCGGGGCAAGGCGGGATTGCTGTTGTGGATGTCAATTTGGTTATTAAGTCGGCTTCTGCCCCCGTTTTGAGCGCACCGGCGTCAGAATCTCCCGTGAGGGCCAACAGGGAGATATTGGGCAAGGGTGCCGGCCGTATCGAAATCGAGGAGGCCACGGGCCGGATTATTAGCAGTAAAATGACACAGGATATAACGGAAAGAATCAAATATGTTGTCCAAGGCCCGATGCTTCGGCCGCCCCCGGCCCCTGAGCCGACGACCACGCATACGGTTACGACCTTCCAGATGACCAGGCGCGAGCCGCCTGCCCCGGGCAAAGTCAAGGGAGATAAACCTGCCCGTTCGGCAGATGTCAACGAAAAAGGGGCCTGACCCCTTTTTTCTCTTTTTTTCAAAAATGACTTGCCGGGGCGGGGCGGATAAGGTATATTGCTTCCGATTAGCTCCGTCGCAAGGGGCGGTGTGGGTCAACAGTATCACGGCATAGTTGATTCAGGCCTCCGACGGCGCCCAGTCAGGCCGACAAAGAGAATGGCCTCCGTGACAACTTGGAAGTTTAGAACTTAAAGTGCAAAGTCAAAGCGCAAAGCTGACAAGCTTTGAATTTTCAGGTTTGGTTTTGGGTTTTTCGCTTTGCGTTTTAAGATTTAACGGATTACCCGGTGGTGTAATCGGTAACACAGGAGGTTTTGGTCCTCCCATTCCAGGTTCGAGTCCTGGCCGGGTAGGTTAAGAATAGTTTTGAGTTTTTGGTTTTGAGTTTCAGTTATGCAAAGGGTTGCGATAATTCTGGCCGCGGGCGTCAGCAAGCGGATGAACACGAAGATGCCCAAAGTCCTCCATGAGGTCTGCGGCAGGCCTATGCTTTTCTATGTGCTGGATGCCTGCCGGGGAGTCGGTGTTGATAAAATGTACGTTGTTGTGGGCTTTAACTCCGAGCAGGTAAAGGAACAATTCAACAACGCAGGCGATATAATCTGGGTAACTCAGCCCGAGCAGAAAGGGACCGCCCACGCGGTGATGTGCTGCGGGGAACATTTGAAGAATTTCGCGGGCCAGACGCTGGTGCTTTGCGGCGACGGCCCCCTTATTCGGACGGAGACGCTGAAAACGGTTGTCGCCAAGCACGAGGCCGAACACGCCGCCGCGACGCTTGCCACGGCTATTCTTGAAGACCCGGCCGGCTACGGACGCATTGTCCGCGACACCTATGGCAATATACAGGGTATCATCGAAGACGCCAACTGCACGCCCGAACAACTGAAAATCCAGGAAGTTAACCCAAGCTATTATCTTTTCGATAACAAGATTCTTTTTGAATACGTCGAACAGGTTGGGCCCGACAAAGTTAAGGGCGAATTCTATCTTACCGATGCGCTGGCGATGATTATCGAGAGCGGGCATAAGGTTGTGGCCGTTACAGCGGTTCGCCCGGAAGAGGCGGTCAGCGTCAACAGCCGGGAGCAGCTCAGTGATGCCGGCAAGATTATGCAGCGAAGAATCCAGAGACGCCTGATGGAAACCGGCGTTACAATTGTTGACCCGCCCAATACTTGGATAGACGCAAGGGCGCAAATCGGGCAGGACACCGTCATTGAGCCGTTCTGTTGCATATTCGGCGAGGTCGTAATAGGCAAAAACTGCCGAATCGGGCCGTTTGCGCATCTGCAAAACGGCGTGAAAATCGGCGACGGTGTTATACTTGAAGCCGGATACTCGAATGTTGAGCGTCGGGAAACAAACAACGGGCGCCGGGGATAAGGAGTGAGAGATGTTTCTGAATGACCATATAAAGGTGTTTTCCGGTTGCAGCAACGAGCCGCTGACAAAGGCGGTGTGCGACTACCTCGAAGTGCCCCTTGGGGGAGCCAAAATAGAAAAGTTTCCCGATGGCGAAAAAATCATCCGCGTCGAGGACGACGTGCGGGGCAGGGACTGTTTCGTGCTTCAATCCACGTGCAGTCCCGTTGATGAAAACCTCGTAGAGTTGCTGATTTATCTTGATTGCCTGAAACGCGCAAGCGCAAATAGAGTTACCGCGGTTATCCCGTACTTTGGCTACGCCCGCCAGGACCGCAAGGATGAAGGCCGGGTGCCGATTACGGCAAAACTCGTCGCCAACGTCATTACTGCCGCCGGCGCAGACCGTATCCTCGCTATTGATTTGCACGCCCCGCAGTTGCAGGGGTTCTTCGATATACCTGTGGACCATCTGACCGGGGAGCTTGTTTTGAGCAACTATTTCCGCAATAAAAAAATTGAGAATCTCACGGTTGTTTCCCCGGACGTGGGCAACATCAAAATAGCGTCCCGTTACGCCTCGCATCTTGGGGGCGATTTAGCGATAGTGCACAAGAGGCGTCTCAGCGGCAGCCAGGTGCAGGCACAGGAGCTTATAGGCAGCGTCGAGGGCAGGAACGTCCTTATGTGCGATGATATGATTACCACCGCGGGCACCATTTGCAGCGCCGCGGTGCTGGTAAAAGAGCGAGGCGCCCGCAAAATATATGTCGGCGCGACGCACGGGGTGTTCGCGCCCGGCGCAGTCGAGAAACTGAGTGAAGCGCCCGTCGATGAAGTTGTCGTTACCGATACGATACCGTTGAGTGCAGAAGCCGGCAAGCTCAGGAAAGTCAAGGTTTTGACGGTTTCGGCGATGGTCGGCGAGGCGATAAAAAGAATTCACAGAAATGAGTCGGTCAGCAGCTTATTCAGTGCTCATTAGTCGATTGATGACTGGCCGGTATTGTATTGAATTTAGGTTTGTTGTGAGGATGTTATGGATAAAGCATTGGTGTTAAAAGCCGAGATTCGTCAGCATATCGGGTCGAAAGACGCGACCAGGTTGCGCAAACAGGGGCAAATCCCGGCTGTGGTTTATGGTCACAAAAAAGAGCCGATCTCAATTGCTCTGGATGCCAAGAGTTTCGTTGAAGGGCTGCATCAGGGGCGCCGACTGGTAGAGGTCGAGATAGACAAAAAGAACGAGACCATGCTCGTCAAGGACGTGCAGTACGACTATCTCGGCACGGAAGTCATTCACGTTGACCTGATGCGCGTGGATGTTACCGAAATGGTCCGCGTCACCGTCCCGATAGAGCTTAAAGGCACCGCCAAGGGTGCACAAGAGGGCGGAATGGTCGAGGTTCATACGGGCAGCATCGAGGTTGAGTGCCGTGTTACCCAGATACCCGATCGCATAACGGTATCCGTGAAGGAAATGGCTCTGGGCGATGCGATTCACGCCAAGGACCTCAAGTTGCCCGAAGGGGTGAAGTTGATAAGTTCACCCGAATTGCTCCTGGCGACCTGCCATATTGTCGCTGAGGTGAAGACCACGGAAGAGCTTGAGGCGGAAATGCCTGTTGCGCCCGAGGTTATAACGGCGGCCAAGGAAGAGCCGGAGGAGGGCGAAGCGGCGGCCGAATCGAAGGAGCCAAAGGAGTCGAAGGAGCCCAAGGAGAAAAAGGAAGACAAGGAGAAGAAGAAATAGGGCCGTTTTTAGAGAGCCGGCACTATGCCTGGTATGCAGATGATAGTTGGACTTGGTAATCCCGGTAAGAAATATGCCGATACGCGGCACAACGTCGGCTTCAAGGTAATTGATTTGCTCGGCGGAGCGCTGGGCATAGAGATTAACAAGAAGGGCTTCGGCTCTCATCTTGGCAAGGGCGAATATGCCGGCAAGCAGGTTTTGCTGCTGAAGCCCCAGCAGTATATGAATTGCAGCGGGCAGCCGGTTGCCGAGGCCGTTGCCTTTTACAAGATGGATTTGAGCGACGTGCTGGTAGTGCTCGACGAGATGTGGCTTGAGCCGGGGCAAATAAGGTTAAGGGCGAAAGGTTCGGCGGGTGGGCACAATGGGTTGACCGATGTGGTGGAGAAGCTCGGCACCGAAGACGTGCCCCGATTAAGAGTCGGCATAGGCCAGTGCCGAGTGGGCGACGCCGTGGATTATGTGCTCAGCGAGCCGGGTCCGGTCGAGGCCGAGCAAGTAAGACAGGGAATAGGCCGAGCCAAAGACGCGGCGATTTGCTGGCTTGAAGAAGGTATTGGGGCAGCGATGACAAAACATAATTCCCGCCTGTCGGACGGGCAGGGTTTGAAAGATTGAATTTGAGATATGTCGAACGTAGAGTCGGAAAATTTTGCTGGAGGTATTTAAGTTGGAAACTGGAGTTAAGAAGCTTTACGAAATAATGTTCCTGATTGATTCAGCAGAAGCGGCGAAGGACTGGGACGGCATCATCGAGCTTGTTACGAAGATGCTGAACAAAATCGATGCCCAGATATTGTCGCTAAGAAAATGGGACGAAAGACCGCTGGCCTATTCGATTAAAAGATGCAGCCGGGGGACCTATATCCTGGCGTACTTCAAGGCCGACGGGCGCAAAATCACCGAATTGGAGCGTGACGTGCTGCTCTCGGAACGCGTTATGCGTGCGCTGATTCTCAAGACGGAGCACCTCACCGAGGAAGATATCGCCAAGCAGGCGACCGCGGTGAATGCCCCGGCTGCGACCGATGATACTGTGGCGCAAAACGAGCCGGCAACCGCCAAAACGGACGTAACGGATAACCCTGAGCAGCAGGTTTAGTAATCTGCCTGTGAGCATTGACTGAAAGCGGCCGTTTCTCTTGTTGAGGATGGCGCTGAAGAATAGAGGAGTTATCAATGGCGAATTTTAATAAGGTAATGTTGATGGGCAACCTGACGCGGGACCCGCAATTGTCGTATCTGCCCAGTCAGACGCCTGTTGTTGAGTTCGGTCTGGCGGTAAACCGCAAATGGACGAGCAAAGAAGGCGAGAGCAAAGAGGAAGTGTGCTTTGTTGACTGCCGTGCCTTCGGTCGGCCCGCCGAGACGCTCAACAAGTATATGCGCAAGGGCAGACCGCTCTTCGTGGAGGGTCGGTTGTCGTTCGAACAGTGGACGGCGCAGGACGGCTCCAAGCGAAGCCGGCACAGGGTTGTTGTCGAGAACTTCCAGTTTCTCGGTGGACCGGTCGGCGGCGGGGCTGGAACCGGGACTGAGGCCGGAGCAGGCGGCGAAGCAGGGCCTGACAGCCAGGTTGAGCCGGATAACTCCGGGCCTGTAAAGGGAGCGCACCCGCCCGCAGACGATATACCGTTTTAAGTGAAAAGGAAAAGTTTTGAGTTCTTGGTGTTGAGTTTTTAGTTGTTACTAACTAAAAACTTAAAACTCAAAACTAAAAATTGTTCATAGAGGTGAAAATATGGCGGAATTTGGCGAAAGAAGAAACGACAGGTCGGACAATTCCCGTAAGCTTGCGGCGCCGCAGCAGACCCAGTGTCGGTTTTGCAGGCGGGGCGAGGAGTACGTGGATTACAAGGATATCGAGACCCTGCAGAAACTGCTGACGCATCGCGGCAAGATATATTCGCGCAAGCGCAGCGGCAATTGTGCCGGCTGTCAGCGCAAGGTCAAAAGCGCAATCAAACGCGCAAGATTTATGGCGCTTCTGCCGTTTTGCGCATAACCCGGAAAGTTCGTAGGGCGGGGCTTGCCCCGCCGAAGTAGTCCGGTGGGGTAAACCCCACCCTACATTTTTAGGCGGAGACATATAAATGAAGGTTTTATTAGTTAGTGATGTGCGTAAACTGGGCTGGCTCGGAGACGTTGTTGAGGTCACCAACGGCTACGCGAGAAATTTCCTGTTTCCGCAGGGTCTTGCCAAGGCCGCTACGGATAACAACATAAAGTCAATCGCCAAGGCAAAGGCGAAGCGGGCCGAAGAGCGTAATCTTGAACGCAAGCAGCTCGAAAAGGCGGCCCAGGCCGTCAGCGGCGCCGAGGCGGTTATCGCCGCCACGGCTAATGAGCTGGGTCATCTGTTTGGCTCAGTGGCGAAACGTGATATCGCCAAGAATCTGCGAGACCAGGGCTTTGAGGTTGCCGATGATGTGGTTATGCTCCACGAGCATATTAAAGAGGTCGGCACATACAGCGTCAAACTGGAGTTTGCGGACGATTTGACCGCCTCAGTGAGCGTAGTTGTTGTTCCTGAAGGTGTTGACGCGGAGGCATTCAAGGCCGCGCAGAAGGAAGCCGCTAAAGAGGCCGCGAAGCTGGCCGCTGAACTGAAAGCCCAGGAGCAGAAAGCTCCGGAGCAAGAAGCACAAGCCAAGCCGGAAGACGAAAGCAAGCCAGAGGGTGAAGCCAAGCCAGAAGGCAAAGCCAAGCCAGAAGGCAAAGCCAAGCCAGAAGGCAAAGCCAAGCCAGAAGGCAAAGCCAAACCGGCTGGAAAAAAAGAAAAGTAAGATACTATTGCGAATTGGCGTGTAGCGGATAGTTTGTAACGTTTATCGCGTTGCTATCCGCTACTTGAGATTTCGATTTACCTTATCACTCATATCTGTCCCCCAGATGCATTTCTGGAGAAAAAGGGGTCAGGCCCCTTTTCCCTTCCGCCTTGTTCGTAGGCCTTGAATCTCACGCCGACAGCAGGATTTTCCCAAGGCATCGAATCAAAATCTATTTTATATTGTTCCACCTTACGTTACCTCTGCTAATACTTTATTCATTTTGTTGTAATGTAATTTTTTGCTGTTCTCCACGTCCAAATGGGTTGCTTCAGAAGTGGCGTAACCCAGCGCATCATAAAACTTTTTAGAGGGCAGCGACGCATCCAATTTAACTTTGTTGACCCCTGAAGAAATTGCCTTATCTTCGAGCTTGTTCATAATAAGCTTTCCCAAACCGCGCTTTTGGAATTTGGGATTTACAAAAACTCTCATAATGTGGTCATCGATGATGGTTCCTGTTCCTATGACGCGATTATTTTCTTCCAAAACGATGGTCCACCCTTTTGCGGCACCTTTTAAGATGTTCTTATCACAATGGTATTGCTTAAAGTATTGGACGGCTTCTTTGGGATAGTCGGCTGAATAGCAAATATCGATTGTGTTGTATATCAGTTCTTTGACTGTGGGTAGATCACTCCGACTGAATTGCCTTATACGAATATCTGTTCGTTTAGCCATTTTTCTTCCGGCCCAGGAACCTATTCAGTTGCACGTTTCCTCATTGCGTAAACGCTATGAATTGCCGCTCAAGATTCTCGGCGGGCTTTGGGCCTTCGTAGATAATCATTCGGAATCTGAAGATGGCATTTTGACCTGGCTGTAACGTGAAATTTAACGGCTGGGGGTTTTTGACATTTCGGCCTTTCAGGAAGTCCAGTTGACCTAAAGGGTCGGCGCTAAACAAGCCGTAACCCCTTGTGTGCCAATAGGTTGGGTAACAGACGCTTGCGGGATGGTTGAAAATTGCGATACCTATTATTTTGCCATCTTTGGTTCCTTCCAGACGAGCCCAGGTGGCTTTTTTGCCCCATATATTCGGCTCGCCAATATTCCCTTGTGAGTCGAGATATTTGCCTGTCCCCTTCTCTTCGCTCATCCAGTCGGCCACACGAATCGCGAACATACCCTCTTTGGTGTCGCCGAAGACAATTTTTTCATCCTGCGCGGTCAGAGTGAAGTTGAAATCAATTACATACTGATTCGGCTCGGCTGAAAAAACCATATCTCGCTTCTCTTCGAGGAGCGTCTTTCCTGATTTGCCGACCCAGTGCGAGATTGTGGAAAGCCGACCATTCTCCATCTTTGTGGTTTTTATATGCTTTACCTGCGGCGGCGAGGTCGTGTTGTTCCAGAAGCCATCGTTATTAACTTTGTCGTAAGTAAAAAATATCCCGGTATGATGCGGATGGTCGTTGCTCTCGCCCGGTACTATCTCGAACGGAAATCCGCGGGTCAGTACGATACCTGAAGGGCTTTTCACTGGGTACAAAATCGGCTTGGTCAGCTCCGAACCATATCGGTAGGTCGTGAACAGGTTGCCTCCGATGAGGATGTCGATTTTGTTGGTATCCTGAACAAATTTGATATCCGCACCTGTTGCGCAGGCCGATACAAAAAACAGAATCGTTCCTGCTAAAATCGTTTTCTTAAACATCTGAATTTCCTTTCACCAATAGTGTCCGGCCTTAGATGCTGGCCAGAATGCCTCTTGTATAGCCGACCGATTCGGCGACGCCCGCCAATGGGTCGTTTTCGTCCTTCTCGAATTCAAACGCCGTGATACCTGAATAGCCGATTTTTTCCAGCGTCCGCATCAATTTCACAAGGTCAATCACTCCTCTGCCCATTTCAACTGTTATGCCTTCGGTGGTCGCGGAGGTTTCGTCTTTTATGTGGATGTCGAGAAGCCGGTCCGCGAATTTCTCCACCGCTTCCGACGGGTCGATACCTGACCGCTGTGTGTGCCCCACGTCGATGCAAAGGCCGATTCGCTTGTCGAGGCCCGTTACCTTCTCATAAACACTTGCTGGCGACGGGTATAGCAGATAATCAGATCCGTGATTGTGAATAGCGACTTTGATGTCGCATTCTTTTACTTTCTTTTCGACTAAGCCGAGCAGTTCGTAATTGGGCACGCCGACAATCATTTTGACTCCCGCGGCTTTTGTGTAATCGAATGCCTGCTGAACCTGGGCCTCGGTCTTCATATAAATTACGCCGCACGCGTAAAGGGTAATCCCCGCCCCTTCTACCTTTGCCACGGTATTTTGGATTTGTTCAGGCGTGCTGTTTAAAGGCATGTGAAAATCCTTGAAGCTGATGTATTTTAAACCCAGCCGTTTGGTCATCGCGAGAGTTTGCTCGGTGGAAAATTTCCTGAACGTATAAGACGCCAGGCCTAGGTTAAACTTTGTCTTATTTGTTGTTTTGGTTTCCGCGGCGGCAGCCATTTCCGGCTTCAACCCCGCCGCAATTATTCCCATTCCTGCCAATCTCAAAACATCTCTTCTTGTTTGTTTATTAACCATTTGTCTGTTCCTTTCTTATCTGGCTCTGTATTCCCGAATTGGTCCGTATGCCTTCGACAAAATCTTTATTGGGTGCAGGGCACGTTTTCCGCTTATATGTTCAATCTGCATTCCGCAGGCGGCGCACTCGGTAAGGACGGACTGTGCAGGCGTATTATCGAGCGCATCTTTGAGCGATTTCGCGATTTGCTCCGACAGATCGTAATTTTTCTTTTGCACCCCGAATGTCCCCGCCAGGCCGCAGCATCCCGCCTTCAGGTCAGCCACCGGTATATTGCACAATTTTTGCAATAGTTCGATACTTGCCCCGTATGCCCCGGTCGCGAACAAATGGCAGGGCGTGTGATAGACGTATTCCTGCAGTAACGTTCTTTTGGGTTTGTTCAATTTACCTTGTCGCAGCAGCTCGCGCAGGTATTCCATCAGTTCATAGGTGTTTTCGGAAACAATTTTTGCGTCCACGCTGTCAACATAATGCCGAAGTTCCTGCCTGAGGCACAGTGCTGCGCTTGGTTCGGAGCAGATAATTTTGTACCCATCTTTGACGGTCGCCGCGAGATATTTTACGCTGTAAGACAAATCCTTTTTCGCGGTTTTAACGTCGCCGTACACAATCGCAGGCAGCGGCGCGGGTCTTTGCCTGGGAATTATCACTTCAATAGCATTGTGTCGCAGGACATCTATAACCGCGTAGCCAAGCTCATGGTCATTATAATTGACGTATGTATCCAAAAAGTACGCGACTTTATCTATGGGAATTTCGTGTGGCCTGAAGGTTTCCAGGTAGAGCCGGCCGGCAATTAAAAATGAACCGAAGGCGAATTTGGGCATTCGTCGCCTTTGGTCAATTCCGATTATCTTTTCGAGTAACCATCTGGTTATCCATAATCGCATTGCAAAATTGGAAATGGGGGCGAAAGCGCTGCCCAGCATACTCAAATATCGATTGCGCCCAAGAAGCCGTTCAGTTAATCGTAATCCTTTTCGGCGGGCATATTCGGCGCGTGCTGCCGCCATAATCTTAGAGACGTCAACACCTGAAGGGCACTCAATCGAACAGGCCTTGCAGTTGACGCACAAATCGAGGAACTGGCGAAATTCCGGGGAGTCGAAATATTTTTCTTTAAGCTGTCCGCTGGACCAGAACCGCAGCACGTTCATTTTCGCGCGGGAACTCGCCAGCTCATCTCCTGTTGTGCGGAACAGGGGACACATTCTGAATTGCTGCTCTCTGCTTCTGCACACGCCGCAACCGCTGCATTGCCCAAGCTCAAGGGCGATTTCGTCGTCGGCGAAGATGGCACCCGATTCCGCGAATGTTTTATCCTTCTTTATAGGATGGCCGGCCTTTAAGTTTTCAATCATTACATTGGGGTTGCCGTTGATTATTTTTCCGGGATTAAGCAGGCCATCGGGGTCAAAAATCTTTTTGATGCCGCAAAGCAGATTATAAAATTCGTCGCCGTATTGTTTTCGCAGAAACGCCGCACGGACTAATCCGACTGCGTGCTCGCCGCTGACCGTTCCGCCCAGCGACCAGGCAAGGGCGAAGACCTCGTTGGCGATTTGCGTCATCTTTTCTATATCACCCTGCTCGCCCAAATCGAGATATGGCCTGATATGCAGCTCGCCGTCGCCGGCGTGGCCATAATAGCTCATCGCGATATTGTATTTTTGGCCGATTGTTTGCAGGCCGGCGATATACTCCGCCAGTTTGTCGTTTTCGACCGACACATCCTCAATAAACGGTACAGGTCTTTGTCTGCCTTTGCGCCTGTCCAGCAGAGGAACAGCATCCTTACGCGCCTTCCAAATCCGCTTTTGGGTTTGCTCATCGAAGACAATCGTTCGATTAGTCGCGAGATTGCCGATGGCAGAATCGGTCTTTCCAATTTTTATTTTTACCTGTTCGGGTGTTTCGCCGATGTGCTCAACAAGTAGTGTTGCAGTGGCATTTGCCGGAAGAACATCTCGATATGCGGGTAAATGTTCAATCGCCATCGCAATCAGGCGGTTATCCATTAATTCGCAGGCAGACGCGCCTGTCTCGACGATAATCGGGACGGCCTTTGCCATTTTGGCCAGGGAGTCGAATTCAAGTTGCAGCAATCCTTTGGCTTTGGGCAACAGCACAGTGCGAAGCGTAATTTTGGTGAATATGGCGAGCGTGCCCTCTGAGCCGGCCATCAGCCGGGCGAGATTTACCTTGCCATCATGATATGCCCCTGCGATGTTGTATCCGCTGCGATTGCGTTTTGTCGCAGGGAGCGCGTTTGTGATTGCGTCTTTTTTGCCCGCCAGCAGCGAGACACACTGTTTGGCAATCTCATCAACGCGGCTATCGCTCTCGGCTTTTGGTTGATAATTGTTGACCAATTCGACTATTGAGCCATCCGCTAGGATCGCCTCGATTTTTTCGACATAATCGCCTGTATAGCCGAATTGCAGTGAGTGCGCCCCTGTCGCGTTATTGGCGACACATCCGCCTATGACCGCCCGGTTGGCTGTCGATGGGTCAGGCCCGATTTTCCTGCCGAATTTTGCGAGGTAGTTATTCAGGTCATCGAGGACTACGCCCGGCTCGCAAACTACCATTTCTCCCCCGTTCTCGACGCCGATAATCCCGTTCATATAGCGGGTTACATCGAGCAGGATTCCATTAGTCAGTGATTCGCCTGCCACGCCGCTGCCGGCCCCGCGGGCGGCAACAGGTATTTGCTTATCTTTGGCGTATTTGACGACTGCGGCGATATCTTGGGCGCCACGCGGGCAGACCACACAGGTCGGCACAATCTGGTAAATGCTGGCGTCGCTACTGTAAGCCGAGCGATGCAAAATGTCCGTGAATACCTCTCCATTGACGAGGCGAGCAAGGTCGCACAATTGATTATTGATTTTTGGCTGACTCACTTGTTCAATTATCAATAATCAGCAGGAAATAATCAATAGCTTTGGGTTAATCCGCCATACGCAGGGCAAATTAATCTTCAACGTCGCAGGGCAGGCGAACGGAAGAGCCGGCGCTTGCTTTGTGAAGCTGCTCAAGCTCTTTTTTGCTGATTTCGCCCTTTATGAATTGCTGAACTATGGGGTCCGGATGGTTGCGGATGCAATCGGCGTTGCCGTCGGCGATTATTTTGCCGTTGTGGAGCATCACGATGCGGTCGGCGATTTTGTAGGCACTTTTCATATCATGCGTTACCGCGATGCTGGTCACGCCAAGCTCCCCCTTGAGCTTCAAAATCAGCTCGTTTATTGTGTCCGCCCGGATTGGGTCAAGCCCGGTCGTTGGCTCATCATACAGTATCACCTCCGGGTCAAGAGCTATGGCCCTTGCCAAAGCGACGCGTTTGCGCTGGCCGCCGGAAAGGTTTGCGGGGAAAAAGTGCTGAAGCCCGTCGAGTCCGACCATTTTAAGTTTGTTTCGCACAAGCTCTTCGACGGCGCTGAAGCGGGTTATCTGGCAGTGTTGCCTGACGGGGAACATTATATTCTCGGCCACGCTTAAGCTGTCGAAAAGAGCTCCCGCCTGAAACAGGTACCCGAAATGCGCGCGTACGCTGGTCAGCGATGAGTCGTCGAGGTTGTCGATTCGCTGGCGTTTGAAGTAAACTTCGCCCGAATTGGGCCGCATCAGGACTATAATATGTTTGAGCAGGACGCTCTTGCCGCAGCCGCTTGGGCCGATTACGACGGTGGTTTTGCCTTTTTCTATCGCCAGTGAAATATCATCCAGGACGATGTTATTGCCGAATCTCCTGGTGAGGTTTTTGAGGACAATCAGCCCGTCGTCTGGTTTGACGCTCTGTTGTTCATTGTTCGTTGTTTGTTGTTCAGTGTTCATTGTCCGTTGTTTACGAACCACCAGCTGTGTACTACGAACCGGTTATCCTACCAAGCTTCTCAAGGGCCAGAAGATACTGTAAAGCGACTTGAAAATCACCACCATAGCGAAGTCGAGAACAAGTATCGAGATAAAGCTCATCACAAACGCATCTGTGCAGGCCTGCCCCACGCCCCTGGCCCCTTCCCTGCAGTTGAATCCTTTGTAGCAGCTTATGATTGCCAGCGCACCGCCGAAGAAGAAGCCCTTGATGACGCCGCAGGCGACGTCCCACAAATCGACGCCATACGCGCTAAAACTCCAGTATGCCCTGGCGTTGATACGCAGGTGAATTACGCTTACGAACCAGCCGCCGAGGATACCAAGCAGGTCCGCGTAAACGATAAGAACCGGCGTCAACAGGAGGCAGGCCAGTACGCGCGGCGCCACCAGATATTTGACGGGGTCGGTTCCCATACTCTCGATGGCATCTATCTGTTCGGTTACTTTCATCGTGCCTAATTCCGCCGTTAGCGCCCCGCCTACTCGGCCCGCAAGCATAACCGCCGCTAAAACAGGCCCAAGCTCTTTAACGACCGAGATATTTATCAGCACGCCGAGGTGTTCTTCCAGCCCCATTCCTGCCAACTGGTCGTAGGCCTGAATTGCCAGTGTCATACCCACAAACGCGCCGGTTATCATAATTACAGGAACACTGCGGACGCCTATTGCCAGCATCTGCGCCCATATCAGGGGGTAGGTGTCGCTTTTGGCGATACTTTGCATGCTGGTTACGGCCGAACGCCAGACAAATCTGCCGAATTGCCCGACGTTGCCCACCTCTTCGCCAATTTTGAATATCGTAGTCCCTATCATAGCGTAGAGCGGATAGCGGATATGCTACACGTCCTCTTCTAATCTAATCGCCCAATTCGCCGACTATCCTGAATACAAAATACCCCTGATTTCGTCGGAGGTCAATCATAGTGCCTGCCAAGACCCATGCTTATAGGACCTTGCACTTTTGAATAGTTTGGTCTTTTCCCGTTTGGTGTTTCGGCTTATAATGTGGCCGAATATGAGAACAAACAAGTCGCTACTTTTGTTTTGTGTTTTACTGGTCGGCGCGGCCGGCTGCGTTGAGCGCAAGCTTACCATCAACACAAACCCGGCTGGCGCACAAGTTTTCCTGAATGACGAAGAGATAGGCGTCTCGCCGGTGACCGCCTCGTTCAACTGGTATGGCGACTATAACATAACAATACGCAAACAGGGCCGCGAAACACTCCAGACGCATCGCAAACTACAGGCGCCCTGGTACGACCTTTTCCCCTTTGATTTCCTGACTCAAATCCTCTACCCGGGTCGAATAGTTGATTCCCGCGAATGGTCGTTTGAGCTGGCGCCGCAGAAGGAGGTCGGCAGGGAGGAATTAATTAAATCGGCGGAGCAGATTAAGAATCAAACCGAACCCTGATTCCCAGCAGCAGGATACCGGGATATCAGGTTGCCAGGTTTACGCGGTACCATTCGATTGCTTTTTTCAGACCATCTTCGAACAAAACAACCGGCTTGAAACCTATGAGTTTTTTTGCCTGAGTAATATCGGCGAGCGAATGTTTTACGTCGCCTTTGTTGGATGGAGCATACGTCGGCTTGATATTTTTACCGACGATTTTGTTTATCATATCGATAATCGCGTTGACGGTTATTGCTTCTCCGCAGGCAATGTTGACGACCTCGCCTTTGGTTTGTTTGGCTCTTGCGGCGAGCAGGTTTGCCTCTACGATGTTATCGACATAAGTAAAATCCCGGGTTTGCTCGCCATCGCCATAAATAGTAGGCGGTTTGTCTTTGAGGATTGAGGTTACGAACGCCGGTATCGCCGCGGCATACTGGCTCGTCGGGTCCTGGTGCGGGCCAAAGACGTTGAAGTATCGAAGCGAAATTGTCTCAAGCCCAAAAACCTTGTAGAAGACGGAACAATAGTATTCACCCATTAGTTTCGCCGCCGCGTAAGGCGAAAGCGGATTGACGGGCATCGTTTCAACCTTCGGCAAAGTAGGCGTGTCGCCGTAGGCCGAGGAACTGGCGGCATAAACAAAACGCTTTACTTTCGCGTCTCTCGCCGCCAATAGCAGCGTGAAGGTCGCGTCAACGCAATGCCTGTGTGTTAAAGCCGGGTCGTCAATGCTGCGGGGCACCGAGGGCA
>JBEKAT010000047.1:0-15664 GCA_050015775.1 Sedimentisphaerales bacterium | reverse complement strand
TTCCAGACGTTTCGCAACTGCCAGGCCTTTGCAAAGACGTCAAACTTTTCGAGGGTCTTAGTGCCTCTGAACCGGTCTATGACCTTAAAGGCAGCAGGGTCGAACCTGGCCGGATTTTGTCGCAGCGAAAGGTAATTGCCGACAAACCGTGAGTCATCCTCAAAATTCTTGTCGGCAGCTTTCAGGGCGGCGATAAACGGCGCGACGTCGGCATCGGCGGCAATCTGACTCCAGTCGGCAGGCGCTTTAGCGAGAGATTCAAACCAGGCGTTATCGGCTTTGCCAAGCAGCGGTTCCATCGCAAGGGCAAGCTGGAGCTTGTAGTATTTGTGGTCGTCGTCGCTGTTGCTGCCAATTTTGTGCTGAAAGATTCTGCCAAGTTCACGGTACAATCCGATTGATTTTGGATTGAGAGGAATGCCCTTGTCGCGTAAAAGCTCGTAGCCGTTTTTTACCCATTGCCATCTCTGGTCGGGCTGTTCAGCGGGGATGGCGACGGAGATGTTGTAGGCCATATTCCAGGCCTGAAACGCCCAGACCTGCGCGAAGCGGGGCTGAAGGACGGTAATCCATTCGGCGAGTTGTCTTGCGTCGAAGTACTGGCCCTGCTCCTTGAGCTTGTCGGCTCGCATCCAGAGAACATCGACAACCAGCCCGCGAAACGCCCCCATCGCGACGGTGGCAAAGGCGAGGGAGGGTGGGGCGTTCTGGAGCGGCTCGTTGCTTATCAGCTTCATTTCGACCCGCTGCGAGTTTATGAAATCGAGACGCATACCCGCCACGGTGAGCAGGACAACCGCCAGGACGACACATACAGCAATAATCAGTTTATCACGTAAACGCATAATCGTATTTGACTGAACAATCTACGGCAGCCGGCCGGCAGATGTTTTGTCCGCCTTCGGCCGGAACTTAATGATAGCGTTAGACAATAACTTTTGCAATTTCGCGGTAGGTAAAAATCAGCAGCGACATAATCGCCAGCGGCAGCGCTTTTAAGCAGACGGTGGTAAAACCAAGCCAGCCGAGAAAAGACCAGCTTAACAGCCGGGCAGGAACAAGAAATTTAGAAGGACTGACCTGGTCAAACTCCGGCAAAAGCATGATTAACGGCTTCAGACAATAGGAATACAACCCGCTGGGCTGGGCGCCTACAACGTGGTAGGACTCGCCTATATAGCCGCTCATATTGGCCATAGTAAAGACCGACAGGCAAAGCAAAATAGCGACGGGAAACGAGAGAAATGAACCGGCGAAAACGGCAAGAGCGGCAAGAAATACAAGTCGAACAAAGATAAGCAGGACGGCCCTGATAAAATTGGCGGTGAAGGTGTCCGCTTTATAAAGCAATTCGAGACCATCCTCGAGCGGAAAGATAACAACCGTGTCGTTAAGAGGGACATTAAGGAACGCCAGGGCAAGATAGCCGTCACCGGCGACCGCATCGGCGGGCACCGCAAACTCACGGAACGTTCTTATCAGGTCCTTTCGTTCGAGTGAATACAACGGCGTCTCTATTGGAGTCCCGAGGCGAAGCTGGCGAACATCACCTATGACCCACTTGCTGTAAATCTGCAAGTCCTGCGGATTGACGGCGACGTCATATTTGAATCTTATAAACAATTCCTGGTTGGGGTCTTTGGGTTTAACGTTGTTAAATTCCCAAAGCAGTTCTTCGCCGACCACAGCGGCGCGTTTTCTAAGCCCGATGCGACGAGCAAGCTCATTTTTGTAGTTTTGACGGGCGATTGGGTTTTCGTCCACCCCGGCCGGCACTTCGCCGTCCTGCTTGAGCTTGTTATAGGCCTGATTAAGCTCTTCTGATATGTCCGGTTCCACGGGCGTAAGGGACGCCCTGGCGGTAAAGAATTCGTCGCGGACCTGTGCAACCTGGTCATTGTCAGCGTGCAGTAAGGTCGGCAACAAAATGGTAATGCTGTAAATGATAACGGAAAAAAGCGCCAGCAAACACGCGTCCAGAAGAATGACGCCGAATAATTTGCCGAGGACAAACTGGAAGCGCCGAATTGGTTTTGTAAGGACGGTATAAACCTGCTTATCTTTTACGTCGCTTGTCAGGGTATATGCGGTAGTGAAAATGGTGAGCAGCGCCAACAACAAAGTCGTCAGCGATAAACCATAGCTGACGAAGGCCTGCATACGCCCTTTCAATGTGCCGTCGCCGGTCATCTTCAGCCCCATTACGGGCAATAGCACAAGCAGCAGGACAATAAAGACGGCGGCGATTTTGAGTCGGAGGGCCTGTTTTACCGTATTGACCGCGACGGCCCAGATGCTACGCATTGGCGGAATCTCCGGGATGGGTGTTCTTTTTGTCCGGCGAAGGCCGGCCTGTTAATTCGTCGAGGATGCTTTTATCCGGCTGGTCGGATATCGCGGGTTCGGGTTTGGCCTTCGTCGGCTGCGTAGTAACTGGTTTTGAATCGACTTGCTCGGTCAGCCGAATGAGCAGGTTTTCGTCAGCCGGAGTCGCAGGCACTGGTTGCGGCTGGATATTCTGTGTGTCGGTAGCCGCCGTCTGCTCATCCGATGGGGACGCGGAAACGAGCTGGTTGAGTATGGCCTCCCTGCGGGCACGTTCATCGGTTTTGGCTGAGAGAAACTCGCTAATCTGGGTCCTGCTTTCGGCGCCGCTTGTTGGGACGGCCTGCTGCTGCGCCCTGGCAACGATATTGATAAAGAACGTTTCGAGCTTGTCCAACGGCGAACCAATGGTGTATTCCGCGCGTTCCTCAGCCAGCATTTGTTTTATTTTTTCAAGCGCCGCCGGGCTGAGACGTCCGGTTGTAATTTCGGTTTTGTCAGAATGTCTCAGAAGGTCGCGGACATTGCCTTCGGCCTGAATCCTGCCGCCGTAGAGAATCGCGATTCTGTCGCAGACGTCCTCGACATCGGCGAGGAGGTGGCTGCAGAGCAGAACTGTTTTGCCGCGTTTGGCGAGTTCTATGATAAGGTCTTTGATTTGTCTTGTCCCGAGGGGGTCAAGCCCCGTGGTGGGTTCGTCGAGGATGAGCAGTTCAGGGTCATTTATGAGGGCCTGCGCAAGCCCAATTCTCCTTGCCATACCCTTCGAGAAGGTTCCAACGGTTCTATTGGCGACGGCCTTGAGGCCTACCATATCGAGCAGCGCCTCGATACGCATCTTTCGGACTCGTGCGGGCAGTTTGAACAGCTGGCCGTAAAAGTCGAGCGTTTCGCGGGCCGTGAGATATTTATAAAGATAGGACTCTTCCGGCAGGAAACCGATTCTGCGGTTTATTTGAGGGTCGGTGGCGTCGCCTTCGAGGACGAGAGCTTTCCCTTTTGTGGGGTGAAGCAGGCCGAGGAGCATTTTGAGCGTGGTTGTTTTACCTGAGCCGTTCGGGCCCAGGAAACCGTAAACCTCATTGGTACGAACCTTCAAGTTGAGGTCATCGACGGCGACGACCCTGTTGCGTCCCCACCAGTCGGCGAAGATTTTGGTCAAAGAAAATGTTTCAATCGCATATTCCATAATTAGCTAATCCTGTCCGGCCGGCATATAGAGATTATGTAACGTCGCCCGTATGGTGCGGGAGCTCTTCGCCGTGACGAACCAGCCGGGCACTATTGAAGACGACAATGAGTGAACCCGCGAAATGCAGGAACGCCGCCAGGGTCGGCACAATCAAACCAGTCAATGCGAATGACCAACCTACAATAATAAAGCTGACACCAAAGGCAAGGTTCGAGTTGATGACGAAACGCGTTCTGCGAGACAGTCGCACCAGTGCGGGAAGTCGTTTGAGGTCGTCGCTCAACAGGGCTATAGAGGCGGAGTTAATGGCGACATCTGAGCCGGCAGCGCCCATCGCAATACCAAGGTCGCCCGCGGCAAGGGCGGGGGCGTCGTTTATGCCGTCGCCTACGACAAGGACGGTGTAGCCGTCTTTTTTGATTTTTTCGACTATGGCAAGTTTGTCCTGCGGCAGGCAATGCGCCTTATAATCGGTGCAGCCGAGTTCCGCTGCGACGCGGCCGGCGACTTCATCTCTGTCGCCCGTGAGCATTGTTACTCTCTTGATGCCGAGTGCGAAAAGGTCTTTTACGGCCTCTTTTGCCTCGGGTCTGGTCTTGTCCTGAAGGCCGACCCAGCCAACGCAATTGGTATCCAAAGCGACGTATAGTGTGCTGAAGCCCTGCTCCTCGTGCAAAGACGGCGAGGAGACATTGGACATATTGACTTTGTTTTCCTTAAGGAACGACTCCCTGCCGACGATTACTCGGCTGCCGGCGACTTTGGCGGTAACGCCTTTGCCGGGGGTTTCCTGGAAATTATCCGCGTCAGGCAAAATCAGATTTGCCTGTTTTGCGACTTCGAGCAGCGCCCTTGCCGCAGGGTGTTTGCTCATTTTTTCAGCAGAGGCGGCCAGCGACAACAAAGTTGACGGCTCAACGCCATTTGCGGGCGTGAGTTTGGTCACATAGAGCCGACCGGTAGTTACAGTTCCCGTCTTGTCGAAGACCATCGCTGTGATTTTGCCTGCTTCCTCGAGGTCGGCGACGTTCTTGACAAGTATGCCGAGGCGGGCGGCGGCGGATATGGCCGCGACCATTGCGCTGGGCGTCGCCAGAATCAACGCGCAAGGACAACCGATTACAAGAATGGTGATAGCAATATTAATATCCTTGGTAAAGTACAGGGCAATGCCCGCAATCATAAGAACTGTCGGGGTGTACCATCTAACATAGCGGTCAATAATCCGCATAATGGGTATCTTGGTATGCTCGGCCTGTAGAATCAGCGACTGGACTTTACCAAGCGTGGTATCTTTGCCGGCCTTGGTAACCGTGATATCGAGAGCGCCGGTGAGGTTGTTTGTGCCCGCGAAGACCTGCATACCGGGGACCTTGTCAGCGGGCAGCGATTCGCCGGTGATTGTGGCCTCGTTGACGGAGCTTAAACCTTTTACTACGTCGCCATCGACGGGGATATTGTCGCCGGGTCTCACACGCACTGTATCGCCGGGTTTAATCTGGCTGACCATCACTTCGGTTTCGGAGCCGTCGGGCTGAAGTCGATTTGCCTTTTGAGGAGTGAGTTTTATGAGCGATTCTATCGAGGCCCTTGCGCCGAGCGCGGTCCGGCTTTCGACCAGTTCGCTAAGAAGCATAAAGAAGGCAACGGTGCCTGCGGCGACATATTGCTGCGTGGCTATGGCGGCAATTATGGCCAGCGCCACAAGCTCATCCATATGTGCCTCTTGATGCAGCAAACTTTTAATTGCGTGCCAGATGATAGGAATGCCCAGCAGGATAGCTCCCGCCAGGGCAAGGGTTTCGGTCTGGAAACTGCCGGCACCGTAAATAAACCTGGATTCGCCTATGATGCTCGTAAGCAGCAGCGTTCCCCCTGCCAGTGTCCCCAGCAGGGCCAAGCTGACGCGGACCTGTTTACCGTGCGTGTGCTCAACGGCGATATCGTGCTTAAAATGCAGATGTTCGTGAGCCATTATTTATCTCTCAGGGTTCCTCACTAAGGTTGTTTTCCGGGTTCGGATTTTGGTTTTATCGCAGGGTCCCTGTTGATGAGCACCCTGACTTCGGTGCTTTTGCCGTGCTGTGCGGGCTGAATGACCGTTTTCTCTTCCGCGTCGCGAAGTACCTGCTCAATCGCATCCTGATAGACCCTCTGGATGACGAGCTTGGGATGCTTTCGATATTCAGGAAGAATTCTTTGGAGGTATTCAGCGTCTGCCCTTGCCGACTCGACGACCTGCGTGCGATAACCGCGGGCATTGGCAATTGTCTCCTGTGCCCTGCCGGCCGCCTGCTCCCACAACTGCTCCTGTTTTTGCCTGTCGTAGGAACTGTCCCGCAGAGACGCAAGAAGCTCAGCCGCAATGGGGCCGGCTGTCTCGTTGAGGGTCCTCTCCGCAGCAAGTTTTGCGTCGCTGATTACCTTTTGCTTGTTTTGCGTCGCGGTCAGAGACGCCTGGAAAGCGGCGGATACCTGCCTAGGCCAGGTTATGTCACGAATTTGAACCGAGACGACTTTAATGCCCGTTTCCAATACGTTGAGCTTGTTTTGGAGGCGTTCTTTGACCCGCTCGGAAACGGAAGAGACCTTTTCAAACATCGCCTCTTCGATGGTGTAATTGACCATAGTTACGACGACGGCGTCGGTGAACAGATTTTCCAGCAGCGGATTTATGCTCTGCTCTATGACGTCCGAGTAGTTCTGCCCGGCCTGGAGGTGACTATCGTGTACGTAACAGTGTTTGTAGAATCTTTCCGCGTCGGTAATCTGGTAGGTCAGAACCCACTTACAGTGAAGAATGTTATAATCGCTGCCTTCGGAAACGGCTGTGGTCTGTGCCTGCTTTTCGCCCCTCACAAGACAATACCCATCGGTAAGGGGGTTGAGAGTAGGCGGCACGTATGTATTTTCGGCGCTCACATTGCTCATTTCCTCACCGGGCTTTTGATAATACCAGAATGAATTTATCGCCAGGTTAACCTTTCTCTCGACGGGAATCCGGACGATTTCGTGTATTGGGTACGGCAAAAGCAGTTTCAGACCCGGGCCGAGAAGACGTGCCTCGCCGACGCCGCTGATTTTGCCGAACCACAGGACAATCGCGCGTTCACCGGGGCCTACTTTGGTGACACCGGAGAATAGAAAGAGCACAAGCAGGACGACCATTATGACCTTGAGGACGGCAAAGCTGACCTTCAAGGCCCCCGACAGATAATCATAGCCGGGGTCCGCCTGCCGCGGCTGGCCCGCGTCGTCCGGTATCGTATTATTACGTTCGTGTTCTTCCGCCATATCGTTCAAACCCGTCTATAAAACAGATGAGTTAATCTTTCGGTTTCAAGTCAGGCATTTGCCTGAGCAGCTTAAATGGTTCGGTGTCCGCGCTGATAACAACCGTTGACCTTTGTTCCAGTATTTTTTTGAGGGCGTCGATGTCCCGCAGGAACATAGCGAGTTGCGGGTCCTGTTCGAGTAATTTGTAGTATTGAGCGGCTTCGGCGTCGCCCTGCGCACGGATGGCCTTGGCCCTTGCCTCGGCAGCCGCGAGCAGTTCGGTCTGCATTGAAAGGGCATCGGTAACGATTTTTTTGGAGGCGGCGTTGCCCTCAGCGATTGTTCCCTCGGTCCTGCGATTTCGCTCGGCTTTCATCCGCTCGAATACTGCTTTGCTGACGTCTTCGCTGATTTTAAGCTGCCTTATGCCGAGTGCTTTGATTTCGATGCCGTAGTCGCTGCGCACGGCTTTCTGAATCTCGGCAAGCATCTCTTTCTCGATGTCATCGAATTTTATCTTCGCGGGGTCGCTGTTAACGAATTCCGAGAATTCATGCCGGCCGATGACCTTGTTCTGTGCGTCGCTTATCTGGCTGAGCAGTTTGCTCTCGGCATCCGAGATGGTCCCGACCGCGTTAAAAAACGCCAGCGGCTCGGCAATGCGCCAGACAATAAAGGTATTGACGATAATGGGGACGGCCCCTTTTGTGGGCGTTTCTCCGAGTTCCGCGACAAGACCTCTGGCCCTGGAATCGAACTTCTGGACCGACTCGATGGGCGGAGGCCATTTGAAATACAAACCCGGCTCGGTAATCTGGCGAGTGGCCTTGCCAAAGGTCAGCACCAGGGCGGATTCGGTCTCACGCACCTGAAACATCGTAAAGACCAGCGCCAAAACGATAAAAAGCAGAACGATAAAGATGGTTATGGTTATGTTTTTCATTGTGAGCTGCTCTCCTGAACCCCGCCGATATCATACAAGCTCGGCGTTAATTTTTCCTTAAGGTCAACAATAAATGTCTCCGCGTCATTGGGATCGGCGACAATAACATATTTTCGTATCGGGCTGAGCGTTTCCTCCAGGGCAAGGAGGCGTTGCTCTTTTTTGTAGATTTCCGGCGCGGCCCTGTATGCCTTGACCTGGCTGTCGAATCGTTCACCGGTGGAACGGGCGATAGCGACCCTTTCAAAGCTGTAGCTTTGTGCCTCTCTGAGCGTGCAGAAAATGTCGCCGTCCGCCTGGGTGAATGCGGTATCGAGTCGGCCGGCAATTTCGTCGGTTTTTTGACGGTTATTTTCCTGTCTGGCCTTCTGATAATCAGCAGCCAGGATGAAAAGGTCTGATGCCCCATCTACCGAACCAGCGAGCGTGCTGAGAGTGCGATTACGCTGGGCCTGGGCCTGAAGAATTATGGCCTGCTTCATCTGGACTGCGCCCACAACCTTCTCATAGTCAGCGGCGACCTGGGTGGGCGGATGTATGCCCTGCAGGCCCACAAAGACAATTTCGACTCCAAGACCGGCCTTGTCTGCGGCGGCCTGGATATTTTTAGTCAGGACCTGCTTGGCCTGTGCCCTGCCCGCACCCAGCAAACTGGTCTGCAGGGCTGCCTCGTCATCAACTTCGATTGAGGCGCCCGCGGCAAACCTGGCCAGTTCGCGGTAACAAATGTTCTCAAGCCGTTTTTGGGGATTGTCCTGATTATAAAGGAAGGCATAAAGGTCTTTGACCCTGAACTGCACGGGAACATTGGCCTTGAGCAAACTGACCGGCGCGGCGCCCGGCGAATTTTTTTCCGCACCGAGACGACTCGCGATAAGGATGCTGTATTCTTCCTTATAATGATCCTTGCCCCAAAGCAGCGGTTCGCGGATTACCTGCCCGGTTTTGGGGTCGGTCTTGGGCACGTAGCCGATTTGCAGCTCCTCTATGTTACCGGCGGGATATATCCGTGCGATATCGATGGGCCAGGGCATTTTGAAGTGGATGCCCGGGCCGATGAGTCGAACATCGCCCTTTGCGTCTTTCGGGTTACCGAATCGCTCGATTACGGCCTGTTCATAGGAATTAATAACAACAACGCCGCTGAGCAGATACAGCGTAATAGCGCCGAAGAAAATTAGCGGCACAACGGCTTTTTCGAGAAGTTTATAAAACCACGTCTGAGAAACCTTGAAGCCGAACTGGTAATCGATTGCGCCGGTAGCAGTATGAAGGATTTCGCCCGGCTCGTTGATGAGCCCCAGCAGCCGGCTGTCGAAAGCCGCCCTGCTGTAAAGGCCCGTCAGGCGAGGCCGGTATATGTCGAATATGATGTTAAGCAGATTCTCAACACCAAGGACGATAAGCAGGACAGGAATCGAATAATCAATCACACTTATTACGGTGATTATTTTGAACTGAACCAGGGCCAGTGCTATTGCCAGGGCAAAGGACAATATCGCTGAGCCGAACAGAAAACTGCCGCCCGCCCGCAACGGTTTCCATTCCGCCTGATTAGACATCCCTGTCGCATAACGTGAGAGCAGAAAGCTGACAAAGGCGATAGCAACCATACAAACTGCGCACAATAAAGGTTGTTTACCTATAGCAGGATTTGAATCGGAGACGGCTTTCAGCAGATATAGCCCTATGGCCACCTGATACGCCGCAATGAGGAAGGAGAAAACGGGCAGGAACCACTTTTCGAGTATCGCAAGGCGTTTTTGAGCGACGGCGAACAACTGCGACTGTTCGCCTTTGGCCTGGAAGATTTTATCCGTCCTGTGGTCGCCGGCAAGGGCACTCATATCGAGCTTTTCCTGCTCGGCAAGATTTCGTTGATGGAACTGTATAAGCAAAACCAGCCATATTAACGCTGCGCCAAGCGAGACAAAACCTGCGGAATAAATTGCGACGAAACCGCTCCACTGACCGAGAAGAACCATGATAACAAAGAAAATGACGCTGAGAATCAGCGATACTACAGCGACGAGCTTTGCCGGCCTTGATGATGTTGTCATTTATTCAATTCCTAAAGTTTTGTACCGAACCTCGAAACGCAAAGGGCATATAGATATAATAATTCCCGGCTATTTACAAGCCGGTTTTTATGTCATATAAGAATATATCGCCAATTTTAGCCATAAAACCGTTGTCTAAAACTCAATAACTGCTGAAAATCAGCGATTGCCGGAAAGGTCTCAAACGATGACTAAGTTGTTTACAATAACCAGGAATACCTTTATCGAGACCATTCGTCAGCCGGTCTATGCGATAATAATCACCGCCGCCCTGCTGCTGTTTTTCGTCAGCCCGTCAATCTCGATGTACACAATGGATGACGACAATAAGCTGTTACGCGAATTGGGGTTATCTACGCTTTTCATAGCCAGCTTGTTCATAGCAATTTTCTCAGCTTCCGGGGCGGTGGCGGAGGAAATCGAGAATAAGACGATAATGACCGTTCTCACTAAGCCGGTGCAACGTCCGATATTCATTTTGGCCAAATTCCTGGGGGTTACGGGGGCGGTGGCTATGGCCCATTACATCTGCACGATAGCACTGATAATGGCGATAAGGAACGGGGTCCTCGAAAACGTGGATTCGACCAATGATTATACCGTATTAGGAACCGCGGGGGTTATCGTGGTGCTGACTTGTCTTCTAAGTGCTTTTTTCAACTATGCTTACGACTGGAAGGCCACCTCAACGGCTATGGTTTTACTGACTGGTTTGGGCACAATTGGGCTGATTTTCCTGATATTTTTCGACCGCGACTGGAAGTTCAATCCTGCTAATAACAATATAAACGCAATTGATATTTACGGCTCAGTTCTGTTGTTTCTGGCGGCTGTCATAATCGCGGCCCTGGCGGTTGCGCTATCGTGCAGGTTCAATATCGTGGTAACCCTCTCGGCGTGTGTGGGTGTTTTCCTTCTTGGACTTGTCTCGGACTGGGCATTCGGAGCTCTTGCCAAGACGCACCTCTGGGCAAAAATATGCTATTTTGCCATTCCTAACCTTCAGGTCTTCTGGATAAGCGACGCAATTTACGAGGAAAGCACACTGCCCCTCAAATATGTTCTCATAGGCGCAACATACGCGATTTGTTACACGGGTGGGATACTGGCTTTGGCGGTGGCGTTATTCCAGAGAAGACAAGTCGGCTGATGCGCTGGTGAATTTGGGTGCTGAGCGGGGTGGTGGCGGGTTGCGGCCCAATAAAAAGAGCCACCCACACGGATGGCTCGTTTGCTTCGTTTTTCGACTGGTTTGGTTGCCCTACGCCGCCTGTCTTCGCCTGGCCCGCAGGCCGATGGCACCAATGCCAAGGAGAACGAGCGTTAAGGGTTCTGGAACATCTTCAGCCTGCCCTGCATTTCCGAATACGGCTGTGGCGTCAAAGCCATTAATATTATCGGAGCCATAGTCAAAATCAATGTTTATGTCCCCACTGGAATCTCCCAGGTGAAAGGAAATGGCGTCGGAAGCGGAGCCAATCCCCGGCAGCAACCCGTCAAAAATGCCGGTGGCCTCGGACTGGGTGACTAATCCATCCGAAAACACCAGGGACATGCTTCCGGTTCCACTGGTGATATAGGGGCTTTCCATGACAAGGCTGAAGTCGCCGTCCATGCCCGATATCTGAACATCGCCATTTTCGCACGACGATCTTCCCTCACCATTCAAATGCAGCTCCAGATCAAACAGAAGTGATTCCTGAAGAGAATCGTCATCCAAATTCAAGAAGCTTATGTCAATTGGGTCATGGACAAACGAATGCGATGTCGTAGCGGTGACGGTCGTCCACTTGGCATTCCACGTCGTGTTTCCCTTTCGATCGACTGCACCACAATTGAGAGACAATGTTGACGAAGCATCTCCAACGGCACGGGTTCCACCTGGTGGGACGCCTACGGAGCCCCAGGAATGAACAGACCCGGTACCATTGAGGTTCGCAGTAAAGTCGGCATCGGTTCTCGCCCATGCAGGATTGGAATTGGCATACGCGTGTACAAAGTCAGTGTCCGGCGGAGTGTATAGATCGGACCATTGGTCCACCATCCTATCGTGGCCCTGGCCCCACGCTTCAGAGTATGCCCACCCATTCCATGACGCTCGGTACACTTGGTTGCCGTGCAAGTTCAACTTATAGGTATGGCTGACATCAAAGCTTGCGCCCGCAAAGACTGCGGGAACGGCACAAACAACGGAGAGAAAAACAATAATACATAGCCACTGAAAACGTAGCATCTTTCCGGGCGTGCTAACTCCCATCCAATTTCGACTTTGAGTGTTCATAAAACTCTCTCCTCCAAAAATATTAATAAATAAATTTTAAGCGGTGAGGGCCGATGTTGTGGGAAATAAAAGGGGGATACTGATTCTGACTACGAATACAAAACCAACGCTCTCTTTCCTTCCTTCTCATCGCTCCCGCCCTTCCTTCTTGTGTAAGTCCAGAAAACAGACCTACCCACTTTCCTACATTATATCCATCCCCCCCAGAAGGTCAAGATAAAATCTTGGAATATTAGTGAATTTTCCGCTTTTTCCCGGACGAATGCCAACTTTAGCTCAAAAACGCGGTAAAATCCGCCATAAAATTAATGCCACAATAATACCAAAATCTTCCTCGAATTACAATAATCCGAGTATTAGGAGGACTTTAGGACGACCCAGCGGAACTTGGCCGATGAGCCGCGAGGATTTGAGATAATTTCTTTGATTCGCGGCACGATTGGGTCTTTTGCCGCTGATTATTGATTATTGCCAACGGTCTGCTGTGGTTGTTGGCTATTTTCAATTTGCTTAATTACCGCTGTTTCGTCGCAGTTCTGCTGTTTCGTGCAGCGGGCACAATCACTCCAGACCTTCATAGGCAACGAATCCTTGTTAGCCACCTGGAATCCAAGTTTGCTGAAGAACTCCGGCTTAAGCGTCAGGCCGAATACTTTAGGCACTCCCAGCCGGCATGCCTGCTCAACCGCGGCGTTCACCAGCATTGCCCCCGCCCCTTTGCTCTGATGCGACTCATCGACGGCCAACGACTTTATCTCCGCCAGGTCCGACCAGATTACCTCAATCGCGCAGCAGCCAATAACCTGACCATCGAGTTCAACAACAAGAAAGGTCTGGAGATTTGTAAAAATGTCGGCCATCGAGCGAAACAGCATCATATCACGCTCCGCGTAACAATTTATCAGGGCGTGCATGGCCTTAACATCGGTTACATTTGCACTGCGAACTTTCATAGCGAACAAGTATAACATACTTCGCGATTATTTCCAGAGTTTGCCCCCCGTTATCCCAAAGTAAAAAATGCTGGAAAAATCCCGGCTTATGACTACAATTGCCGCAACAACAATTAGCGTAGAGCGTTTAGCGGGTAACGTATAGGAATGAGATTCATACTTATAGACAAAGTTGTTGAGTTGGAGCCGGGCAAGAGGATAAAGGCGGTCAAAGGCGTAACATTAGCCGAGGAATATCTGGCCGACCATTTTCCGGCTTTTCCGGTACTGCCGGGGGTTTTGCTCCTGGAAGGGCTGATTGAATCAGCATCGTGGTTAGTGCGAGTGACGGAGAATTTTGCGCACAGTATGGTCTTGCTGGAAGAGGCGAGAAATGTTAAATATAAGTCCTTCCTGGCGCCTGGGGCACAGATTGAATACTCGGTTGAGGCCAAGACCATCGAAGAAAACGTCAGTAGTTTTTCCGGTACAGGCATATCAAACGGCGAACAGATAGTCGAAGCAAGATTCGGCTTGCGACATTTCAATCTCGCCGAACAGGATTCAGGCTTGGCCGCGGTTGACGCGAAGATAATCAGCGAAATGAAAAAACGCTGGGAACTGTTAAGAAAGTAAAAGTTAAAAAACGCCGGAGGCAAAATTTTATGGCGATGAGTCGAGAACAGGTTTTAGAGCAGGTTAAGACGGTAATGGTGGATGCCCTTGGCGTAGATGATGACGAGGTAAAGCCGGAAGCGACGCTGATGAGTGATTTGGGTGCGGAGAGCATTGATTTCCTCGATATAGTGTTCCGGCTGGAAAAGGCATTCGGAATAAAAATCGCCAGAGAAGAGTTGTTCCCGGCAGAAACGCTGATGAACAACCCGGAGTTTGTAAGCAACGGCAAACTGACCGCAAAGGGTGTAGCTGAACTTAAGGCCAAAATGCCGCATACCGACGTAAGCGAATTCGCCAAAAACCCCGAACTGAGCAAATTACCCGATTTGTTCACGGTAGGGATGATTGTAAATTACGTGGAGAGCAAGCTGAAGGCGGCTTAACACGGAATAGTTGTTTTTGAACGTTATCGGCAGGTTTTGCTTGAGCAATCCTGCCGATTGTCTTATTATGCAGCGCTATGAGATGGATTTGGATAGATAAGTTTGTTGAGTTTAACAGCGGGCAAAACGCCGTTGCGGTCAAGAACGTAACGCTGGCCGAGGAACATCTGCACGACCATTTTCCGGGTTTTCCCATTATGCCTGAATGCCTGATGATTGAAGCGATGGCGCAGACGGCCGGGATACTGGTGGGCGAGGCGAAAAAGTTTCAGGAAAAGGTAATTTTGGCAAAGATAAAAAAGGCGGTGTTTCACGATTACGTCAGGCCGGGTGATACTTTGAGGTTATCTGCGAAGATTGAGTCGATAGCTCCGGAGGCCGCCAGCACCACCGGAACAATCACCTGCGGCAAGAAACTTATAGCCGATATCGACCTGATGTTCAGTCACATCGACCAGAACCTTGCGGGCAAGGAATTTCCGAAGGAGAATTTTGTGTTCACCGATATGTTCAAATCGCTTCTGCAGGGAGCGGTTTTCCAGAAAGCCGACAAATAGGAGACAAACCCTGTGGGACGGACCCGTGTGGTGATAACAGGAATTGGGGCGGTAAGTCCGCTGGGACCGACGGCAGCCCGGACGTGGGAGGGACTTTGCGCGGGAAAATCCGGCATAAAACGGATAACGAAATTTGACCCTGCGAAATTCACCTGCCAATTAGCCGGCGAAGTCGAGGAATATAAAATCCAGCAGTATGTCCCAAAATCATTCCGCAAGGCGACCAAACTTATGTCGAAGGATATCGAGCTTGCGGTAATCGCGGCGGATGAGGCGGTCAGGGATAGCGGCCTCATTACAAAAGCCATCGACGAACAGAAAATAAACGTCAACCCGCAGCGTATGGCAATCAATCTCGGCGCAGGACTTATTAGCTGCGACCCCTGTGAGCTTGCCCCCGCGGTCGCCAAAAGTATGGCCGACGGCAAATTCAACATTCAAAAATGGGGCAAAGAGGGAATCGAATTAGTAACGCCCCTGTGGCTGTTGAAGTATTTGCCTAATATGCTGGCCTGCCACGTCGGTATCATTCACGACATACAGGGGCCGAGCAACACAATCACCTGCGCGGAGGTTTCGGGGTATATCGCAATAGCCGAGGCGGCGGAGGTTATCGCACGAGGCAATAGTGACATCGCCCTGGCAGGCGGTGCGGAATCGAAAGTAAACCCCGTATTGATAATGCGACAGTGCCTGATTAAACGGACTACGAATAAGCATAATAACGACGCCGAAGGGGCATGCAGACCTTTTGACTCAGGCGCAACCGGCTCGGTATTCGGCGATGGAGGCGGAATCGTCGTGCTTGAGAATCTCGACAACGCGACCAAACGCGGTGCAAAAATTTACGCAGAAGTTGTCGGCACAGGCCAAAGCGCCTGTATCAACCCGGCGTATGAGCATATTGAACAGGACGGATATGGATTGACCATCGCGATTGAAAAAGCAATGGCACAGGCGAACATATCGCCAAAAGACATCGATTTGATAATACCGCACGGCACGGGGATTCCGCAGGATGACCTCGCCGAGGCGAA
>JBEKAT010000046.1:0-15718 GCA_050015775.1 Sedimentisphaerales bacterium | reverse complement strand
ACGGCCGTGTTCATACAGCTTAAAGTCGTGCCGATTACGGCGATTGCCACGGTTACGGCCATAGTAATCATCAGGCCAAAGCCGAGACCATGAAACAAACTGTTGCCGAGTATTTGCGCGAGGTCTCCGATAGGAGCGCCTGAGCCGGCGGCGGCAGCCATTCCGGTTACTGCTGCTGTTTGCCCGGCGGCGGTAAACGTTAACTTTTCATTTATCATATAACCTGCGCCGAAATACTCCAGCAGATACGCAAACAATCCCTGAATTACCAAAGACAGGATAATGGCCTTTGGAATCGTGGATTTAGGGTTCTTTACCTCAGCGGCCAGAGCGGTGCAGCTTTCAAAACCGACCAATATCAAAATGGCGAGGGTCGATTGAATCAGGACGCCGTTAAGCGTATGTGGACGGATGACGTCCAAGGCGCCGCTGAAAGACCAGGTTGTTGCCGCCTGGGGATTCGAGAAACGGTAATAAATGGCCAGGGCGGTGAAAACAACCAGGGTAACGAGCTGTATAATGTTAATCCAGATTGCGGTTATCGTTGAGCCGGTTACGCCGCGATATGCTATGTATCCCGTGATGAAAGCAAATACCGTGGCAATTATAACCAGCATCTCTATTGACAGCGTATGTCCGGTGAAAGACGTGTAAAGATAACCAATCAGGTTGGCCATCATAGCCACCATAACGCCGGGATATACCCAGTAGAAAAGGTGGGCGGCCCATCCGGTAACTATCTTTGACATACGGGCCAGGGAGGTAGGCGTTCCTCTTTTTAGGTTCTGGCTGTCAAGAAATGCCTTCTCCGCGAAATAGGTGACGCTTGCAAAACCCGCTTCGGGATATATCTTGGCAAGCTCCGAGTAGGAGATAGCAGTAAGAAAACAAAGGGCCAATGCAACCACTATTCCCGACCAGATATCGCTTGCAACCGAAGCTCCGCTTGGGGAAGTGGCTGCGGCCTGGAGCTGATATGTAATCCACAGGAACGCTCCTGGGGCTATTAGCGCCATAGCGTTTGCAGTGGCGCCAAACAAGCCCAGCGTGGCTTTTACTTGGGGTTCGGGTATTACTTTCCCGGCCCCGGCGCTCACAGTAACCGCACCAGTTTCAATCCCATTTTCAATCGCTATGCTTGTAGACATAATTTATTTCTCCTTTACTAAACACTACGGATAGCCAATATTCAAAACGCATCAGTAGTTTCATAAATCGCATTTTTGCCCTTAATAATCCAACTTGTTTTATCCCGTCTTAAAACGAAGTCGATATCCCCAATCCTGCCCAGAAGTTATCGCTCTTGTCCGTGGCTTCCCGTATCGAGTTGCCGAGCATTGTCGAGTAGTTGATGCTTGGCTTAATCATCCAGGTATATACCTGTGTGCAAAGAGCAGCCGAAAGCGTAAGGTCATTTGACTGGCCGCTATTTACTCCGAAGTAGCCATTGTTATAAGCCGCGTTGCCCCAGCCATAGCTTGCGCCTAACTGTAAGCCGCAATAGCATTTATCATTCATCACGTAAAGCTTATCAAACAATTGTCCGACGCCGAACTGGAAATAGCTGCCCTTGATTTCGTCAACGTCGCGATACCATTTGAACGACGGCGCCAAAGGAACTTTGGACAAGCTTAAGCCGGTATAAATTTCAGTCGTTGAGTTAACGTGAGTATTTGGGAACTGATAGTAAATTGCGCCGACGGAGCCGCTTAACCAGTCAGTACCCGGGATCGTATTGGTATAGTCGAGTGTCCAGTCGTATTCGCTGAACTCCCAGGCATTGTCCGGGGCGGTCTTGGACCTGTTCGTCAGGTCGAGATTTCCCCAGAACGAGCCGGTGAACCCATACGCGCTTGCGGAAACGGTTGGCTGCAATACGCTGCTGTTGTCAACGTTTTGGCCTCGCCAGATGTACTTGCTGTAGTAATCCGTCGAAAACCCAAATGTAACAACCTTGTCTTCGGCTGTCGCTGTTCCCGCCACAAATGTAATCAACGCGAGTCCCAATACAACACTACCAGTTCTTAACGGCTTCACTTGTTTCTCCTTTCAAAAACAACTTCAAATATGTTTGTTAGTTTTTTCGCACAGTGGGCTTGGGCCACACATCAGATAAGCAATCGGTGTGCCAGAAGCAAAAAGAGTCTTTGGCTTGTTACGCAACTCCTTTGTATTGCTGCTGTTACGGCATTTTTGTTGCGGAGATAGACGAAGAATTGTTTTATACAAAAATGTAAATATGCCATATATTGACTACAAAAATGTAATCAAATGGCGAATCAGGAAAGCAGCTTCGGGTAAATGGCGTACATCTTGATTTTGTAGCCGAGGATTCGTTCGGTGAGACCGAGTTCCATGGCGGCTTTTCTCTGCTGGCCGCCAGATTTTTTCAGCGCGTCGATAATTAACTCTTTTTCTTTGTTTGCGATTATCTCGGCCAAAGAGTGTCCGGCGACTTGCTCGGTCTTTTTTATCATTTGAAGCGATGGCGGCAGATGCTCAGAGCGGATTACATCTTCATCACAAAGCAGCACCGCCCGCTCGATGCAATTTTCCAACTCCCTGATATTGCCCGGCCAGTGGTAGCTCGTCAGCATTTCAATAGCGGGCGTTGAGATACGGGTGATATTTTTTTTGTTCTCAGCAGCGTACTTTTCAAGGAAATGGTCCGCAAGCTGCATTATATCGTCTTTTCGTTCTCTTAGAGGCGGCAGGTAGATTGGAAAAACGTTTACCCGGTAATACAAATCTTCGCGGAAGACGCCTTCTTTTATCTGCTGTTCGAGGTTCTTGTTGGTCGCGACGATTATCCGAACATTTGATTTGATTGTTTCGATGCCGCCGAGCCGTTCGAATTCCTTGAATTGAATCACTCGAAGCAGCTTTATCTGCAGGTTTGTGGGAAAGTCGCCGATTTCGTCGAGGAATATAGTGCCGCCGTGCGCCCTTTCGAATCTGCCCATTTTTCGTTCCGTCGCGCCGGTAAACGCGCCTTTTTCGTGCCCGAACAATTCGCTCTCCAGCAGTGTTTCAGGCAGGGCGGTGCAGTTGACCTTGATGAAGGGCTTTTCGGCCCTGGGGCTGTTGTAGTGAATGGCGTGCGCAACGAGGTCTTTGCCTGTGCCGCTTTCGCCGCGGATGAGAACCGTGGCGTTGCTGTCGGCGACCTGCTCGATGAGCCGATATACCTGCTGCATCGCGTTGGATTGCCCCACCATATTATTAACGCTGAATCGCGTTTTTAATTCCTGGCGCAGCCGGACGTTTTCGTCGCGAAGCTGCCTCTGCACGGACTCTACCATTTTGTTAAGCTTCACCGCCTGGGCAATCATAGTCGAAATGATATTCAATAGGCGCACGTGGTTTTCAAAGTCATTTGTCTTGTCGGTCTGCCGGTCCACGCTGAGAGCTCCGATGGTCTTGCCTTCGAGCTTGATGGGGACACAGAAGAACGTTATCGGCCTGCCTTTTGTAGTGTTCCGTGCCCCGGTTTTATGGACGAAACGGGGGTCTTTCGATATATCAGGCACGATGATTTCTTTGCCGGTCTGCACAACTGTTCCGGTTATACCCTCGCCCATCCGGTATATTCCCTTTTTTTTCGACTTTTCGCTCAGGCCGTGGGCTATCTCGATATTTATGGTTTCGGTGTCAGGGTTCAGCAGGGTGATTGTCCCGCGTTGCAGTTTCAGGTAAGTGTCCAGCAACTGCAGAATCGAGCGCAACGTCTGCTGCAGGTCTAATGACTCTGCAAGCCCTTTTGCAATGTCGCTTAAAAGCTGCACTTCCTTCGCAGGATTGGCTTTCATGTTCCTGATTCCTTAAATAACGGCTGTTGGCGGATATGGTAACAAGATTGTAGGCGGAATGCAATAAACAACAATTTCGTATTCTCGCAGGCGTTCCCCGGCCCGATGTCTTTGTATTGCGGGGTGTTTTGCCAAAGTCGTTCTCGTTTGCCTGTCAAACCGAAGACCTGCGATTAATGCTCGGGGAAATGATGCGTCAGCCGGAAGAACAAATGCTTCGGAATCGGTGCCCATAAAAAAAGCGACCCCGCCTCATGAGGAGGCGGGGTCGCCTGAAAAACTCTCGTTATCTATTGTAGTCAATCATTATGGTGCGGTTGTCCGCCAAGACGAGTAGATAACATTAGCATCTATTGCATCCCCGGCACCGTACGGGTAAGGTCCGGTTGCATCGCCCCACCAGTTACCCGCGGCATTGACATCTACAACAGTATGGCCGTGGTCTGACTCTTGAGTGGGATCAATAGTCCCGTTGTATACCCCGTATTGGGCATTGCCAGATATGGAGTTGTTCGTGCCGATAGTGATATAATTTGCATCAAAGACACAACCATAAGAAGCACCACTATTATAGTTTTTAGGAACCTTGATCCAGACACCGTATCCATTATTAGAGAAAGTGTTGCTCTGGATAGCTACTCCACCTGGGTCAATGAGGAGGTCACCAGAACCTCCTACATAGGCATCGCTAGCTGCTCTGGCACCCATGAATCCGATAGCATCTCCGGCGCTATCTCCGGTGGCGTGCAGTGTTCCTATGTTGCGGACGATATTACCCGTTACTAACACGTTGTTCACGTCGGAATCTTCCGGCTCCTCATACTTCTGGCCACCAGAATCATTGTAGAAGTAATCAGCGACAAAGGTCAGCCAGGAGTACTTCAGGTACTGGGCGGTGTTATTTTGAATGGTAACCGCATGAGTACCAGAACCCCTATCCGCCTTGTGAATAACAATGCCCGTGCCGGGACCGCCTTCGTTCCCAGTAGTGCTCCAGTGTAATATATCGTTGGCATCGCCATTGAACGTGTTACCGCTAATCACGGAGTCGTCGCTCAACTTGACGGCCCAGATACCCACGCTCTCACCAGCGATGAAACTGTGGAACGTGTTGTTCAGTATCTTGTGGGTTTTTGATGGGGTAGCAACATTGTAGCCCCAGATTGCTATTTTGCCAGCCCCACCATTCGGTACACTCGCGACTCTGCCGCCAATGAGTATACCAGCTATGGCATCGCTATTGGTGTCGATGACGCAGTTTTGGATAGTGGAGTTGTTGGCGTGGACCCAAATTACACTCGTCGATGGGTGGGTAGCGTCATAGTAATGAGTACCACCGTAGTAGGTGCCGTACTTGATGGTGAAGCCGTCAATAGTAGCATTCGTACCGTTTGTGTTTACTTCTACGGCCTGCTGGTAGTTAGCGCCCGGGTCTATAATGGTAGTAGCAGCGCCACTCGCCGATACAAGCGTAATGTTGGGCTCACAAATGTCTATGGACTCATTGTATGTTCCTGCCGCGATGGTAACAGTTACAGGTTGGTAAGGCGGGGTAGTAGAAGCGCCACCACGGGCGACAATGGCTGCGTTTATCTGGCCCTGGATGGTTTTCGCAGTTGTTGCTGATGGTGCCGCAGTGGACCATGCTCCTATATTAGGAGTAGTTGCGCTATCTTTTGACTGGACCATATAGCTATATGTGGTATTTTCAGCGAGACCTGTGTCCGTCCAGTTTGAATCAGTTTGCCAAGCGGTGGGCCCAAAGGTGTTTCCAATAGGTGCAGATCGGTAGAATCGATAATAGACAGGGTTAGAATCATCGGTCGCGATTGTTGCCTGCATTGCAATAGTAGTGGCTCCTGTGGCATGAGGGGCAATCACGAAGGTCGCCGGGTTCGGATCGGGCGCAGTTGTATCATGGCCGGTAACTGCGTTTGCCTCGACTGATTCTTGGGTTACATAAGACACTAACGCCTTAGTTTGGGCCTTTACAGTGTATCCGTAGTTGGTATCAGGAATAAGGCCGTGGTCTAGGTAGGTCGCAGAATCCTGCCAACCGCTGTCGTGACCGCCGGTGCCGTTCTTATTTCTAAAGTAGTACTGGACACCCTCACCCTGATGCGCAGTCGCAGTTGTCGCGGTCATTGTAATTTGAGTGTCGCTTACTGTCGTAGGTCTGGTTGCCCACGTCGCCGGGTTTGGATCGGGCGGAAGAGTATCCGCTACCGCGTGAGTAGTTGCGTTTGCATCGGCTGATTTAGTGGTTACATTCGGCACAGGTGCTTTACTGTCTTCGGCCATTACATTGTATTTGTAAGTAGTATTAGAAGAAAGACCGCCGTCTGTCCACGTCGTATCAGAAATCCAACCGCTGTCGTGACCGGTAAGGGTCTTATTTGTAAAGTAATACTGTACAGGAGGAGTGAGAGCATCAGTTGCGGTTGTTGCGGTCATTGTAATTTGAGTGTTGCTTATTGCATTAGGTTCTCCACCGGGTGCCCACGTCATTGGGCTTGGTGTAGGAGGAGTGGTATCTGTAACAAGAGTGTATTTGGTCAAACTCGTAATGAGGTTACTTACAAGGTTGTCAATAAGGGTGGACTGATTATTTTTCGTCAGCGTGGTGTCCAATGTCGCACTAAAAGTGCCCGAGCTAAAGGTTGGGGAAGTAAAATCAACCGTATAACCACTCAGAGTTCTCGCGACATTTTTATCGGTGAGACCAACAGTTTTTCCATTAGAAGTTTTTCCAAACAGCACTGCGTTGGTATTGCCGCTCGAATAATCAGCAGCTATGTTGCCGGCTACGTCTTTATAAAACACAACATCTGCGGCTAATGCCCGTAGTGTCGCGCCACCCGTGCCGGTATGGGTTATCTGTTGTGCCTCGCAGACGTCTTGAGTATCCAGATTGACGCTAATTACTAAGTAGCCCTTCTCTGTTACCTTGCCCAATGAGGGCCCGGTAGTGTCAAGGACTGTGGCCGTTTCGGTAGTTCTGTAAACAAGGATGCTGCCATAACTGGGGACACACATCACCGCCACAAAAACTAATAACAACAACTTTCTCATCTTAATTCTCCTTTCGAATAACTTTTTCATCTCGATTACGTTTTTCATTCCTAAAATAACCTTTCCATCTTCTTCGAATTTCTAATGGCCTTCTAATGGCCTTCTAATGGCTTTTCCATCCGCAAGTCTCCTTTCTGATAACACCTTCCCATCCTTAGATTTTCCTCTTTGCGCATAATTAACCTCTTTCCGCTGACCGAAAAAAGGAAATTATACGCAAACATTTATATCCATACATAAGAGTTATTACTCCAATCTCATCTTAATTGCAACCCCTCTTAATCGCAACCCCAACCTATCGTGCAATTTCAAAGGAAACGCCCTTATCAGTATTATTATGTTGTCTATAAACTTCTTAGCGGTATATAATGACCAAACTTTACAGCATAATCAACAAAATTTTATTATTTTTTTGCAAAATTTTCAAAAGCGCCTATGCTATGTTTCAGCGTTCTTAAAACAGAGCACAAAAATCGTTGATTGAAACCTAATGTAAAACCGGTTAATTATCAAGGGAATTCTTATGGTCAAAGCAAAAAAGCAGTATGGGTTTTCCGTTTCAGCAGTTTACATCCTCCTTGTTTCTCTTTCCATTATATGTATTATTATCGGCTGTTCGTCAAAAAAAGATAAAAAAGCTAAACCAGGTGCCGAGAAATCTCATCCTGCCAAAACTAGCGCTAACATCCCTTCAGCAGACAAAGTATCCCAATTACCCAAATCGCCCATTTTACCATTGCCGGATGCCAATCAGACCGCAAAAAAAACCGAGGAACCTTGTAATGCCCAAATACCTATCGATAGTGTGTGGAGAGAATTTAATGTAACAAGCACCAGTGAGAGAAAAATTGAGCTTTTTAAGTTTCTGCCCGATAAAGCGTTCGACCGTGACCCCTGTGCAGTTGCAATGGTTCAGACGGCGGTGGCAGATGAGGATGGCAATCTGGCTCTGGCAGGGATTGAGTTAGTACAGGGGTGTAAAGGTCCGAAGGTTCTGCCTGTGGTAGTTAAGGCGATGTCGCATCCGGATGAGGAGGTCAGGCGGACGGCGGTAGGCATTCTTTCAGATATTGACGACCCACAGACAGGCGACTTGCTTGCTGCGGCGGTGTCGGATAAATCAGAAGATATACGGAGCGCCGCTCTTGACGTAGCCAGAGGTAAAGACGAACAGGTTCAATTCAAAGTGCTCGAAAAGGGAATTTCCTGTCCATACGGCGATACAAAGGAAGAATCAGTTGCTATGTTGGGAAATATGGGGGGACGCCGTGCCGTGGATATTTTGATAGAAGCCCTGCGGGACAAAGACGCCGAATTCCGTGAAAAAGTCACTTCCGCTATTAGCTCGCTAATCAATAAGGAATTCGCATCATATGAAGAAGCAAAAACCTGGTGGGAGAAAAACAAAGATAAATATGATGAAGATTTGTCCCTGAAGTAGTGTTCTCTATGCAGCAAAAAACTTGGAGAATTTGCCAGGACGTACCCTTATTATATTAGGTAGGGCGGGGTTTACCCCGCCAATCTTGTATTGAATTGGATTGAGAAATGGTAGTTGATTGCCACACGCATATTAGAAGCGTCAGCATACAGAATCTTGATGCCTCAGAGCATCTCGCCGCCGCCGAGGTGGTTGATAAGTGCATTGTGCTGGCATCCACCGACGGTCCCGCCGACCAGGTCAACAAGGATTTGAGCCAGTACGTCGCTCGGTACGAAAACAAGATGGTCGGCTTCGCCTTTATCAATCCCCTCACTGATGGCCTCAGCGTCCGCAATCTTAAATCCTCCACCGAAAAACTCGGCCTCAAAGGCATCGTCCTTTATTGCTCCCAGTCCGCGTTTCATCCCGCCCAAACCGAAGCGATGCAGCTTTACGAATCCGCTCAGGAACTACACCTGCCCGTCTTTTTCCACAATACCCCCGTCGGCCCGGGCGGTTTTCTCGAATACGCCCGCCCTTTCCTTCTCGACGAGGTCGCCAGGACATTTCCGGAGTTGAAAATCGTCGTCGGTGGTATGGGATTCCCCTTCTACGAGCAGACCTTGTGCCTCCTCGCCAAACACCACAACGTTTACGCCGACCTCTCTGTCAGGCCGGGCAACGTCTGGCAGGTTTACAATATCGTCGTCTCAGCTTATGAGCAGGGCGTGATGGATAAGCTCTTCTTCGGCAGCGCCTTCCCCGCCGCAAAGGCAGAGGATTGTATGGAATCGCTGCTTGGCTTCAATAAGCTCCTCGCTGGTGCGAACCTCCCGATGGTGCCTCGCTCAATTATCCAGAGCGTCATTGAACGCGATACGCTCAAGCTCCTCGGTATCGAAAAATAACTCTTGGAACTATGGTTCACCATTTGTTTAAAAGGAAATCGCTGGGGTTGCTGCATGAGGAAATGAAGGGCGACAATCGCCTCAGGCGGGTCCTCGGCCCATGGTCGCTGACCAGCTTGGGAATTGGCTGCATCATAGGCGCCGGCATATTCGTTATCACGGGCTACGCCGCTCATTTCAAAGCCGGCCCGGCGCTGTTGCTCTCGTTCGTTGTAGCGGGGATGGCCTGCGTATTTTCCGCGTTGTGTTACGCTGAATTCGCGTCGATGGCGCCGGTGGCTGGTTCCGCTTATACCTATGCTTATGCCACTCTCGGCGAATTACTCGCCTGGATAATCGGGTGGGACCTTATCCTCGAATACACCGTGGCTTCGGCCTCCGTAGCGCATGGCTGGTCGAAATATTTTCAGAATTTCATCGGGATGTTTCATATCAAAGTTCCGCTTGTTTTCTCCGGTGCCCCCTTTGACTACAATCCCTCCAGCGGAATTTTTATGCACACGGGAAGCTGGTTCGACCTGCCGGCCCTGGTTATCGTCGCCGTCATCACCATCGTCCTGGTGATTGGCATACATGAAAGCTCCCGGTTTAATAACGTGATGGTGGCAATCAAGGTCTCTGTGGTGATTCTTGTCATTGTTGTCGGTGCGTTTTATGTCAAGGCCGCCAACTGGCATCCCTTCGCTCCGTTTGGCTGGGCGGGGCTGAGCATTTTCGGGCATACCGTCTGGGGTCAAACCGGCGCGGACGGCTCACCCGTTGGAATGCTGGCCGGTGCCGCGATGATATTCTTCGCCTACATCGGGTTCGATTCGGTTTCGACTCACGCCGAAGAGGCGCGCAATCCTCAGCGTGATGTCCCCATCGGTATCATTGTCTCTCTTATTATTTGCACCGTCTTGTATATCGGCGTCACAATCGTCCTCACGGGAATGGTCCCCTGCGATCAGATTGATACCGATGCTCCTATCGCCGCGGCGTTCCAGCGTGTCGGGCTGCATTGGGGGCAGTTCATCATCTCCCTTGGCGCCGTGGCCGGCATTACTTCCGTTATGCTCGTGCTGATGCTCAGTCAGCCTCGTGTGCTTCTCGCGATGGCCAGAGATGGCTTGTTGCCCCCGTCGTTTTTCGCCGCTGTACATCCGCGCTTCCGCACGCCCTGGAAATCAACCATTCTTACAGGTATCGCAGTCGGCTCATTGGCCTCGCTTATCCCCCTCGGTATCCTCGCTGAGCTGGTCAATATCGGCACGCTTCTTGCCTTTGTCATCGTCTGCACCGCTGTCCTCGTAATGCGATTTATAAATCCGCAGGCCCACCGCCCGTTCCGTTGTCCATTCGTACCGTTGATTCCGCTGTCGGGCGTATTACTTTGCCTCGTTCTGATGTTCTCTCTTCCCTCTGCCAACTGGCTGCGATTGTTCATCTGGATGGCGGTGGGCATTATTATTTATTTCCTGTACGGCCGGCATCATAGCGTTTTGGCCCGCCACAGGGCCGCTGAGCGCCTTACCCGCAAAGACAGTGATACCCGGCAGGATTAAATATCTGTTCGTAATTATTTATTGAAATCACAAGGCTGGATAGAATTAGAGAAATAATTGCAGATTGGAGGCAAATATGAATCGCAGAACGTTTTTGAAAAGTGTGCCGGCCCTGACAATACTGGCGGCGGCAAAGCCGAATTTAACTGAAACCGTAAAAGAAAAAAACGAATCCTACGGCCAGGCGGTTAAAGCGGCTTTTCCCCCAACGGACCTGCAGCCAATCGTGCTTGTACCTCCACAGACGGAAGGCGGCAAAAGTGTGCTTGCGGCCCTGAGAGAAAGGAAGACCATACGCAACATTCGCGACGAGAAACTTTCGCCGCAGATGCTTTCTAATCTACTCTGGGCGGCCTGGGGCGTTAATCGCAAGAGCGGACCGTTCGGTCAGATTGGAAGGACGGCCGCGTCAGCAAGCAATTCTCAGGAAATCGACCTTTATGTTGTTTTGCCCGAAGGGACATATCTCTACGAGGCGGTCAACCATCGTCTTGACCCGGTCGTCGCGGGCGACCTCCGTGCAAAGGTGAGTGCCCACGACCGTGGCGGCGCTATGACTAAAGCCCCGGTGATTCTCATCTACGTTGTTGATATCGCCAAATACAGCAAATCCCGATTACAGGAGCCCGGCCTGAAAGACGCGGAGATACAGAAGTCCTATTACAACGTTGCTACTGGTCTCATCGCGGGAAATGTTTACTTGTTCGCCGCCTCACAGAACCTGGCCGCGTGGTTCCACAACTGCAATAAGCCGGCGCTCGCCGCGGAATTGAAACTCCGCCCCCAACAACGCGTCCTGTATGGCCAGACGGTTGGCTTACCGGCATTAAGTTAAACCAGGAACCCGGCGTAAACGGTCTTTTTATTTTGCGGCTGGACCGACAATCAGCAATTCAAATGAGTCCGGCTCAAAGTTCCTTCGGCGTCCGCCCTGTTGCTCTCCCGGTGCAGCCGGTTTGAGTTTCGCCGTAACAAGGTATATCCGGTGCGTTTTTGGGTCCAGTGCCATAGTGCGTGCCATTGGCGCCGTCGCCACGGTTTCGACAACCTTGAATTGGCCGGCCGGGGCTTCCTTTATCACCGTCAATGTCCCATCCTGACCATTGGAGCTGAATGCAAGACCTGTTTTGGGGTCAAAGGCCGCCGCGTCAGGACCTTTGCCGATAGCCGGCGTCGCTAAACTCTTGCCCGTTGCGTAATCGGTTATCGCCATTTTGCCGTTCGAGCAGACCGAAAAAAGCCGCTTGTTTTTGAGGTCAATGGCTAACCCTGTGGGTGATTCGCAGGGCGCAATCGACCAACGGTTCGTCACGGTCAGCTTTTCGGCGTCTATCACGGCGATTTCGTTTTTGTCCTCTATATTGACAAATACCTGTCCTTTCTCATCGGATTGCGCGAATTCCGGCTTGCCGCCTAAAGGTATAGTGCCGATATTCGTGTCTTTAACGGCGTCGATAACGGTGCTATCTTTGCTGCCGCCGTTGAATGTGAAAACGCGTTTTGTCGCCGGGTCGAACAAAATGGCGTCGGGCCTGTTGCCGACCTTGATTCTGCCTGTCTCTTTCAGCGTCGCTGTGTCGAAAACAGTTACCGAGCTGTCGCCGCCGTTGCTTATGTAACCTTTATTAAGCCCTGTGGCGATTGCTATCCCGTGCACGCCGGGGGTATTATTTATGTCGCCGATTACTTTTTCTTTCTCCGTATCGAAAACAACGACATGACTCTGGTGCGATATGTAACATCGGTTTGCGGCGCTATCGACGGCAAGATAGTCCCAGCCGCCCTCGCCGCCTATTGGCACCCTCTTAATCAACTTGTAACTTGACTCTTGGCCTGATGTGACACCGCAAAATGCTATCACGCAGACAATCACCGTTATTGACAGCACGCTTTGCAAACCCTTTTCTTTTGTAACCATTTGTTTTCTCCTTTTTTGCCTGATTTTTGTCGGCCTGTTTTTTATCTCGCAATAATTAGCCGATTCTAACCTCCCCTGTTCATATTTTTCAATAACCTTTTACCTTTTTCGTCAGCATAAGTTTAATCTTGCCCTTCTCCTCGTCCGTCTTATGTCTTGTGTCTGAGGTCTTTGGTCTTATCTGTTCGCTATACGCTGTACGCTGATTCCGGGAAGTTCAGGCGGACGAAGAGCCCGTTTTGGAAACCCGCGGAATCTGCGAAATCAGCGCCTGAAAATTCTGGGGATTAGTGGCGATTAGTTTAGAATTGAATCGCCATCGGCCTGTCCGCAGGGGGTCAATTGTTTCATCTGTCGTTCGTAGAGGAGGTTGCTCTGCTCAATGAGATGCGCGATGAGGCCGACCTGGCTGAGGAGAATTTCGATAAGGCCGATATTGGCCATAGTGGATTCGGGGCTGTAGTGGGGCAGGACAATCATTATGTACCCGCAGTCGTTGCGTTCGGTGGCAAGGGCGGTTGCGACGATGCTGAAGTCATTGACCTGCGTAACGATTGGCTCTTCGCCGTCGTCAACCTTGGCGCAGAGTTCTTTGATGTAGCCGTCGCTGATACCGAGTTTTGTGAATCCTTCGGCGTCGCTTGGCCAGCAGTTGCCCTGTCGGCTGACGATTATCATCATTGGCCCGTCTTCGGGCAGAAGGTCAAATACCTGCCGGGCAATCTGTTCGTTGAGGACGCAGCTTGGTGAATACGATGAACCGAATGTATCCATATTCTGCCGACTCCTTTCAATGACATCCAATGATATCAGAAGGAACTTCGGCATTATTGGGCGGCAACTTATAAACGGGAATGCATCCGGACGATGCCAATGTAGAAAAACGGTCCCGCCAATGGGCCATCCTGATTTTATAGGACGATAAATATGCTCTCCGGGATGCCGTCCCGGCGAGATCAATATGAGATGTTTGCCTTGAGCCAGGTCATCGGGAATCTCCTGCCGGGGCAATCGGTAACGTGTCCGCCGGGAACCGAGCCGTGCCCAAAGACCCGGCTTTTGGGAATATGATATCGCTGCTGCAGGAATCGAACCAGTTTTGCAAGGGACGCCATTTGTTGGCTGCTTGGCGTTGTGCGGTCGAAGTCGCCGACTAAGCAGATTCCGATGCCTTCCTCGTTTGCCCAGTTGCCCGGCGTGCCTCCGCAGTGTGCGCCGGTGAGTTGTCCTCGCCAGCGGTACGTCGGCTCGACCTCGCCGTTGCCGCTGTCTGTGCCGTTGCCGATGACGAAATCATAACCGACGCCGTTCCAGCCATTGTTCTCCCGGTGCCATTTATCGATTATGGTCGCGTTGCCCTCATCGGTGGCGGAATGATGAATTATTATCGCAGACCACGCCCTTTCCGAACGCGAAGGCATCCAGCCATTTGGGACAAGACCCGTCGATGGCAGGGGGGCAATCGGCTTTGTCGGCAACGTCGTCTTTGGCGGCGCCTTGGTTTCGTAATCGTAAACTATTCGAGGTGGCTGCTCCTCAGGGGCGCAGCCGGCCAATCCGAAAATTGTCAAAAGCAACAATACTACTGTTTTGCGCATATAGCTAAACCGCTCACACCTTTCTTTCAGGATTTGCAATAGGATATTATCGGCTATGAGTTGCTTCCGGCTGCACTTTTTGACGGATTGCGCTTTTCACGGTATCTTATCATTCGCACGCTGTTGCCCTGCTTGTTGTATTCTATCACGTCCATAAACGAACGCATCAGAAGCATTCCTCTGCCGGCGGGCTTGTAAAGATTGTCGCCGTATCGCGGGTCTGGAATCACCTCAGGGTCAAAACCCGCCCCCTCGTCGGTCATACAAATCTCTACCTTGTCCGGCTCAATCGCGTAGTCAATCTTGACTGCCTTGCTTGGTTCCATTTTATTCCCGTGTTTGACCGCGTTGGTGAAGGCCTCTTCAAGGGCCAAATGAACGGCGAAGATGTCCTCCTCGCTGAAGTTGCTGGCCTTCAGGCCCGGCTGGAGCTGACGAAATACGTCAGCCACGGCAGAGGGAGTGCTTGAAACCACGACTGACCGGCTAATCGGCATAAACTCAACACCTACGCATACGTATAAGACCACCCATAAAACTCCTGGCACTGTAACCAGCCGATATCGGGCGATCGCCTGCCTCTGCCATTACTGTTCCTCGGCTAAACTCGCTGCGGCTTCGGCCCGGTCAGGTAATATATCGAAAATTTTCGTCAGGCGTGTTATCTTGAAAATCTCATAAATTCTTGGACTTATGTTGCAGAGGCGAAGCTGGCCATTCTGTTCGTAAACTTTTTTGCTGACTCGAATTAGGAGTCCCAGGACAGCGGAAGAGAGAAACTTGACGGTTGAAAAATCGAGTATCAGGTTTATTTTTTCGGTCTGCCCGATTATCCCCATAAGCGATTCCTGAAGTTCGGCGATATCACGCTCCTCGAGAATCTTTTCGTCCGTGAAGGTGACTATCGTGGCCTTTTCGCCGTATTCAACATTGACTCTTGGTTTTAATGACGCCATAACAAAATCTCCCTAAAAAACGCCTGTTCCCACCCAAAAACTTAAGCCAAACAGGCAAAGTAACAAATTTTGGGATGTATGGCAACGGATTTTCGTTTTTTTTGGCGCCAATACGCCAATGTACGAAGAACAGAAAAAAGACAGCGCAATTCTGAATCCATGGAAAGTTAAAATATTTCTTTGAAGAACTCTTTCATTGCCTGCCAGGAGCGGATATCGGCTTGTTTGTTATAGGCGGCGCCTTTCGACGGGTCGCTGCCATTATCGGGGTTTGTAAAGCCGTGGACGGCACCGCTGTAGATTATCAATTGCCAGTCAACTTTCGTATTACGCATCTGGCTCCAGAAGGCGGTAACCTGTTCCTGCGGGACATAAGGGTCATCAGCGCCGTGGCAAACGAGCACTTTGGCCTTGATATTGTTCGCGTCAGCGGGGTTCGGCGTATCGAGATTGCCGTGAAAACTGATTACACCTTTCAAATCCGCGCCGC
>JBEKAT010000045.1:0-18647 GCA_050015775.1 Sedimentisphaerales bacterium | reverse complement strand
AGGCGGTGGGCAGGATAAGTTTCGAAGGTGCGCGTTATCGGCGGGACATTGCCGACAAGGCGATAAGGGGCAAAAAGTGATTTTGGGTGACGAGAGTTTATGCCGTCGGATTTGAAAAAGTCGGGCAGGAAAAGCGGCGGCAGGAGGGCGGCGCGGTGGTTTCTTGAATTTGTGGTGATGAGCGTCCTGATATGGGTTGCCTTTGTTCTTGGAGGCCGTGCGCTACCGCAGATTGCGATTGGGCAGTTCTCGGATTTGACTAATACAAAAATAGACGTTAAATCGGTTGAGTTCCGGTTTGACGGGTCTGTTTTCGTCAAAGATATTGTGGTTAGTCCTCGCAATTCGGCGAATTACGACAATTCCATTTTGAAGGCGGATACGGTTCGGGTGCATTTTCGGCTTGGCAGTTTGCTGACGCTGAGGCCCAGGGTGAAGGAAATATTCGTTGACGATTTTACGCTGAGAATTCAGTATGATTCTAACAATGGGGAGTGGAATCTGTCAGCGATGAAAATACAGTTGCCCGGCGGCGGGGTTGGCCGGCTGCCGCTTGTATGGCTCGAGCACGGCACGGTTGAGTACAGCAAAGTTGTAAACGGGCGCGTAGTGGTGATAGCAAGTTCGCCTGTCTCGGCTGGTTTTAGGCCCGCGAAGAAAATAGTCGGCGGGTACAGTTTTGATATTTCGAGCGCGGACAGGCAGGATTTGAGCAAGAGCGCTATTTTCGGGAACTGGCAGCCGGGGCGAGTTATCGTGGGAGGCAGAATTTCGTCGAAGGACGTGCCTGGTTTTGAACGGCCATGGATGGTCCGGGCGATTGATGCGGAGCTGGCTTATGAGCCGAACAAAACCTGCGTGCTTATGGCGAAGATAAAGGGTTTTACCTGTCCGCCGAGCGAATCGCGGAATTTGTTCGCGTTTGACACGAAGTCAGTGGCGGAAAAGGCGCCATTTGTTAATGCACTGCAGATGTTTTTCAATCAATATAATCCGTCAGGGGCGATTGATATTGATTTGCGGTCGTCGGGTAATCCGGAACGATTAAATGAAGGCAAAATAGAGGGCAAGGTTACGTGCAAAGACGTTGCATTATGCGGCCGCAATTTTCCTTATGCAGTTGAACATCTGACGGGGCAGGTTGAGTTGACCGAGAAAAGCGCGAAATTGAACAATATAGTCGGTCGTCACGGGGCGGTGGAGCTTGTTCTTAACGGGTGGGCGAAGGATTTTGGGCCGGGCTATAAATACAATTTCCAGATTACCAGCGATAATATGCTGCTGGATAAAGACCTTTATAACGCGATTAACCGTGAGGAGCAGAAGTTCTGGTCGGAGTTTTCGCCGAGCGGCGTGGTGTCGACCAGCTATTCGCGGGTCAGGCAGTCACCAACGGACGAGCGGAGTGTTCTTGCCGTGCAGTTGCTCGACGTGGAAGGCAGTTACGCCAGGTTCGGCTATCCGCTGAAGAACACAACGGGCAAACTGGTGGTTGCCGACAATAATATTGTTTTGTCCGATGTGGTGTCGCAGTGGGGCGGTCGCAGGATAACGATTAACGGCAAGGTGGGGTTTGGCCGGGGCGTCAGTCCGTCATACGATATTGTGGTCAAAGGTGAGAATATACCGCTGGACGCGACGCTTGAAGCGGCGTTGCCGGTGGAGCAGAAGGAGTTTTACAATCAGTTCGAGACACAGGGGCTGATTGACGCGACGGTAAAAGTTGTCAGTGCCGGGAGCAAAGACATCGCTTCGACGTTCACAGCGGAGGTATTTCCGAAGAAAAGTTCGCTGAAGGCGAAGGTGTTGCCCATACTTGTCAGCGAGGTTGAGGGCAGGATTGTTTTCAGGCCGGATATGATTGATATTGAACAACTGGAGGGTCGTTATAAAGGCGGGACGGTGGCATTTTCAGGTCTTGTCTGGTCAGCGGTAAACCAGAGAGAGCCGGGATATTGCCTGTCGATGCGGGCCAAAAAAGTTGAGCTAAGCGAGGACCTGGCTGATGCGCTGCCGGGGTCGCTGGGGACAATGGTGGGACAGTTGCGAGCGGGCGGCGAGGTGAACCTGGTAGCGGATGTGAGCAGGAACGCCGACGGCAATTGCGGGCCTAATCGGCTGGTTATAGAGTGCTTAGGCAACACGATAGATTGCAATCTGTTGCCTTATGCTTTGCATGACATTTCCGGGAGGATAGCGATAACACAATCACATATTGTGCTTGAGGATATTACGGCCAGGGCATCGCACACGATTCGAGGTTCGCCGATTGAGTCGGTAATGAGAATGGCGGGAAGTGTGGCTTTGAGCGAGGTCAATGGCACAAGCGAAGGGATGCGAGTTACGGCCGGGGACGTGAATTTTTCCGGCGAAAACGTCCGGTTCAAAAATAAATCCTTGTCGAAGGTGGATACTGTTCTGGGATATAATTCCGAATCGGGGCAGTGGCTGTCGAGATATTTTGTCGCGGATTTCTACGACGGCAAAATGATAGGCAAGCTGCAATTTAACAAATCAGACAAGGGGGGGCTGGATTACCTGCTGGAGACGAGCGTCGCCGGTGCGGACCTGAAAAAGTTCCTTTCGGACACGGACAAGGAGATTCGACCCGACGAGCATTACTCTACCGGTTCGATAAGCGGGTCGCTTAGTATTATTGGTTCGTTTGTTGACGATAATATCCGGCTTGGTCGGTGCCGGCTGAAGATAATCGATATGCAGGTCGGCAAGAGGTCGCCGCTGGCAAATCTGCTTGCGGTGCTGAATCTGACCGAGCCGAGCGATTACGCCTTCGACCAGATGACGGTCGATGCGTATATCCAGGACAACAAAATGTTCCTTAGGCAGTTGGATTTGTCGGGCAAATCAGTGGCGTTTTACGGGTCGGGCTGGCTTGACTTGAAGACCGATGATATAAAATTAACGGAGGGGCTAAGCAGGGCGGTAATGCGGGTTGAGGTAAAGGGCAAAATCAGCGACCCGCAGATTACGACTATGCCGTTGCCCGTGATTAAAGAAACGTTGGAGATTCTCGGTACGCCGCGAGGCGAATAATATCTTTTGTGTAAGCGATGGTTTGGGCGTGGGATTTATCTGCCAAAGTGGCATAGGGAGTGGGTGGCGGGAGAATTGTAACCCTTGTTATTTTAAGTGGTTACGCATCCTGCGGTTTTGGGCACGGAGTTTGCATACTGTTGAGGGACGGAAGTATATGAGAAAGGGCAGAAGATATGAAATTTGATAAATTCACGTTAAAAACGCAGGAGGCGCTGGCCACAGCACAGCAGACGGCGATGGCCAAGTCAAATACGGTGTTGTCGCCTTTGCATTTATTGAGCGCGATTATCGGGGATGACGAAGGTATTGGCCCCGAAATCCTGAAGAAAATAGGCGCCAATGTCGGGCGCATCAAGGATATGACGGAAGGCGAACTGCGTCGGCTGCCACAGGGCAAGACGAGCGGACAACTTATGCCTGACCCGGCTTTCAACCAGATTGTGCTGGATGCGCAGAATATAGCGGATTCGATGGGCGATGAGTACCTCAGCGTCGAACATTTGCTGATGTCTCTTGCGTCGGTTCAGAGCGAGGCCAAAGAGATTCTCCGGCTAAACTCGGTAACGGACAAGCAGATAGAAAAGGCGGTTAAGGATATTCGGGGCGGGGAGAAGATAACCGACCAGAGCCCTGAAGGAAAATACAAAGCGCTTGAGCGATACGGAATTGATTTATTAGAGATGGCTCGCAAGGGTAAGCTTGACCCTGTTATCGGAAGGGACGAGGAAATCCGGCGATGTATGCAGGTATTGAATCGACGAACGAAGAACAATCCCGTATTGATAGGCGAGCCTGGGGTAGGCAAGACGGCGATTGTGGAAGGGTTGGCGCAGCGGATTGTGGCTGGGGACGTTCCGACGGGACTAAAAAATAAGAGGATTATCGCGCTGGATATGGGGGCTTTGATAGCGGGGACAAAATTCAGGGGAGAGTTTGAGGAACGGCTCAAGGCGGTATTGAAAGAGGTGATAAGCGCAGATGGCGAGATAATTCTTTTCATTGATGAATTGCACACGGTCGTCGGCGCGGGTAAAGCCGAAGGTTCGGTGGATGCGGGGAATCTGCTGAAACCATCGCTTGCGAGAGGTGAATTGCGGTGTATTGGCGCAACAACGATTGACGAATATCGTAAACACGTTGAGAAGGATGCTGCGCTGGAGAGGAGATTCCAGCCGATTATGATAGACCCGCCGAGCGTTGAGGACACGATAACTATTTTGCGAGGGTTGAAGAACCGTTATGACACCCATCACGGGGTGCGGATAACGGATTCCGCTCTTGTGGCGGCGGCGACTTTGTCGAACAGGTATATTTCGGACCGCTGGCTGCCGGATAAGGCGATTGACTTGATTGATGAAGCAGCGTCGAAGCTGCGGATAGAGAACGATTCGCTGCCCGCGGAACTGGATGACATTCGCAGGAGGATTATCCAGTTGCAGGTCGAGCGGGAGGCGTTGAAAAAAGAGACGGATGAGGCGAGCAAAGACCGGCTGAAAAAAGCGGAGAAGCAATTAACAGATTTGCAGGGGCAGGATAGGTCGCTGTCGGCTCAATGGGACAGGGAAAAAGGTGAGATAAATTACATCAAGGAGTTGAAGCAGAAAATCGACGCCGCACAGCTTCAGTTCGAGGATGCCCAGCGCAAAGGTGAGCTTGAGACGGCGGCAAGATTAAAATATGACACGATAGCCAACTTGAAGAAAGAGCTTGAGGCGAAAGAAGCCCAGCTTGCAAAAAGCGACAGGACTATGGTTCATAACGAGGTTACCGAAGAGCATATCGCGGAAGTTGTCGCCAAGTGGACGGGAATACCGGTTGCGAGATTAATCAGCGGCGAACGTGACCGGCTGATGAAAATGGAAGAGCATATCCGGCAGCGGGTAGTGGGGCAGGATGAGGCGGTGGAGGCGCTTTGCAACGCGGTAAGACGAAACCGCGCAGGATTGGGCGACCCTCACAGGCCAATAGGCGTGTTTTTATTCTTGGGGCCGACGGGTGTGGGCAAGACGGAATTATCAAAGGCGCTTGCTGACTTTTTATTCAATGACCCCAGTGCGATGATACGCATAGATATGAGTGAGTTTATGGAGTCACATTCAGTAGCTCGGCTTATAGGCGCGCCTCCGGGTTATGTTGGTTATGAAGAGGGCGGCCGATTGACAGAGGCGGTGAGACGGAAACCATATTCGGTGATTCTGCTCGATGAAGTTGAAAAGGCACACCCGGATGTGTTCAATGTGCTTTTGCAGGTTTTTGACGATGCTCGCCTCACCGACGGGAAGGGGCGGACGGTTGATTTCAAGAACACCGTGATAATTATGACGAGTAACATCGCCAGTGAGCAGATACAGAAACTGACTGAGGAAAAGGGTGCGGAATGGGAGATTGAGGCGCACGTCAAGGAGGCGCTCAAGGCGGTGTTTAAGCCGGAGTTTTTGAACAGGGTCGATGAGGTGATTGTGTTCCACACGCTCAATGAAAAGCATCTGCGGAAGATTGTTGATATACAGTTGCGATACTTGGCTGAACGGATGCGGGAGCGGAAGATGGAGATCCAGATTACCGACGCGGCGAAGAAACTGATTACCGACGAGGGTTATGACCCGACGTTCGGGGCCAGACCCATGAAACGTGTGATTCAGCAGCGGCTGGAAAATCCGCTGGCGTCGGAATTGCTGGCCGGTAAATTCACAGACGGTGACACAATCAAAATCGACGCCAAACAGCACAAGTTTACTTTCGAGAAGGCGTGAAACTGTAATTTTCCCTCTTTTTATTGTCTAAATAACTAAGAGGAAATATTCCCAGTCAAACCTAATAGCTATAGGACTGGCCCTTTTATCTTCACGAACCCGCCTGCCAAATGCGCCAGTGACTATATTCGCGCTACTGCTTTTGCAGAGTGAAGTTGAACGTCGTGGTGCCACCAGTACATCCCTCCGAGGTACAGGTCACGGTATAGGTCGCTGTGAACGCGTTGCTGGTGAACGTGGAGTAGCTCACGGACTGAGAACAGCCCGGCCCGCTGGCGTCCGCCGCCGCGGCGTTGAAGGCCTGCACCAGCACCTTCTCGAAGATCTTCGGGTTTGTCAACGGGAACGTACCGATGGGCGTGAGAGGGGTAGAGTACCCGGGAGTAGTGGTGCATTCCTGTGGCGAGCAGCAGCAACACGTGAGGGCGCTGACATTCTCCGAGTAGGTCATCATATAGTTTCCCTTGGGGAGGCCTGTGGGAAAATGAGTATCGGCTTGGATCGTCGGTTGGTCCACGTTTTGCAGGGTGGCGACTGCGTCGTTGGAGCTGTTAAACAGGTCTCTCAGACTGGTAGCCAAGTCCGAAGCGCTTTCACCGAGAGTAAATTTGGTGACGGCACCCAAGGCCTTGCCTATGAAGAAATCCTCAGCCATGTTCCCTGCGGTTTGCAGATAGGCTTGATACTGGACAGTATTATCGGTTGCTGCATAGTAACCGGCATCCAAGACCAGACCCAATACCAGGCCGGCGGTCAGCACGTCGGAGGAGAGAGCCAACCCCGCAGCCGCCGTCGCCACTGCCGGATTGCCGGTCGCAATGCCCTCTAAAGTCAGGGACGAAATGGTTGCAGTAGTGGGCGCCATCATCGAGTTGAGCGCCTCGGTCATTCCCTGCGCGTTCTGCTTGACGAGTTGTTGATACTCTTGCTCGGCCTGCATGAGCTTTAGCTCGGCGGCAGCGTCATAGTGTGAACCTTGGATGGCTTCATTCCACGACTTGTACGCCAGAATCATATCAGAATCAGTGGTATTTAACTGGCCCGCGGCAATGAGCCCTGCGTAATAGGAGTCCAACTGCTTTACGGTGCTGACAGAAAGCGCCACGGTGTAATTGGAATCGGATGAGTCGATGGAACGGGCCGCACTCTTTTTCTTGGCCCCCTCCACGGTCGTGTTGATGTCCGCTGTCATAGCATCGAAGAAGGCCAGTGTTTCGGTGATCGTGTTGGCGGTTTGCGTCGTGTCGATTGCGGACCCTGTGATTTTGGTTTGAGCGTCCGTCACGATGTCTTTGGCCACATTGATGAAGCTCTTGGTCACAACACCTGGCGGGAGTTTGACCTTGGGCAAACTTGCCACAGTGAGATTCCCGGCGGAGATGCTCGTCGTTGCGGTTCCGGTGCCCTGGATCACTGTGACTTTGGCGCTACCACCGACAAACACCTGACCCTTCAACAAAGGGGGTACGGCCACGCGGATCGTGTTTGAGGTCACAACGGTCGGCGTCACGGAGAGGCTGGTCTTGCCAAACAGGAACTGTACGGTTGTGGGGACGTTCGTTTGGAAGCTGCCGTTAATTCTCAAATATTGAAATGGTATTGCCTTGCTGCTGGACAGCGTCGCCTTCGGGCTGCTCGACGTTTTCTTCGGCAACGCCTGCTTGGCGATGCCGGTGGCCCAGTCCTGCGGGGTCATATCGGGAAGAATTCCGCCAAGGGTCGCATCGTTACCCAGTCCATGCCCGACTGTGCCAGGTACCACCTGATTATTGTTGTCAAACTGGGGTAATAACTTCCTCGGGCTAACCGGGGTTGGATACCGTTTTGAACCGAACACAGGATTCAAGTTCAATCTCTTATTAATGGTCTGTGTTTTGGAAAGCTGCGCGCTAAGGCCCGTAACGGTTTGCGTGTCGTGCAATGTGCCCGACCAGTAGCCCCAGTACTCAAACGTCCCATTCGTTATCTTCTTGCCATCGCTGCTCAACGTTCCATCAAACCATCCCCATCTTTCCTCAGATGGCGAGTCCAGGTCGAACCCGAAACCATCTCCTGTTCCGTCGAAATGGTTGACTTCCCACGACGTAGGGACAACAGAACTGCTGAATGTCAATGTCCCCCCATCTCCACTGAGGCCGGTAACGTCATATATCAACACAAGATTACCTATAACTTTCGACCCGTTGCGCACTTTGTATGTCTTTATGGTTTCCCACGGATAGCTCCCTGCGGTATCTTTCTTCAGTGAATTTTGCAAAGTAGTCAGACGGGCTCCAACCAAATCGACCACAGGCTGAGAGTTGGGGTCTATATATATCAAGTGGTCATCCTGTGGACCTACTACCGACTTGAGGTACGTTATTAGGGTGAAGTAGTAGTTGATAGCATCAATCAGGTCTTTTTTCGACTGCGCGAGGACCGCATTGCCGCCCGGCAACACCTTAAGCAGATCCGGATAACTATCGAGCCAGTTGTTTATAGCAGCATTCGGCAGGGTGCCGGTGCCGCAGGAAAGCTGGCTAATCGCATCCTGGACGTTTGGGTCGTTCGGATCAACCAAATAATACGCCTGTTTGAATTCGAGCTGACTTTTCAGCGCTAAAAGCAGTCCTTTTAGGATGAGGACTTCACTATAATCGACCTTAATAGTTTTATCAAGGCCGGTTTCAAGGGGCGTGAAGGATATCTGGAAACGGTTTGAAGCTGAATCGTTTATTGTACTCAGTTCTGCAATGATGTTATTGATTTCGGGAATGAAGAAGTTTTGAATCCTTAGATAAATCTCGTTTGCATCCGGCGCCCCGGACGGTATCGCGTAACAACCGCCAGGCGTTGGTATGCTTAGTTTGAGTTCGGTAAAGTAGTCGCCGACAACGGTTACCCCGAACGCATTTGCTATATTGATTATACTGTTCATATCGCTGCTGTTGTCGATAACCAGCATCGCCGCGCGGGTTAAGGCATGCAGGAATACAAGGTTACTGTTACTGGCACAGGTTGGGCTGCTCATTGCTTCATTAAAGTCAGCGTAGGCCACGCGCAAGCCGGCTAAGCTTCCCTCAAACATTGCCGCCCGACCGGCGGTGTAACTGTCGTTGCAATTAGTGGAAGCAGTCACGACGCTGGTTAAACAGCCGACAACCAACAAAGCCCAAACCAAGGTTCTTTTTGACATTGTTACGCACTCCTTTTCTGTTTCTTGATGTTTTTTGTGTCCGCAATATTCAGGTTACTGTCAACACAGATACCTTTGCCCGCAATTCGGCTCTCGCCTCGCTGCAGGAAATATGTTCCGTCAGCGGTAAAACTTTGCCTGCGGGTATCCCATATAATGTGATTGCTTTCGAGGGTGGCGCCGTCGGAGGCGGTTATGATTACGTGTCCTCGCAGGTTTATCAAAGGCCAGCTCGAATTCACGGTCGCTCGCCTGCACTGAACTGCCAGTCGCAAATCGCTGTCGTCATTAAGTATATGGCAATCGAGATTATTTATTGTGATTTCGATAACCTTGCTCAAATCTATATTTAAGCCCCAGTTGTTGTGTGTGTCAGCTAATCGGCGGAAGATGCCGCCCAAGCCGTTGTTACCTGGAGTTACTTTTTCGGAAAGAGCATTGCCCGGCATGGCTGTTATCTCGAAAATATCTGAATGTTCGCAAAAACTAAGTTGAAGGTCTTTAACTTCTATTGTTCTTGCGGCCGCGGTCCTGAAAATACCCAGAGGTGTGTTTTGCGAGAGAATCCTTCCGCAACTGACAGCGAAACGCAATTTGTTGGTGTTGGGGTCGTAGCGATAGCAAGTAAGCCCGGCGACCTGGTTTTCAGGCGGTAATATGGTAAGCGACTGAGATTGATAAGAATTTAAATATGGCTTTAAGCTGCTGTGACTGATGCAGACAACCGCCAATGCTGCCTCGATGGTTATCAAAAGTGCAAGAGCAACATATCTTCGTATTCGGACTTTTGCATGAGAGAGCAAGTTTACCTCCTGTCCAACTATCTGCCTTGTATCAGATGAGTTTTGCAATTTCCCTATTGCTCCCAATATATCAAACCGCGAATAGAATAATTCAAGCCGGATGTATTTGTCAAGGACTAAGATTTGGGATTTTAGTTGGGAGGAAGAAGGACGGATTTATCGCTTGCTTTGGGGGCATGGATGGTGTTTAATGATAAAGGGTTTTGGAAATGACGAAGTTTTTGGCCAATCAAAACATTGGAGAGATGCAAGAATATGGCTGACTTGAAAGCTTTGGCTGAGGCGGTAATAAAGGGCGACCCCAACACAGCGGTAACAATCACAAAGCAGGCGATAGCGGAAAAAATGCCGGCTGGCGATGTTCTCAAGTATGGGTTGATAGCCGGTATGGATGTCGTCGGCGTCAGGTTCAAGAGCAACGAGATTTATATACCTGAGGTTTTGATTGCTGCCCGCGCGATGAAGATGGCGATGCAGGTTTTGGAGCCGGAATTAGTCAAGGCGGGTGTCAAGCCGGTCGGCAAATTTGTGGTAGGCACTGTTCAGGGAGACCTGCACGATATCGGCAAAAACCTCGTTGCGATGATGATGAAAGGCGCCGGTTTTGAGGTGATTGACCTGGGCGTTGATGTGACATCGGAGAAATTTGTAGAGAAGGCCAAAACAACAGGGGCACAGCTTGTTGGTATTAGCACGTTGCTGACGACGACTATGCCTAAGATGGAAAAGACGTTGAAAGACCTTAGGAATGCCGGCCTTAAAGCTAAGGTGATGATTGGCGGAGCGCCGGTGACGCAGAATTACGCCGACAAGATAGGCGCTGACGGTTACGCTGCGGATGCGGCGTCGGCGGTGGATGTGGCAAAACGGCTGATTGCCTGAGTTATTGAATATTGTTTGAGGTACCAAAGCAGTTCCGGTTTATAGGGGCTGCTTTTTTGTGCGCGGAGTGGTAAAATCAATAGTTTATGAGAAAGATAAAAGACGAAGATTTAGCCGGGTTGCTGATGCAGGTTAGATTTGCCCCGGCCAAACAAAGGCAAAAGCAGCTCAGCAGGGCGGAAGAACTCCTCGATATAATCGAGAAGGACAAGGAATATCCTTTTGAATTTGTTTGTTTCAAGATTACGGGATACAGGCCTGAAGGCAACGTAGGGCATCGGCTTATGAGGGGTGATGAGCTGGCGGAAGACCTGCGGGTTTTTATTTGGAAGTTGAGCGGCCAGGTTGCGCCGCCCGCCAATGAGCAAAGCGAGGAAGTTTACACGAAAAAACAACTTGCGAAGAAGATGCATATTTCGACCAAGACCATTGACAGGTGGAGAAAACGAGGCCTTAAGGTTCGCAAATATGTTTATGAGGACAAAAGGAAACGGCTGGGGTTTTCGCAGTCGATAGTGGATAAATTTCTTGCCGAGAACCCGGCTCTGGCTGAAAAGGCGGGACATTTTACCCGTATGTCGGAGAGCCAGAAACAAAAGATAGCAGAACGTGCCTGTGAGTTGAGCAACGAGACAAGAATGAGCAGGCAGCGGATAATACGACAAATAGCGACGGAGACAGGTAGGGGACAGGAAACGATACGATATGTTCTTTTGAACTATCAAAAGTCGAATCCGGATGGGGACACGGCAAAGTTGCGACAAACAGCAGGACTGCTGAGTCCCGTGGAGGCGGTGGAGCTTGACCGGATGCACAAACAGGGGGTGGGCATAAAAGAGTTGATGGGGCGGTTCGGCAGAAGCAGAAGCTCGATATACAGGATATTGAAGCATCGCAGGGCACAGGCGCTGCTGGCAAAAAAGATTGAATATGTCGCGAGCGACGATTTTTCTATGCCCGGCGCGGCGGAAAAAATTCTGGTCGGCTCGCCGCAACGAGGGCATTCGCCGGTGCTTAATCGGCAGGAGGAAATGGAGCTTTTCAGGAAGTATAACTTTCTCAAATATCGCGCTTATGTTATCAGAGAGCAAATAAGAACAGGCGGTATTACCAGCGTCCGGCTTGATGAGATTGAAAAACGCCTCGCCGAAGCGGAGGCGGCCAAGAAAACGATAATAGAGGCGAATCTGCGATTAGTCGTCAGCATTGCCAACAAGCATACTATTACCGGCGCCAATATTAGTGATTTGGTCAGCCAGGGTAATGTTTCGCTGATTAAAGCGGTTGAGAAATTCGATTACACAAAAGGTTTCAGGTTTTCGACGTATGCGAGCTGGGCAATCAGCAAGGATTTTGCGCACAGGATACCCGGTCAAAGGGCCGAGGCCGACAGAGTGACGGCTGATATAAGCGAGTTTCAGAAGGACTCCAAGATTGGACAGAGGGATTTGGCGGCCGTGGAAAGGGCACGGAGCGACCTTATCCAGGTCATACGCGATGAACTTGAGAAGCGCGAGCAGTATGTAATCATAAATCATTTTGGCCTTGAGGGGACGTTAGTCAAGAAGAACAAAAAGACGTTAAAGCAAATCGGTGACGATTTGGGCCTGAGCAAAGAGCGGGTGCGTCAGATTGAGCTGAGCGGCCTGCAAAAACTCAGGCAATCGTTAAGCCCGGAGCTATTTGACCTGCTTACAGGGTAATGGGATACACTAATTTGTTGGGGAATTATACACTTGACAAAGAAAGCCCGGTTATTTAGAATCTTTTTCATAATAGGTTATTATCGCTCCTATAGTGTTTCCTAAAGCTAATAACCAAAAGCCCCATTTATAAAAACGATATATCCAGGAATTTTCGATGATAGGCGCAGGTTGGATATTTGGGTCTGTTAAATTTGTTATTGAACTAATCAAAACCCTTTTGCCTAAAAAAGCCAAACCCAAATTGCTGAAATTTGAAAATTGTCGCATTACTCCTCTTTTGGGAGTGCATTTTGAATTTTGGATTAGTAATTTAGGTTCAAAAGATTGTTCTCTGTTTTCAATAAAGTTAGCTTGGCCCGATGGAAGTGAAGCTGAACTTGGATACGGACCATCAACACCTTTGCCCAAAACTATCCCATCTGGAACGCTTGCTGAGCGCATAATAGCGCACGGCAAATACCAAGATATGCCCGACAAAGATACGATATTGGGCACAGCTACACTTGAATTCAATCCTCCGCACAAACCTATTATCGAAAAAACCCAATTTACCATTGAATATCATCCCTTAAAACATCAGTTTTTAATTTAGCATACAACTTTCTTATAGGTTAATCGTTTGCCATCCGCTCCCGCTATGGCGTGTTCGGCGCGTGTACCGTCGTTTATTTTGCGGTGATTCCAGCGAAAACTGAATTCGTCGCAATATTTAGCTATGTGCTGTTTTGATATGTGATGGAATGTGCCAGCTACGCCTCTTTTGAGCAATGCAAAATATGATTCGGCAGTGTTAGTCGTTATGTCTCCGTTTACATATTGACCGATACTGTGGTTTATTGTCTTATGTCCACCTGTGAATTCTTTGCCTATTCCTGAATATGAACTACAGTCATCGGTCATTATCGTGGACTGTTGACCAACCGCTTCCCTAATAGCAGATTTTAAGGTTGCAGCGTTTACCCTTTTAATCGGTTTCGATATGGCTTCACCGTTTCTTTCAACCAAAACCATTACTGGGGTTTTCTTTGTCGCACGCCCTCTTTTGAAATTTTTGCCGTTCATTATATCCTTTTGGCTTTTACGTGGCCGTCTTGCGCCGACATAAGTTTCGTCACACTCTACAATACCATTTAACTTACCAGCTAACGGCCCTTCTTTCATTGCTGCTCGTATCCTGTGGGCAAGAAACCACGCTGAACGATAAGAATGAAGCCCAAGATTTCGCTGTAATTGCAGAGCTGATACGCCTTTTTTGTGAGAGCACATTGAGTAGAACGCCTGTATCCATTGCCTCAAAGTGATATGGGAGCGGTGCATTATCGTGCCAACCGTCACCGTAAATTGGCCGTGACAATCATTGCATTGTATAACGCCATCCCTGACCTTATCTGATTTAGCCTGAATCCTCGTTACCTTTATACTGCCACAATGGGGGCAGGCAGGGCCCTTAGGCCAGCGTATTCTCTCAAGAATAGCCCTTGCCTCATTCTCTGTCAAACGCCCTACGTCTATTGAGGCCATATCTCTTAATTTACTGAATTTTGGGGGAACGTATTTCATAAATCTACTCCTTTTTTTCTTTGGCTATTTCCACGCAATCTTGTAAATCTGCGGCCAATTTTGTCATATCATCTTTTAACTTAAGTATTTTTCTATAATGATGCAGTATTAAATCATTTTGCTCAAATGGCAAATTTGAATCTTCGGGGAACGCTTGCCTAATATCATTCATTTGTTGTTGGATATTATTATATTGCGCTTTGATGGTATCCCACATATTTGGTTGAAAATCCTTCAAAGACAGCCGTATCTTGGGGATAGTATCGCCAATGGATTTTTTAATTGTTGATGGCGTGGTAGGGACAAAAGTAATAAATATTTCATTAAAAATGATTTTCCTTAATTCCTGAAAGGCGGACTGGGGAGATTTCTTTATATATTCAAACCACCCATCAATTTTTTTTATATTATTTTCTAAATTATTGATGGTCATAGTGACATACTTTTCAAGAAATACCGTTTTGTGTTGTTTTTTATATAACGAATACGAAGTAAGTACTACGCTGACAGAAATAAATATGAACAAAATAAGCAAGCGATAAGACAAGGGTATCATTGTTGTGATTGTGTTCATTTTGCCCCCCAAATCAAAGGCAGGCAAAAAGAAGAAGAATATAGCAGAGAAGGCACCAAGCCAAAGACCAATACCATTATAAGAGCAGTAGAGGAATTTAACCCAATCCTTAATAAATTGCCTAACCATACCCTCATTTTACGAAACCTTGCTTTCTTTGTCAAGTGCATAATTCCGATTTGTTGTCGCAACGCCATTGTTGACAAGAACTTACGTCTTATTTCTTGAGTAAATCGGCGATTTATGGTAACTTCAGAGGAGGAAAACGTGCTATTGCAATTGCACGTCTTTTGGTTGCTTACGGGGAAAATATTGGTTTTGGGGGTTGATGTGATGAAGTTGCAAACAGCCATATCAGTTGTTTTTGTTTGTATTCTCCTGTGTTCGATGTCGTCGGTCTATGCCTCTGATTTAACGGTCAGCGTTGATGCTTCATCGTATATCCGCGCAATCCCGGAGACGATGTACGGTACTAACACACAATGCTGGGATAAAAGTCAAAACGGCGGAAATGACAATGTCAATGCGCTGATAGCGGCGGCGGGCAGCAAATACGTGCGCTGGCCGGGTGGCTCGTGGGGCGACGGGGTTCTTTGGAGTGATATGCTGGTGAGTTATACACAAACATGGAGAGTCAGCTATGGCGAATCGATGTATAGAATAAATAAGTTTGACTCCATTATGCAGCCGATAGTTAATTTCTCAGGTATCTGGCCAGACTCTACAGGGACTGATGTCAACCATTGGGAAGCCGGGGCAATCAGTGCCGCGGCTGCCTGGGTTACTGACCAGAGTTCAAGAACCAATTGCGCACGCTATTGGGAAATCGGCAATGAGCAGGGCGGCCCGTGGGAGTACGGCTGGTTTTCAGGCATCAGCGGAGTATATTACGGCAGCAGATACACTCATATGTATAACGCGATGAAGGCGATTAATCCGCGAATCAAAATTGGGGCAGATGCCGATCCCTGCGACACGTATCAGCCATGGGGATGGTATGTAGGAAAATGGACACGCGATTTGTTAAACACGACGGAAGCAAATGGAATTCAACCTGATTTTCTCATTATCCATTCATACCCAGGTGATACCGACAATGCGGTATTATTAGGCGGCGATGTTTTGTATATTCGCGATTTTACAAACAGTTTGAATAATATAATTTCGACTTCAATAGGTTCTCAATATGTAGGCAAAATAAAATACTGGATGACGGAATGGGATGCCGGAAGCCCAAGCACTTACAATAGAGATATGTCTTATGTAAGCGCGTTATTCAAAGCACAGTATATTATGGAAATGTGCAAATACGGCTGGGAAGGTTCCAATCCATGGAGCCAGAATCAGTATCATTATAATGAAACAGGTTATCAGAATTTTCAATTGTACCCGAAGTGGTATGTCTCTCCGATGCTGAGTTATTATTTCGGCAGGGATATGGTTACTGCGTCATCAACGGATTCTACAGTTAGAGCATACGCAAGCAGAGACGAAGCCAATAATCTAACCATCTTTATGGCAAATAATTATCCGAACACCGACAGGACGGTGCATATTAACATATCCGGATTCGGTTCAGGAACGACAGGCGGACAATGGCTGATTCAACCCGCAGGTTCAATGTGTCCGAATGGAGTAAATATCCAGGATTACAATTGCCTGATGATAAATGGATTGGTGAATCCGAGCCCGTCAACCGTACCCTCATTAAGCAGCGTCGCTGTTACTACAGGTGATTCATTTGATATCAATTTGCCGAGAAGCAGTATGCTGATTATCAGAATTCCACCAGCTAATCAGACAGAACAGTTGCCTTACGGCGGAACTCCATGGCCTATTCCCGGGACGATTGAAGCGGAGAATTACGACACGGGCGGCAAGTTTGTTGCTTATTACGATACAACAGCGGGAAACAGCGGCGGGCAATATCGTTCGGACGATGTGGATATCGAGACATGCAGCGAAGGCGGTTACGATGTTACCGGTATTAAGGCCGGGGAGTGGCTGGAATATTCCGTCAATGTAAGTTCCAGCGGCTTATATAAAATTACAGCTTGGGTCGCTTCTGCGGATTCCAACCAACAATTCAGAATCGAATTCGACGGCAGAGATGAGACGGGGCCCGTGCTTTTTGCTTCGACAGGCGGGGCACAGGTTTTCGGCAGTACCGATGTTAACGTATTTCTTAAAAAAGGCCTGCATACTATGCGGCTGTTGATGGATACGAATGACTGGAGCATCGATAAGCTCGTATTTACGAAATTCGGCAATGGCACCGGTTTGGCTCTTCGCGATGTTTGGTTAGGCATATCAGGCGGAGCAGTCAGCAATCTGACATCAAATGTGAATTACCCCTGGGATCCTAACAGCAGGTTTTTGGAGCATAGTTTTGAAGGGCCTACAAATTGGACGACAGGCAGCTCCAATTCAAATTTGGACTATTACGGCACAAGGATTAGAGGATACCTGCATCCTGTGACCACCGGAACATATTATTTTTACATTGCCAGCGATGATGCCGGCGAATTATGGTTAAGCACCGATGATAATCCCGCCAATGCCGTAAAAGTTTGCCAGGTATCAAACTGGGTACATGAGTATCAATGGGATGCCGCTTCGGAACAAAAATCATCGGCAAAAACACTGGTTGCGGGACAGGCCTATTATATCGAGGCAAAACACAAGGAAAACACCGGCGGTGACCATATTGAAGTTGGCTGGGCAGGGCCGGGTATAATACGACAGGCCATCACAGGGGCTTACCTGACTCCGTATATTATTGATTTTGATGACTTCGGCAATTTCGCGAACCAGTGGTTGAAAACCGGCTGCACATCAGGCACCGGCTGGTGCAGCGGCTCCGACTATGACCACGATGGCAACGTTCAGCTTGATGACCTGATGCAGTTTGTCGAGAACTGGTGGCTCTACGGCGGCGAGTAAGCTGGCAAAGACGAGTTGATAGCAAATATAAGGGCTGCAAATTGTCTTGCAGCCCTTTTTATTTTGGCGGTTATTCGTGGCGGAGGGATTCGATTGGGTCCATATTTGCGGCTCGATATGCCGGATACATACCGAAGGCGATTCCGACTGCGCCCGATATGCCGAACGAGAGTAATAAAGAAGTGCCTGTGATTACGGTTGGCATATTGCCGAAGTGAGTTACGAAGAAAGGTATAGTGCAGCCGAAGAAGATACCGAGTATCCCGCCGGCAAAGGTCAAAAGCAGGGTCTCTGAGAGGAACTGGAAGATGATGTCTTTTTTTCTTGCGCCCAGCGCCCTGCGGATGCCTATTTCACGTGTTCGTTCGCTGACCGTTGCGAGCATTATGTTCATAATGCCGATACCGCCGACGAGAAGCGAGATTGCGGCGATGGAGCCGAGAACGATGCTGAAGATTCGCTGCGTGCGTTTTGCCTGCTCCAGAAGTTCGAGGGGCACGGTTAATTCATAGTCGGTTTTTTTATGGAATCGTTCGAGGATAGTTTGGAGAATATCGCGGGTGGGCAAAACAAGGTTTGTGTTGGCGACTTTTACGATAATTTCCTGCAGCTCAACTTTTTCAACGTTTGCGCCGCTTTGTCCTGATATTTTGACGGACATCTCGCCAAAACGGTTTTTGACGGTTGTCAACGGTATGTAAACATTTCCCGCATTTGCGCCTGCTTGTTTTTTAGCCGCCTCGGCGTCTTTTACCTGCTGTTGCTCTGAAGAGACCGCGATGGGCTGCGGGCTGACGATGCCGACGACGGAGTAATAGTCGCTTCCGATTTTGATAAATTGCCCGAGTGGGTCGTCGAATTTGAACAGTTCATTCATGACTCTTTCATCGATGACACAAATATCCTGTTTGTAATCCATATCGTAACTGGAGAGGAACCTGCCCATTACCAGCCGGATAGGCGAGGTTTCGAGATGCCAGGGAACAGTGCCTATGACTTCGACGGGGATTTTGCGGTTTCGATACCAGGCCTGATGCGCGACGCGTCGGATTGGGACGATAACTTGTACACCGGGAATGCTGTTTCGGAAACGTTCGGCGTCATCGTAAGTAAGACCGTATTCCTGCAAGCTTTGTTGCTGGCCTGTGGCGTGCTGGTCTTCGGGGGGCTGAATAGTTTTGACGATGATATTGA
>JBEKAT010000044.1:0-17982 GCA_050015775.1 Sedimentisphaerales bacterium | reverse complement strand
TTGGAATCCTAGCGATGCAATCGTGCGTGCCTTCGATACATGGGCTGCGAGCGTCTGCTTAATCCATCCCATGATGAGCGGATACTTCGCATCAAATTCTTGCTGCGTTATTGGCATAATAGCGTCTCGTACGCAACCAGCCGAAACTCCTCCGCCCGAAAAACATCAAAATCGGACGCAAAATGGTGCTTGAAAAGAATTAAGACAGAGGCCTAAACTGTGCTTATTGTCTGTTTTGACGGGGGCTGTTGCGATTATCGTTTTCTCTGTTCTGATTACTATTTTCTCTGTTCTGCTTAATCTCTTTTTTTTCTTTATTGTGCTGAATCCTATCTCGCAGGCACTGTTCCACCGATTCCACCTCCTCCTTTTGTCCCTGACACTCAATTAACTTCTTCTTCATATCCATAACGTTAACTCCGAGGTCGTGATATTTCTCAGCTAAATTGATTATATTCTTGTAATTTTTTTCCTGGTCAGCGAGCAATTGATACTTTTTTGTTGCAGTCTGAAGAGCTTTTTCAAGCTCATCGGCCGGTGGCCAATGGTGTTCCGTACAGAATATCGAGGGAAGATTCCCGATGCGTTTCTTGTTAAGCTCGATGGTGTTCTTCATTTCCTGGATATTTTTGCTCAACCTCTCTACTCTCAACGCATCTTTGTTCGCATCTGCCGGTAAGTTGGGTTGTGTGGTGCTGTTGTTGTTAGCGTTTTGCTTTTTTGCGGCAAAGTCTTTTGCGAGTTTTTGGGCCTCGGCAATCTGGTCAGGGGTCATTTTAGCGGTAAGGTCTTGTTTGATTTTGGTAACATCTTCGCCGTTCATACCTGCAAGCAACGCCCATTTGTATGCCTCAACATAATCCTCAATAACACCTTTGCCGTCATAATACATTAGGGCAAGGTTGCGCTGGGCCGTTGCATTGCCTCGCTCGGCGGCCTTTGTGAACCACTTAGAGGCCTTGTTGTCATCCTTTGGGACGCCATTGCCTTTGGAATACATTTCGCCGAGCTTGAACTGGGCCTCTGTGTGTCCCTTTTCGGCGGCCTTTGTGAACCAGTTAAAGGCCTCGTTGTCATCCTTTGGGACGCCATTGCCTTTGGAGTACATTTCACCGAGCTTGAATTGAGCACTTGGGTATCCTTTATTTGCGTCGTTGATAAGGGTCTGCGGGTTTTGGGGTAAGGGTGTTTCATTCTGGTCAGTGTCTAGAGTAGATTTCATGTCGATGATGGTCTCCGAGTTTGGGGGTGCGGGGACTGAGTTGGGCTGTTCGGGTGAAGCGGCATAGGCCGGTATGATTGTAAACAGGACAAACGAAAAGATTATCGCTAAGTTATTGGACATTGTTTATTCTCCTGCAAAGGCGATTTTGATGATATTCTTATGCCGGTGTCTGTCAAGAGAAAAAATGAGGTGGTTTTACCGCCCTCTGGCTGCCATCACCGCACCCAGGCCGAGCAGCAAGAGCGTGGCGGGTTCTACGGGTTGCGTGATCGGATAAAAACTATTTGGGATTCTGAGCCGAGTTAGGCTCAGTAATATCACCCTCGTACTATAAAGAATTCATACAACGTCCGAAGGTCATGTGGATGCTATGACGACAGCGATTTCGGTCTGGTCTGCAAGGGCGGCGGTTATGACGTAAAGGCAGGCTAGTGGGAAAGGAAAAACCAAAATGCCCGTTTGATGACCGTCGCGACCTTATTTGGCTGAAAAACCTTGGAGAACAGTCGGAAGGGTTGTAATTTAATGACGGAGTTGATATTCTACTGCAAATGAGGCTCAGCGGCGTAGCTGAGCAAGGACATGCAATGTTATATGCGAAATCCCGGTTTCAGGGAGTGATGAGGAAAAAGCAAATTATTAAAATCCTTGCCGCAATAGCGGTTGTTGCTCTGCTTAACCCTGCCCTTTGTGGTGCCATCGAATTCAAGGGAGTGAGCTACACCGGCTGGAATCGGTATGATTACTCCACAACCGATTCCAATACGTCGCTGGCCAACGCACAAAATATCGGCTGCAATTGGGTTGCCATATGTGTCTGGTGGTTCCAGGACAACATCAATTCTACTGTTATCGCCCCCGATTACAATCTGTATTCAGTTGATCCATGCTCTGTCCAGGTCGCTGTTAACCGATGCCACCAGCTCGGTATGAGAGTTATGCTCAAGCCGATGGTCGACCTTTCGAACGACTCGTCACACTGGCGAGGACAAATCACACCATCAACCGCCTGGTTTACCGCATATCACGGTTTCATCGACTACTGGGCGGACTTCGCTACAGCAAACAACTGCGAGATGTTCTGTATCGGCTGCGAACTGGTTAACACCGACGGCTCCTCCTGGGCTGGCTCGTGGAGCTCCGTTGCAAGTGACGTCCGAACACATTACTCAGGCCCTATTACCTATGCTGCCAACTGGGGCGATGAAAGAAATATCACCTGGTGGAACGACGTTAATTACATCGGCATCGATGCCTACTATCCGCTGACAACCATTGACAATCCCACTCCTGCTAAACTTGTAACCGCCTGGACCAGCCGAGCAAACTCCATCGGGTCCTGGCGAAGTACCGACTGGCCGGATATGAATGTAATGTTTACTGAAGTCGGCTATTGCAGCTACGCCGGCACAAACATCGCACCTTGGAATGGCCCCAGCTCATCGTCTGTGCTGGACATCAATGAACAAAACAACTGTTATATGGCACTTTTGTCCGTCTGCAGGAACTATTCCTGGTGGAAAGGCGCTTTCTGGTGGAATTGGGAAACAGACCCAAACGCAGGCGGACTAGACAACAATGACTATACGCCGCAAAATAAGCCCGCCTCGACCGTCACGTTGAGGGAGTATTACATCACGAATGAGGCTTTGAATATCACCAATTGTAACGTTACGGCCGGCAAAACACAGTACTACACAGGCGACAATGATTATAATGATATGGAAGACACCTTTACGGCTTGGGGAACCGTTGACCTGACCGATGTTGATGTTACAGATATCAACAAGGTGGTGGTTACAATCACCTCGGTTTCCGATGGTTATGTCGCTTACACTGAAGATTTAAACGATTTCAACTCTACAGTGGTGAATAGCAAACATAAGTACACTCACTCGGCCAAACTTACCAAAGGCGAGGCGGGGAAAATTACTTCCCTTACGCTGGATTTCCGTAAAGGGACTTTCGCTATAACGAGTAAGAACCTTGACCTTACAGGTCTTGCCTGCCCGCTCCGGCTGGAAATTACGATGGGCAATTACACGTTTTCCGGACATGCCAACGAGGCGATAGTCAACGGCCCAAAGATGCTTATCCCGACCCGTCTTATGAGGTTGTATAAAGACACGCTTGTCGTAAACAAGGCAAAGGCAAAGCATAACAGCAAAAAAGCATCATCCGACACTTTTTCCGTTACTGGAGATATTACTGTAGAGAATATGAACCTTGAGACCAATGAGCCGAATCTTGTTACTAAAGATGTTGTTCTGACATGGGGCGACATCAACGGCACGCCCACCAAGACCTTAACCTTGACAATTCCTGGGAATGCGAACCCTGCTCTTGCCAGCTTTAAGGTATCCGGGAAAGGGCATGTATATAATTGCAGCAAAGTGCACCCGGCAGAGGACCCGAACAGTTCGGTAGCAGCACAATTTGACCTCGACCAGTGTACGTTCACGGTATCTGTAAGCAAAGCGAGTTTTGTTTTCACAGGCCCTTCTGACCCAAATTTCAGCGTAAGCTTCGATACTCCAAACGGAGAATTCTATCAGGCGGTTGACGTTAATCTTTCCACTGGAAGGTCATATTGAGTTTCCCTGGGGTCATCGCGGATATAAGCAACGAATCAGCCGATGTTATCCTGCCTTATTGGGGTGTCCTACTCAAAAATTAATCTGGCCGTAAAAGTTGACGTTTTTTGGATGTCGGAAGGGGGAAATTGCTTATTGGCAAGTTGATATTGACTGATTTGGAAGGGGCTTTCTCTGGCCGGAACGTGTTTTTTTGCTGAATCTTCATTGTTGGTGCAGAAGTTCTCTGTTTTGCTTGATAACCAGAGCATGATTTGTATTCAGGCAACTCGGCTGTAATTGTGATGCAGGCCGCCGAGGATAGCTTTGCTAACGATATTGCCATTGGTTTGAACAGGGCGATGCACGGGCGAATCCTTCTCAAGTGATATATGTGTTCTGCTGATGTTGTAATATTCATTGATGTATTCGTCCAGCACGCTATGCAGATGTCTTTCATTCAGAATGATGACGTGGTTCAGACACTCTCGGCGCAGCGTGCCGATGACACGTTCTGCAATCGGATTTTGCCATGGACTTCGCGTGGCGGTCGGGGTGTCCTTTAAGCCGAACCTTTTAATGTGCAGTTTTAAATCGTTGCTGAAGATTTTGTCGTTATCCCTGATGACATATTTTGTTGTCTCGTCAAACGCGAATGTTTCCCTGAGTTGCTGAATCGCCCATTGGGAATGCGGTTTTAGAGTAACGCCAAAATGTAATATCCTGCGTCTGTCGTGTGATATTGCAATAAATACATAAATCGCTTTAAAGAAAATGGTTCGGGCCACAAGGAAGTCAATGCCAACAATGTGCTTTGCATGATTTCGCAGAAAGGTGAGCCATCGCTGTCGCGAAGCGTCATCCCAGCTGTGTTTTTGCATGTATTTGGCCACGGTATTATCACAGACAGTGTATCCGAGCTTTGCCAGTTCGCCCTGAATCCGTTGAGACGACCAGGTTGGATTTTCCTTCTGAAACCTTCGGATAAGCTTGATCAGTTCCCAGTCAATCGTTGGTCTGCCAACTCTGCGAGACTTCCATTTCCAGTAAAGTTTGAAGCCTTTGTGATGCCAGCCAATGACTGTCCGGGGTTTGACGATAATCAGTGCGGATTTCCAATGGTACCAGATTTTGAACAGCCAGGACCAGAAGATACGGTCTATATTTTTGATTTTAGGCCTTTTGATGCTGCGTTGCTGAACAGCCAATTGCTGACGGAGGGCAAGGTTTTCAAGAACGATGTCTTGTTTACTCCTGAATATAAGCCTGAACAACTCAAAAATGAGTTTTGCAAGGGTTTTCAATATTGATTCCTCCCGAATATTGCTGTAATATCGAATCTTAACAACGACTCAGGAAGTTTACATAAGTCATTGAAATTAAACAAGTTCGAATTTTTGAGTAGGACACAGAGATTTTGCTGGTGGTCATAAGCAAATAAATCACGGTTCGGGCGAATACGTTAATGGAGATATTTCAACAAACACGGCGGAATCGTATTTTGCATTGCTTAAAAGGGGCGTCCACGGCACGTTTCATCACATTTCAAAACCCCACCTATTTAGATATTGTGATGAATTTTCATTCCGCTGGAATCACCGCAAGGTAAACGACGGCAAGCGGGCCGAAGCCGCTATAAGGGGAGCGGAAGGTAAACGGCTAACTTATAAGAAAGGATTTTGAAAAGTGCCTACGCGCCTATCAATTGTTAAACGTTCTTCGATTGTGAAAATAGTATTTATACTTTTACTTTCTCCGTTATTGAATCTGGCTGTTATTTTACCTGCAACAGCTTTTTCATCGATTTGCAGAGATGGTTCACAAATTCCATATACTTTTATTGATTCAGCTTGGTGGGCCAATATAGGTTTAGGCAGAGGCGTTGCAAAGGAATGTTTTTCTTCATTAACAATACATCTTCGATTTTTAAGTGACAGTTCTATTGATACAGACAACAAAGAACAATCTTCGATTCCGAGGCCGTTATCAGCTGTAAATTCACATCGTACTTCTTTTTTAGTAGGGTGGATATGTCCAAGCCCTTTAGGGTGCTGTCTTTCAATAAAAACAGTAATAAAGCAGTTTTTGGGGTCTAATATTTCCGGCTTAGCCACTTCTGGTTTGGACGGTTCTAATTTGGCTAACAATAGAGATTCAGCTCGTTTTTGCCGAAACGCAAAAATAACCAAGAATGCCGTTCCAGCGACCAAGAGTACGGTTCCTACACCAATTATGACTGTCCAAAATAACATCTGCGATTCCAATTCAAATACCGAAATCTTCCCACTGTATGCGGCTTACAAAATAGGTTTTTATATAGAGGCGTTTTTAGTTTTATTGCAAACTACATTATTCTGGCTTTATTACTTCGTTTGTAAAGTAAATAATTCCCAAAAATAATTTTAGGGGATATTAATATGACTCCAAACAGCAAGTCAAAAGTATTTAAATGGGCTGAGACCCGAAAACAACAAGTACAGCCAAATACTCCATCTTGGAAAATTCTTTCTGATGCAACCATTCACAACGTAACAAGATTCGTTCTACTTCTAAAGCGCAGCATACCAGCCAATAAAATGAATCCTCTTTTTAATGGAGCGAGTAGAGCTAAGTTTGCTTACTCCAACGATTCATCTCTGTTTGAACTTGGTTGTTATGTTTACTTTCGAATAGACTTGTGGCACGTAGAAAATAAATTTGATGAATCTAGAGAAAAGGTCCTGAAACCTTGTCTTGATGAATTCATAAAAGTTTTTGAGGATGTGTTGGGTTTTTGTTACGGTAATGATATTTTACAAAGTAGGTTTAACTTTTATGGGAAATTAAACCGAGAGAAGCATGGGGAGCTTATTGATTTCTTTCTTGCTCAATTAATGATCCAAACAAGAAACAACGTGTTGCCTGAGGTTCACGCTTATGACGAATATCCAATAGCAAAAACGGAAGACTATACTGAGGCATTTTTCCTTAAGATTGGTCTCGAAGATTTTAGAAAAGTAATTCTACCTGCAATACTCCAAAACGTCAAGAATATTTACGAATCAAAACAATCATCATAACGTTAAAATAATCGCGGTGCTGGTTTGTTTCCGGTATTGCCTATATGTTTAAGGTGAATAAAATGGATAATGCTAGTAATGGTACAAATTGCACAGATAATATGGAAGACATGGTAGTTGTTCCAATGACTGCTAATGAGCTACATAAAATGTCACCACTGGACATAGTTGCTTTGTTAATCGCCAAAAAGATTTCTCCTTTACTGCTAAATAAGGGTGATCTTATAGAGTCTGCAGGAATATTGAGAGGTAAAGGGTGTGGCGTTCTAAAGATAGCGAAAATACTTGAGGTGGATAAACGGACAACATTTCGTTATCTGGAACAATTTAAGAAAAAGAATGCGATTATAGTTACAGCAGATTTCCAAAGTAAGTGCATGGGAGAGATCGCTACGAATCTTGACGAACAGTACGATCGTTTAATTGAAAGCTCTTACGATACGAATCTTTCCGCATCCGAAAGAATTAAGGCAATTGTAGCCGCCTGCCAGGTTATGAAATGTAAAACCGAACTTTTCGAACGATTGGGTTATCTTAATTCGGAACTCACCAAAGAAGGGATAAAGCAATACATCACTCAAAGGGATGACAGAGGGGAAATAATACCTTTTGCCTTAGAACCGTGGAGGGATAGTATAGATAAGTTAACTTTTGGTCAGCTTGGAGAACTCGTATCTTTAGTATCTTTCCTCCAAGGGGAAACAAATGATCAAATTACGAAACAAATTAAAGGTTATCTTAAAGAAAACAAAGAAAGTGAGAATAGAGATACCGAGAAGATGACAAATCCTAATCAATCGTAAGTGCTTTTTAAATAAGCACATACGTAATTTAAAGTTTTAAAAGTATGACAAAAGTGACAGCGGAATTCATTTTAATCGTAGGTTATAACGATAAGTATTCATTATAGTTTTTTTGCTTACTTTTAGAATTCCAGCTATCTCTCTCAAAGGCATACCAAGTAATAATAACTCTTGTACCTTTTTTGCTAATTTTTGGTATAAAGGCACTTGTTGCTGAGGTTGAATTATAATCTTAACTTGAATATACGACGAGGTTCGAATTGGTTGCAGTCGCGTCCGTTTTTTGCGATTTCAACCCGGTGCTTTCGATTTAGTGTTATTGGAAAACGGTGTAAATGCGCATTGGATTAGGACAATTTGACGCGGTGGTTGGAGACCTTGATGGTAATGCTGAGAGGATGCGGGAGATTTACGGGCAGGCAGTTGAAAAAAAGGTTGATTTGCTTGTGTTCCCGGAACTGGCTGTTTGCAGTTATCCGCCGGAGGATTTACTGCTAAAGAAACATTTTCTGGATGATAATCGGCAGGTCGTGGAGAAACTCGCGAGGAGGTGCCCTGATATAACAATCATCGTCGGTTTCGCGGATTATTACCGCGGCAAAACTTACAACGCCGCAGGGGTGCTACAAAATGGACAGCTGGCAAATATTTATCGCAAGGGTCTTTTGCCCAACGAGGGTGTTTTCGACGAGCCGCGGTATTTTGAGCCAGGCAACAAGCCGATGATTATCACACTGGACGGTTTGAATATCGCTATAACGATTTGCAGGGACATATGGGATATTGAGTGGCTTGGCAGGTTCCTCAAGGGCGTGGGGCAAATCGATACGCTGCTGAATATATCGGCGTCGCCCTTTCATCTTGGAAAAATCAGGACGAGGGAGGACATAGTCAGTGATTGCGCGACACGGTTCAAGTGCCCGGTCGGCTACTGCAATCTTGTCGGGGGGCAGGATGAGCTTATTTTTGACGGGCGGAGCATGTTCGCCGACGCAGCGGGTAAAATCGTCGCGATGGCCAAGGCGTTCGAGGATGATTTGCTGATAGCGGATATTACAAAGAAAGGCAAAGCGGTCCGCGTCGAGCCGCAGCCAGACAACAGTGGGGCCGATATTGGTTTACTCGAAGAGGCATATCGTGCCCTTGTGCTTGGCACAAAAGATTACGTTCGCAAAAACGGATTCAGCAAGGTACTGATAGGATTGAGCGGGGGAATTGACTCGGCGATAACCGCGGCCATTGCGGTCGCGGCGCTGGGCGCCGAAAACGTAACGGGAATCACGCTGCCATCGAAATTCAACAGCGCCGAGACAATCAGCGACGCCGAAAGATGCGCAAAAAACCTTGGGATTAAATTTATGACCATCCCAATCGGGTCTGTCCTGGAGCAATTCAACGGTTCGCTCGAAAAAGTTGACGGCTGGGACAGCAAGGGGCTTGCATATGAGAATTTACAGGCGAGAATCCGGGGTACAATTTTGATGTCGCTGAGCAACCAGTTCGGGGCATTAGTTTTGACTACCGGGAATAAAAGCGAAATCGCGGTAGGTTATACGACACTTTACGGGGATACGGCGGGCGGGTTCGCGGTCATAAAAGACGTGTTCAAGACGATGGTTTACAAACTCGCGAAATACATCAACGAAATAAACAGCCGGGAAGTAATACCAAAAAGCGTTATCGAGAGGGTGCCGACCGCGGAACTGCGTCCGAATCAAAAGGACAGCGATTCGCTTCCTGAATATGACCTGTTGGACAAGATTCTCAAGGGGTATGTTGAGGATGATAAATCGGCCCAGCAACTGATTGACGAGGGATTGCCCAAAGAGGCGGTGAGCAGGGTAATCCGTATGGTTGACCGCAACGAATACAAGAGGAGACAGTCGCCGCCTGGGGTGAAAATCACGCCCAAAGCATTCGGGCGGGACAGGCGTCTGCCGATTACAAACCGTTACAATCACGGCAACGGTTTAAAGTAGGCCCGCCCAGATTACTTTGTCGGCGTTTTGTCCGGTTTCGGCAGATTTGCTTTAAGCACAGTAACAATAGCGCGGGCAAACTGCACAGTCACCGACGAATCGTTTGCGGTTATGATGTGCCCATCTCGCTCAACGGCGGAGCCGGTGAATTGTGCCCCGGCTTTTTTCATTTGTTCCCGCTGCTGGAGCAGGCCGGTGGCCCGGATACCCCGCAGGACGCCGGCGTTAGCCAGAATCATTGGGGCAGCGCTAATGGCCGCGATGACTTTGTTTCTGGCAGAGGCCTCCCGGACGATACGAAGAGCGACAGGATTATTGAAATAATCAGCAGCACCGGGGCCGCCAATAAAGACCACCGCTTCATAATCCTCGACCTTCAAGCTATCGAGGGTAATCTCCGAAGCGACAATACCGCCAAATGCCCCCTGTATCACCCCAATCTTTGAGCTTGCGACAACGGACGCGATACCCGCCTCATTCAAAATTCGCTGGGTCTCAAAAAGTTCGACATCGGCAAACTGGGCGGCAGGAACAATCAGGACGGCCTTTTTTGTGATTTGGACGGCGGGCTGTGATTGGTCCTGAGATTTTTGCTGCACAAACGGATGACCTACGCAGACAATTAACAGCGGCTCAAGCTCGGCGGGCAATTCGCAGACCCTGGCGACATTTCTTGTTTCGAAATCGCCAACAGGCATCGAGGCCAGTCCCAGCGATACGGCCTGCAGCTGGATATTCCCGGCAACGTGGCCCGCCTCGAGCAGCATCAATTTTTGGGCTTTATTGCCGTATTTGACTGCGACCTTTCGGGCGGAGCCGGCGATTACGATATCACACGTCGCATCTTCGACCGGTCCCAGTCCTGAAGCCGCGGTAGAGAGTTGCTTTCGCAGGTCGAGGGAGGAAATCTGCTTAAGCGAGTGCCCTTCGGGGTTATAAATGAATACGCCCTCCGGCGTGACCAAATAAAGCTCTATAGGATGCAAGTCCCCCGCCGAGGGCGCGGCGCGAAGGCCTTGCTGCTTATCGGTTATACCCTGACCAGCCCAAGCAAGCTGTCCAATTTGAGCATAATTGAGCGGCGTGTCGGCAAACTGCCGAACGCTTCGCCGCATACTGATTGCCGTTTCCAAACTTACCGGCCCGGCCACGTTCGGCTCAGGAAGCTGAATCACTTTCAAGTCGCCTGCCCGAGTTCGTCTCGGGACCTCGCAAAACGCAGGCAACACTGCGGCGAGCAGAACAGCCAAACAGCAACCAGCCATTAGCATTCGGCCTGACATTTGAGAATCTTTAAGCCATCTCATAACTTTGGCCCTCCAAATTTTAATCGAACAAGGTTTCTAACCTGCGCTGCCCGCCGGTTCATTTTCCCCATACTTGTAAATAAGATGAAGGTTTCGCACATAAATCAGGGTGTTGAGCGAAAAACCCAGCATAAAGATGGGGTTTTTAATGTGTATCGAATAAGCGAGCAAAATACAACTGCCCACAATGGATATATACCAGAATGGTATGGGCACATGAGAGCGTTTTTTATATTCGCTAACCAGCCACTGGAGAACGAACCTTGCGGCAAAGGTAAATTGGCCTATGAGGGCAATCGTGGCCCAGAAAGGGTCGCCGACTATCTGCTCCATAACCGCGGATTTAAAAAACTCTACAATCGAATGTAACATAACATTGCTCCTATGTTAAATATCTCCTTATTGATAGTTGATGAGTGATAACTGATAATCGATTATTATGACCGTCGCGGGCGAATTATCAATTATCAATATTCAATAAAAATTCAGAGGTGGTTGTGGGACTGACTGGCAGACATAAAATAATAATCGCAGTTGCAGTGTCTTACTTTATTACGCTGTTTGTCTCAACACATATACCGATACCCCAAGTGGTTTACCAGGCAAAGGTGTCGGACAAGTGGCTTCATTTTCTTGCGTATATGAACCTGTTTTTTCTGCTGTGGTTTTCCATCAATCCCGACAAGAAAGCCAATTGGCGTAAACTGGCGGTATGGCTGATTTTTCTGGGGGCCATCATATGCGGCGGGGTCGATGAATTATCGCAGCCATATACTGGAAGGACGTGTGATTTTTGGGACTTCACGGCAGATGCAAAGGGGGTATCGGCAGGATTGATTATCGTCACTTTTCTGACATTCTGGCCGTCATTGCTGGCGGTCTGGGCAATATCAATTTTCGGAATGGCAACGCTTATAAGCGCCGACCTGTCAAAAGTAGCGCCGACTTTAGATGCTGTTTATCACGTCCTTGCTTATGCTGGCTTCACATTGATATGGACGCAACTGATTAATCTCTACCTCTCGCCCAAGACAACAATCCGTCGATTGTTGCTGATAATGAGCTTGCCTCTTGGCCTGATGTTTTTTGTGAAGGGCTCGTCGATGCTTTTTGGCAGGTATTTTACAACAGCGGAAATGCTATTTTCAGGAGGCGCAGTCATCGCTGCCGCAACAGCAACTTGCTTATTCGCGAGAAAGCGGTATCAGGAACCTTTTCTGGCAAAGGGGGTATAAAGTGGGTCGCCAATCAGCATCATTTGCCATGAGCAAAACGGCTGTGTGCGATAAAACGCCTCTACGAGGCATTTGCTTTCTATTAATTCAAGGAAGAACTCCTCGGGGTCCGGGAACGCGTTGAGATATGGTTCCGCCACGGGGCCAAAAGTCGCGGTAACGCCGTGAATCAGCATTGAAGGACACCATTCTGTGCTATTTGGATCTCTAAGGTCAATCGCCTCAAAACTAGCAATATGAGCCCCTATCGCGCCATCCACGAAATCGAAGGAATCGACGTATTTTTTCAAGCTGTACCAGCCACAGTAAATCGCCGTTTGGGGACAACTGTGCGGCTCAAAGAGCTTTTCGGTTCGTTCCTCCCTGACCTGCAAAGTCGTGCGAAAACGCAATAAAACCGCGAGATTGCGCAACTTCTGGTCGAAATTCCCATAAGAGCCGGGGGTTTTGTCGTCGGGGATTCCGCGAGAGTCAATGTAAGCAAAGCCGTGGAGACCGGTTTTTTCGGCATATATGGCCTTATCGACAAGACCGCGGGCAATCTGTGGAGAGGGGCCGTCGAGGCGCGACACCATAACTGTCAGAATTAAACCTTCGGGATACCCGCTATGCCTGTTCAACTGATTTGGCTGCCAGCGATAAAGCTCATAAGGGCTAAACAATACCATCGACAACTCATTGTCAACGCTCGCCTCGGTTTCCCTGCCTGAAATCCAGTCAATTTCGGCTTTTACCCTGCCAAGCTCCTTCCTGATTCTGGCATTCACATCCGCCGGCTGCGAATCCCTGAGCTGTTTTTCATATTGCCCGGCGGTTGTTTCGAGTTGTTTGAGTTGCTCCTGCTGTTCTTTGAGGGGACCGCGAGGACCTACTTTATACGGCACGCCGTATGTTGTAAGCAGGCACCTGATTGGCTGTCCGGGTTTTTGGTCAGCTAAGCGTTTTCGAACCGGCTCGGCTATGTTTTTGTTGTAATCATCGCGGCCAATCGAATCAGCAAGGTTTTTGCCGAGAGGCAGGGCCAGGATATTTTCTTTTGGGATATTGCGCCGCTGACAATAGTACTGCCCCAAATCCGCCGACGCCTCAATATCCCCGTTGACGATAACGAGAATCTCGTTTGGCTCCAACGCCGAAGCAATCGTGCAAAATACCAGAACAAGCAACATCGCGGAGCCAGTTAAATATCTTCTAACCAATGATACCTCTAAAGCGGAAATGCCCTGATGGCGAGCAAGGGCTTCAAGGGGCCTTGGGGCCATGTTCGCCGGCAATGTTTTTTAGCTCTTCGGCAGTGGGTGAGATGATTTCATCCTGTTTGAACATATAAACGCCCGCCGGATAATCACCGATATTCGGGATGAGTTTCTGTCCTTTGCAAATGGCGACCAGTTTGGCGGGAAAATCAGCCCCGCACAAGTGAGAACAAGGATACCCGCCGCCAAAACGAGGATTTATTTCGAGCAACACGGGCCCGTTATTTCCAGTTCTTACATCCACATCCGCCGGCCCAAATATAGGAAATGCCCGGGCTATTTTCATACCCAAATCTATAAGCTTTTTCTCGTTGACGCTGACCGCCTTGTCGGTTTCGCCCGCCCGCATTGCCAGTTTCAGCTTACAGAAAACGCTTACTGGTTTGAAATCACCATCGCAGAAAATGTCGTAGCCGTATTCGTCGCCAGAGACAAATTGCTGAATCATAGGCGCCGGGCAGTTTCTAAACGCCAATTGCAATTCGTCTTCGTTGCGACAATTATAAACATACATTGAGGCACTTCCCCTTCGCGGCTTTACCATTACCGGCCAGGAAAATTTTCCCACCGAGATAAACTTAAGGGCCTCTTCTATAGTCGTAACCGTTTCAGGGACATCGATACCGGCCTGCTTTGCGTGCAGCCAGGTCTGGTACTTGTCAAAAGCGATATCAATCGTTCTGGCAGGCGAAACCACCGCCATAACACCGTTGCTGCGGAATTTGTCATACTCAGCCGCCAGAATCTCCAACTCAGGGTCTATCAGCGGCACGACCACATCTATCTTGTTTTTCCTGCACAGAGCGAGGAGTTTATCGGCGTAGCCTGCTTCCCCTACCCTGGGCAACAGCACAACATGGTCGCAATATCGAAATGCAGGAGCATAGGAACTGCTATCTGCACCCCATACCTCGCCGGCGTTCCCCACTGCCTGCTTGAAGTACTTTACCAGGTAACCACGTCTCCCAACGCTGGAAAGCAAAACACGCATTTACGATTCGTCCCCTGCATTATGCATAAATCTGGACTGTTAGACGCATTTGGCAGCTGTTTATTGCAATTTTCCACCCAGCAACCACCACATACTAATCTGCCCGCGGATTATATATCAAAATCGCATAATGTCCAAAGGTTTTTTCTGGACAAACCGGCGTAAAACCGTAGAATCCGACTCCCGATAATGAAAATTATTCTTGTGTCAAAAGATGGTTTGGTGCAAAGAATATGTTAGATGGCTTTCTGGGACCTAAAAGACCGCTCGACTGGTCCGCTCAGTTTTGGCCTGTGTTCGTAGCGTCCTTTGCCTGTGCGGTGGCTGCTACCTGGCTATGCAAAAGTATCGCACTGCGGTTGAATATCATTGACAAACCCGACAACCTCGTTAAGACGCATAAAAAGCCGGTTGCCTACCTGGGCGGCGTCGGGGTTCTGGTCGGTTTTTCCGTCGGCATATTGTGCGGCGTTTATCTCATTCGTGGACACGACCTCCTGCCGGAAGTGATGCGGTGGCTTTTTGGTATTCTCGCCGGTGCTGCTATTGCCTGTCTCACCGGCGTTCTGGACGATCTTTTTGATATCAGCCCCGCACAGAAGGTACTCGGCCAGACCATAGCTGCATCAACCATTTTGCTGGCGGGTATCTGGCCGGACTTTAGTGAAATGGTCGCGCCTCGTGGTTTTCAGATGTCTGATGGCATCGAGATGGCAATCGGTATTCCGGTCGTTATTTTTTTTGTTCTTGGCACCACCAACTCGCTGAATCTGCTCGACGGACTCGACGGCCTGTGCGGGGGCGTTACCGCAATAATCACCGTAGGGATGCTGTTGCTTGCGGTTCATCGTTCCACTTACGGCTTCAGTGAACAGGGCGATATGGTCAGGGTTATAGTTTGTTTTGCCCTGGTAGGCGGAGTTTGCGGATTTTTGCCTTTCAATCGACATCCCGCCAAGATATTCATGGGCGACGCGGGTTCTATGATGCTCGGGTTTGTCGTCGCAGCAATAATGATGCTGCTCGCCCGTAAAGCTCCGCGATGGTGGATTGCCTCAATAATCGTGTTCGGGCTGCCGATATTGGACACGGGTACTGCCTTATTAAGACGGTTTATCAATAAAAGACCATTGTTTGTCTCGGACCGCGGCCACATTTACGACCAGATGAACGGTTGGTATATGCTATCTGCTGGCCAGTCTGTATGTGGTAGCCGGCCTTTTAAACTCTTTGATTCCGACGCCGTATAACCTAATCCCGTTAGTGGCAATTTTTGCCATATCGTTCCTGATTGTCTGGAGAATGGGGTTTTTGAAAATGGAGGGTTTGCGGGGAGCCAAACACAAATAATAACAATTGGTTATTTTCTGGCGTGCACTATAAATAACATACTCGCCGGAAATTCACTATTTACCCAACAATCGCGCCTGATTTTCGCTTGTTCTTCTTATGTACTCCTGCTTTAAAATGCCGCCGACTTTGTCCAATGTGTTATTTTTCCAAATGCGGTTTAAATGCCATATAGGCCCCTTGGCGGCATATGCCGTTTTCATGATCGCCCCAAAAACCGGACGATACGCTACGTTAAGAAGGGCATATTCCTTAGTAAAACCAAATGTCTGTATCAAATAGTCCTGAATTTCACTCCTATGATAAAGACTCCTGCAGCCATCGAGCACATATTTGAAACGGCGTTCATTTAAATAATTTTTCAACGTTTCCGCTGTCAGAACATAACTCGAATACACCGGCAGAAATGCAGGGTCATACCATATACTTTCACAAAATACGGCGTTGTCCTGGATATAATTCTCGGAAAACCCGACGAGCCGACCACCTGAAAATACGCCAAAGAACTCGAGTGTTTCCGGCATGGCCGCAGCAGCTTTTATTTTCTTTTCAAACGCCTCGCGTGAAGGGAGAAATTCCTTATGTCCATATCGAGCCACGGCTTTAATACATACGTCGTACGCCGCCTCCTGCAACTCCGCCGGGTTTAACAGCCGTGATTCCAATTGCTTACAACCTCTGCGTATTTTGCTCCGCGTATTGGCGCTGCACTGGTCCAGTGACCATGCCTCCTTTCTGAGAATATACCACCACTCGCTGTTTTCTACTAACCCGTATAGGCTGTGCCATCTCGCAAAAGGTTTGCCCGATATAAGAACGGCTTTGCGAGCCATTTCTGAATTTATATCAGGGCAGCAATGCGGCAAATAAGCCGGCATCATAAAACCACCGTACTCATACCAGTCAACACAATCTATGGTGATTACATAGACGCCCTGCGCCTTTAAGATTTGCGCATACCTGTTTTCACAAGTTTCTTTAGTCATTTGCTGCGAGCCGAAATCCTAATTGATGGGGCATCCCCTATTTTTTTTGTGGCCGTAGCTATGTCCTGAAATAACATTAAACTTTCCAGAATGAAATAAGATCGGTTTGGGAGTATGGCCTTGAGAATTTTTCTAAAAACTCTTATTATGCCAAGTATCAGTCTAACCGGAAAGGCCATGTAAAGACCAAGACGGCAATATACCTTACGATATCCCATACGCAGGAGAAATTCGTCAAAATTTGTTTCGTGCGCCAGGTGGCGTTCGCCTCGATCGAATTCTTTGTAACCTTTTTCGGTGAGATAGTGCTTTGCCGCCCAGTAATATAGAGCATACATCGGACAAAAATCGGAATATGCAGGGTCAAAATGTGCTCTGGGATTGAGAACGCTATCCCCGTAAATAAATACAGTCATAAATGCGGCCAGATTCTCGTCAACAAATGCACCGAATGCTTCCGAATTGGGAACGTTTTTATAAGCAAGCATTCGCTCTCTAAATCGCTCTTTGGTTTCAACTGTGAAATTATTATATCGGGAAGCCGCATTGACATAGGTATTGTATCCATTATCCGCTAACCACTGAAAATCAACCTGCCTAATAGTACACTTTGTTAAACCACAGCGTATGTAATAACGGATTTTTTTTCGCTCGATTTGGCTTATATCGTAATCAGCTTTGTCACATATGCATCTGAACCATGGACCTTCTTTGGTATAATCGTGGTCGTAGTTCCACATCAAACACAATACGCCTTTTTTACGAGCAAATTTTTTAACATCAGCCAGCGGCAAATTTTCTTTAAGCGGAGGGCCCATATAGTTAAGTAATTTTTTATTGCCCCTACTAACCCAATAATCATCTAAAAAGTAAATTGATGTCGGTTCCATTTTAAGCAATCCGGTTAGCAAGATACTGAATAACATTTTTTACGCTGGTTAACTCCATCGCATCCGCAGACGAGATGGATATTGCGAATTCTTTTTGGGGGGCGAGAATCAGGCTGACATGGGCCATAGAATCCCAGCCAGGAACGTTATCAATAGATAAATCTTCCGTGAATGGCTCTATGATGATTGACAGGGGCATATCTATAAAACGAACGGTTGGTATATGCTATCTGCTGGCCAGTCTGTATGTGGTAGCCGGCCTTTTAAACTCTTTGATTCCGACGCCGTATAACCTAATCCCGTTAGTGGCAATTTTTGCCATATCGTT